>CAYRGY010000003.1:30061-128113 GCA_964424075.1 uncultured Candidatus Peribacteria bacterium
GAGCCCGACGAAGAAGCTGATGACGAAGACGAACAAGAGTCCTCGCCCGCGGCCACCTCCGACGAGCCCGACGAAGAAGCTGATGACGAAGACGAACAAGAGTCCTCGCCCGCGGCCAGCGATCAGGAAAGCGAGTAATCAAGAACTAGCCCACCGACCGTCTCAAGCCGCAATTCCACCGGTACGCCTCAGTAAGGGAGAGAGGACCATCATCGGGTGACAAGACTCCCCAGGAAGCGGAGACTTGTCTCCCTTCCCATTCAATTATTGGATAATACCCCTTTTTTTTAAATCCTGTAACTTTTGCTCTATCACTAATCTTTCTTCTTCAGCATCAACTGTTGAAGCGGACACTAAAGTTTCCTCTTCTTTATCACAACTCACAACCGGCTGAGGTCTTACCTTAGCTGCCCTTTTGGCCTGAACTGTTTCAGGTAATGTACTCATACCTACTTTTGATTTTCCATTTATAGTTTGTTTGGCTTGAGTGGCTGAAATCGGCTCAGGCAAAGCCTCAGCTCTCGCGCGTTGAGCTTCTATTGCCTCAACAAGTGGCTCCGGAGTTCTGCTTGGTGACTTGTATCTTACAGGAGGCTCTACCATGTCATACTCTCTATTATAAATCTGTGCTGTAGTAGGCCCTCGGTCGCATGATACGTGTGACCTGTTACTGGCCTGTTCTTTTTGACGTTTTTTTCTTAATCTCAATAATTTTTCCTCTTGAAGTAAAAAGGGAGAAAAATCATCCCGCATTATCTTTCTAATTTTTAAAACCGCATCCTTCATTCCCGGCCTTTCATTCATACAATCAATCAATCTATATACAGCATTTCTTTCCAGAGGATCAATTTCAAAATGTTCTAGCAAGCTGCGAATGCGATTTACAGCAAGATACAAAGCATTGGCAGCATTACTTTTTTCTCTATTTTCCACTGCATACCTATATTTTTCTGAATCTTTGTAAAAAATACAATGAGCAGCTGCAACCAATATCTCCCTCTCACAAGTAATATAGCTTGGATTTAGAGATGTTATAGGCTGATTAGTAGTCATAAAATAGGTATGATTAAATTTATTTAATTATAACTCTAAAATTACAACATGCAATATCACTGCTTTTATCTGAATATCGTTAATATAATTCCCTAAAATATAAAAAATACAAAAAAGGGCTTTTTAATTTCTTTGATACTCTAGGCCAATACGACTATCCCCGCTCAGCTTATTGGCTCAATCGTAAGGCAGACAAGGGCATTGAAGGAACTAAATTCGAACAATTTGAACAGGAATTTCTGGATCTTTATTCAGATTTCACCAATACCAGCTTATCTGAAGTCAGTCTCACCAAAAAAATGCGTCAATTCATTGATGAAATGCGCGCTTTTAAACGTCATTAATTTGCTCGCGAGCAAGCTTCAATTGTTCTTTAAAGTCAGAAATCTTTTCGTCCATCACCACTCGCTCTTCTTCGAACTCTTGATCAGTCATTTCATCAATCTCATCCACCCTGGACTCAATATCCTCGAAAGATCTCCACAATTCCTGCAATTGCTCTAGATAATCATCCTTAATATCTTCTTCAGATCGATCAGCATCATCTTGCAACTCCTCCAGCTTTTCCTGCCAGAGTTCAATTTTTTCCTGCAATTTAACGATATATTCTCCCTTGTTCATATTGGTTTATATTTAAAATCACTAAACATAATAACAGATTTAGCGCAATTTTTCAATTATTTGACTACCTTAAAGCACTTTATAGCACCCCTTAATCACCTCTGCTCCCTGCTCCTTAACTTCGTTTATCCCAGACTCCACATTAATCACATTGGTGAAACCTTCCTCCTGCATTATCTTTTGAGCCTCCAAACTACGCCTTCCACTTCTACAATAAACCAAATAGTTATTATTCTTATTCAACTGAGCAATTTGGGTCTGAAAATCATCCCCTTCCACATTGGCATTAATCGCATTAGTCAGACATTCTTCCTGATATTCAGCTTCTGTACGCACATCCAGCACAGTAAAATTAGCATCAGTAGCATAGCTATCAATAAGTTCAATAGCTTCATTTGCAGAGACATTTGCATCTTCAATGTCAGTTAGAATACTAGCTTGAAGATCAGATCTCTGCGAAGAACAAGCAGTTAGAACTAAAAGTGAAACAATTATTAAATATTTGTACATGAGATTTAATTATTTAAATATAGCTTAGAACACTCACATCACGATTTCAATCTTTGTTTCCTGATAACAAAACTTGATTAATCCTTTCCCTCACCTCTTCCACCAAACCTCTCAGCGTCGAATCACCTACAATTAAGTTGATTGAGCCATTTCTCCGGTCCATTCTTACTTTTTCTCCACAATCCTTACTGGATTTAACCAATCTTTCAATCATTTCCTGATCATTGTTGGTAATAACTGGCATTTTTGCTAACCAATCATATGGTTCCCGCTTCACATCTTTTTCTTCAATATAAGTCTCACCCAGAGTATCCACAATAGTCTGATAAAAGACTTGAACTTTTTGCCAGTAATAAATTCCATAATCCTCTATCCGTACATATCTAGGCGGCTTATTCATCATTACTCGCACTTTTTTCTGAGGAGTACTTCCATCTATATCTATATAATCCTCAAAACCATGTGTCTGCCGATGTTCCTTAATAATCTCAGTTACATCAAATATGGCTGGAAATTGAACTGCAAAATAATCAAACTCAAATTGATCATTCTCTTCATACAAAGGAGGATCTTCATTTCTACCTCCGTCAATAACACTAAACTGTCTTCGAGACATATTAAAGCTGATAAAACGATGCATTTATATCACCAATAATTATTTTGTCAATGTTATAGTATTGTCATTCGTCATTCATGCATTGCGTCCATATAAGAAATATAGTATAATATATAGATAACCTTTAACACAAAAACATGCCAACATTTCTAGCTAAAGAAGTTTCCTCATTAGAGAATAAAGTACCCCCACTAAAAATTGAGGAAGGATCAGTAATTTCAGCTCCTCTTGCCATATTACTCCAAGAGCATATCTCGACACTGGGTAAACTACCCATTGATAAGAAATATGAAGTTCCCAAAAAAATCAATCAGGAGTTACTTCCACGTATTGCAGCTGATCTGAAAGAGCTGAATAGTGAATTAGACCCTCAAGAAGTTTTGGAAGTCCTTTTCAATCCGGAAGCAGTAAAACAAATTATCGATATCTTTTATAAAGAGGAGGAAAAACCAACCCTCACCATTCCAGACACAGACTATGGAATACAATATATCGATAGCTTAATGCAAAATGGCTTCGATCCCGCTACTATTCCTCAAGATATCGCTTATACATTGAGACTTGGCAAAACAGCCGGCATTACCAAACCTGGTTTCATTATTGAATTAAGCCCTAGTGATGTAAAACAGATAGTACCTATTAATGTTGGTAAACAACATTATGCTTACCTAGGTCTAATTAGATTAACAAATCAAATCCCACCAAGTGGTATCAAATTACAAAGAGTTATTGCCCCTGACGATAAGAAAATCCAAGCAATCGGGGACGAAGCTAGAGAGTTACTCTCCAAACACCCAAGCTTAAAGAAATAAAAGCTTAAACCCGGTTAAATAAGAAAAATAACCGGGTTTTTTTATGCACAAAAAAAGCCCCGACCTCATAGTCGGGGCGATTAAAATCTGTTCTAGAGATTAGCACACAATATTACAATTGGACTTTGATCCATGTCTAAACCAACAACAAATGGTTTACGCTTAGGACAAGTAACACCACCTGCAGCGTATGGTATTTTTTCAGCTGGGGTAAGATCATTATTTGATAGTTGTAATTCTCCTGTAACCGTTAAATCTTTTGCTACAACAGTTCCAAGTGTAGAACTGTCAGATTTAATATCACTAGATTCCAATAATTGAAGTTTAGGAAGATCAACAACTCCAGTGGCATTCAAATCTGCCAAATTTGTTTCACCTGTTACGGTTAAACTGGTTAGCTCAGCATCACCTGTTGGCTCCTGATGATCTTGATAACAAGTAGAAACTTCTCTGTATGTTGGTTGCCATGCATCTGTTTGACCAGGCGCTTTAGTACCACATGTGTCAGGGCCCCACATACATTTATACTCGGCACCTTGGTAGAATACTGTATTTCCATAATTGTATGGTGCATCCACACTGTACTCAGGTGGACAACCTTCTACAAGTTGAGCTTGTAAGTCTCCGGCTAACCCTGAAATCAAAGATGTGCCGGCTGATGCAACAACAGCAATAGCTGCAACTGCTAAATATTCTGAAATTTTCATATTTGTTTTGGTTATATGATAACAAATTTGTTTATTATAATTTTGAGCACTTCACTGCTCCTGTTTTTGAATTAACACCAATCACAAACTCCCCATCTGCACAATTAATGAATCCTTGAGAATCTTGACCGGTTCTTGTTGAAGTACTTGCCCATTTATTTCTCATAACATAAATATCATCCATAATCAGTGCACTTTTGTTAACTGATAGATTTCCTCTAATTACAGTATCTGATCTAAGAACATCAGCACTCAACTGATCGCTATTGATTAATAAACTTGCCCCCAATCCTACTAATATAGACAGGCCAATAGCTAAAATTACATATTTTTTCATATTTGTTTTTTTAAAGTTACTTCAAATCATTCTATCATAATTTGTTATACAAAAAAAGGGCTGAAATTCAGTTCAGCCCTTAATCTATATGAATTATTATTTACAAGGTTTTGCCTGAAAACCAAAAAAGACCATCTCTGGAAGAGGAACTGTTACGGAATTAGGATTACCTGGCGATCCAAGGCTCTCGAAAGTATCGAAAATTTCTTCTCTGGTCGGAGAAACAGGCTCAGTCGAGCCACAATCTCCGGGGATTGGTGCAATATTAAAATGACATCTAGCATGTTTGGATGCAAAAATCCCATATGTACTAGTATAAGAACCTGCAGACACTCCTTGCCAATCCGCAACCGTTCTGAGTCCTTCATGATCGATAGTGCCAGCCACCAAGAACCTTGGTATAATCGATGCAGATACATTAGTCTTAGCATTTATATCAATTTCCGGCATTGCAGGAAATGCCCCATCCGATATCAAAGACCAGGAACAAGGACACTTCATACCGTTCCAATTAATTGAAGCACTTGTTCTATTGGTAAAGCACTCTTGATATGGAGTTAGTCCATCTGTACCCAATGCTGCAGAAGCACACAAAGTAAACTTTTTATCGGTATCTGAAGTATAAAAATCTATTGTAATAGGATCCGTTTCTACAGAAAGCGGATCATAAGGTATTAAACATTCAGGTAAAACTGATCCACCCGTTCCACCAGAGCCACCTGTTACTTCACCTCCAGTTCCACCAGAGCCACCTGTTACTTCACCTCCAGTTCCACCAGACCCACCTGTTACTTCACCTCCAGTACCACCAGAGCCACCTATACCTGCAATCCCTCCTGTTCCACCGGTCTCAATTCCACCGGTTCCGCTAGTACCAGCAAATCCACCGTTTAACTCACCTCCTGATCCTCCCAATATAGGTCTACCACCAAATCCGGAATTTCCACCAGAGACTTCAGGCGATCCTGCGCTTCCTCCTGCATCAGGGTGGTAAACACCTCCATCCAATACAACATTATTACCTGCTCCCCCATCATCTTTTCTAATTTCAAAGGCAGGGCCTGAACAACCAACTGACACCGGAACTCCAACAGAACCAATTGTTAAACCTAAAACTCCGGCTCTGGTATAATTTCTCGTTTTGCTTATCTGCGCACTAATACTTTCAGTAACTTCCCTCAAGCTCTGAGGACTTAGAAATGATCCTAGTTTATTTAAAGACATATTACAAAATTAAGGTTCATTTCAACATGTAACCTTAATTTTGGCAAAAATCAAATAATATTCCTAGCATTTTGGCCTAAAAATGCTGCAATAACAATTACCTTCCCTAGGCAACGTCATCCAATCTTCTCATAATATCAGCTCTGCGCAATTGTCTATCCGTATTTACCTTAATGGCATTTCGCACATATAGTACAGCACCACTATTTTTTTGAGACAATTCCCCACGATTTATCAGTCTTTCACCACTCTCAGGTACAGAGTCACGAGACCTTTGTTTTGGATTGAAGAATTGCATACTGTAAAATCCACGATTATTCATATTTATTTATTTTATTATTTGCATCATGAGCATCTTCAAAAATATGTCCGATTCTTTGACTTATCTGCTTAACATTATCTAAACACACCCTTCTACTAGGAGGTTGGCTATCAGACATTTTTCTAACTGCCTCACCTCTCCTGTAAGTACCACTTTCAGGGATTTCACTTTTAATGCCGTCAGCAGATTCAGAATTGAACACACCTAAACGAAACATGATATTTATTTTTATTTCTATCACTTAAATAATACACCTATTGGGTTAATGTGTCAACTATCTAAATGCAAGGGTTTTAGAATCTCTGGGAAATCATTTATAAGCTTATTAACAAGCTTTGGAACCGGATAACGCTCAATTTGAATAGTCGAAATGAGTGTAATTTTTTCTTAAAATTCTTCAATATTTAAATCTAATCGCAACCACTCTGTAGCCTGGCTTTCATTCAATATCATCGGCATACGATCATGCACTTCTTTAACTACTGAATTTGGAGACATAGTGACAATTGCATAGGCTAAATCTTTATGAATAGCATGTCTACAACACATATTCTTTGATTAAGTGCCTATATTATTAACACTTATTGTAAATGAATTGAATTATTTAATATAGATCCGCTCATCCTTTTCTCTCAATCGCAACATCTCCATAAACTGTTCACGCATTTCACGCATAAATTCTTCTCTTTGATACTTAAGATCTGGTATATCTCGAATCATATCTTCCAATTCCTCCAGTTTCTCCTCCAACCCATCTAAGTCTCGCTTCAGCTTATTATATGATCCCTTTAGTTTTGGATTTTTTCTGAGCATATCTTCCAGACGTCTGGGCAATTTATCTAATTTAGTATCCTTATTAACCAGTAAATCCCAGATTTCTTCCGCAGTGCCATGCACGAATGAACTGCCTAATTCAGGCATGTTTTTCATCATCTCCAACATTAAATTCCAAAAATCTATAAATAGCTTCGCAGTTAATTTCGTCACTTCTTTTTGCCAGACTATGATTTGCTCTGCAGTATCTTTAATTCTTTCTTTTGCAGCTCTTTTTGCAGCGACGCCAGTCACAACCGATCCACCAACCACAGCTGCGCCACCGAGCCCGATCAATCCCAAAGCAGCTCTTCGAGTCATTTTATTTTGATTTTTAACTTTAGATTCAGACATTTGAGCAATTTCACGCGCCTTAGTTGCCGCTTCTTGACCATATTCTGCTTCCAATGCCAGAATAGCAGCTTCTAATGAAGGTTTATCAAATAACTCTGAATCAGATAGTTTTTTAGCAGACATGATAGTTTGATTTAAAGTATTACAATATTATACAATTATAACATATGTAAATACTTTAGTCTAATGCCTTCTGCAAATAAAACATATTACACTTATCACATCTTTGACAATCTTCACCCCTTTGAAATAGCTCCTCAACTGATGTTTCAGGTTTAAGCTTTTTCATCTTATTGATTACGAATAAGAATATATAATCATCGTAAACCTTGTTTTTTATCAATCATTACCATCCTTCTCCTTTATTCAATACAATTTATCTGTTATAATAAACATAAATACAGCCTATGTTTCTGCAAACAGAAAAATTAACCAAAACCCAAAAAAAAGAGACTATTGACCGTCTTTTCAGCTCCAGCACACCCAGTCTGGACTTTTATTTAATGATGACACTCTCAACAATCATTATTGCCATGGGACTTATGCTCAATAATGTAGCAGTCATAATTGGCGGCATGCTAATCGCTCCGATGTTATTCCCGATTCTAAGCCTTTCCATGGGAGTGGTTACAGGCTACCCAAAACTAATCCAGCGAGGCGGAGTGGTAATTATACAATCAATATTGATCATAGCAGTTATGTCTCTATTGATCTCACTTCTATTTATTGAAAAAGAACTCAATCCGGAAATAATCTCCCGTTCCGTCCCCAGTTTTGCCTTCTTAATCATTGCTTTTGCCTCAGGCGCAGCAGTTGCCTACGCTGTAACCAAGCCAAATATTTCCGAAGTACTGCCTGGAGTGGCAATTACCGTATCCTTAGTTCCTCCATTGGCATCAGCCGGCATCAGTCTGGCCTTTCTAAAATTGCAAATGGCACTAGGAGCGATTCAACTGTTCGCTCTAAATCTGGTCGGAATAGTCTTTGCCGCCATGATTGTCTTTGCCCTCATGAACTTTTACGAGGCCAAAGAACAAATACACAAGAAAATCAAAGCTGAAGAGAAAAAACGCGACGAAATTAACGAGAAGAAAGAATTTGAAAACATCAAAGAAATTGAAACCACCTTAAAAGAAGCTACTAAAGCACTAAAAAAGAAATTGGACCATCACAATGGGAATGGTAAGAAGAAATAGGCATATTATTTAAAAGGATAAAGTCTCGCCTCCATAGCAACTCTAACATCTCTACCCTTGGCTTGTTCAAACAAAGATAAAAATTTCTCGTATCCTTCATTTCCATGTGCATTTACCAAACCTTGAATCAAAACTTTGAAAATTGACAATATTTTAAAACTTTCCCCTTCCTCGGATGAATTATCACTGGTGAAAGTAAAATTTTTAGTCACAATCTAAATCAATTTATTTTGATGAATTAAATCCGATAGTTAAGTTAAAACTAATTCCACCAGAAGATTTATGCTTTACAAGTGTTTATCTCACTTTTTTCGCTTCTTCTTCTCAAATGTAATCTGATCATCAACAAAGTCTATCTCCACTTTATCACCTGACACAATTTCACCTTCAATAATCTGCAATGCCAATTCATCAAGGATTTTGTTTTGGATTAGACGTTTCAGCGGTCTTGCCCCAAAAATTTCATCATAACCCGCTGAAATAAAATACATAGACGCCATTTTGGAAATTTCCACTTCAATACCTCTCTTCTTTAAGCGTTTTTTAACCTGCTCAACTTGCAATTCTACAATTTTAGCCAATTCATCTTTGGATAATCTTTGGAAAACGATAATGTCATCGATTCTATTCAAAAATTCGGGCTTGAAAAATTCACCCATAATCTTCAAAACTGCCTGCTCCTGCTTTTCATAATCCCCCTGATTTTTGGCAATTTCCTGACTTCCGATATTAGATGTCATAATAATCACTGTATTTTTAAAATCAACCGTTCGCCCCTTAGCATCAGTTAAACGCCCATCATCAAGCACTTGCAATAAAACATTGAATACATCTGGATGAGCTTTCTCAATTTCATCTAAAAGCACTACAGTATATGGGTGCCTGCGCACCGCCTCAGTCAATTGACCTCCCTCTTCATAACCGACATAGCCCGGGGGAGAACCAACCAAACGTGCAACAGAATGCTTTTCCATATACTCACTCATATCAATACGGGTAATCATCCGCTCATCATTAAACATGAAACCGGCCAAAGCCTTAGCTAGTTCAGTTTTTCCTACTCCGGTAGGACCTACAAATATAAATGAGCCAATTGGCTTTCCTTCTTCGGAAATTCCTGCCCGCGAGCGTCGAATGGCTTTAGAAACTGCCTCAATCGCTTTTTTCTGACCAATCACTTTTTTGGCCAATTCTGCTTCCATTTTAGTCAGCTTTTTGGACTCTTCAATCAACATTTTAGCTACAGGGATACCTGTCCATCGAGATACTACTTGTGCAATATCTTCTTCAGTGACTTCTTCTTTTAAGATTTGTTGATCCTTCTGCAAATTGGCCAATTTCTCCTGTGACGATGCAATCTCCTTCTCCAATTCCGGAATTTTGCCGTAATTAATTTCCGCCACACGTTGGTAATTGGCTGCTCTTTCAGCTTGATCCGCTTCTACACGCAAAGAATCAATTTGTTTGGTATACTCTTTAATTTTATCAATAGCCTCTTTTTCATTTTTCCAATGCAATTCTAATTGATTATTACGCTCAGTAAGCTCAGAAAGTTCCTTCTCTAGTTCCTGTAAACGCCTCTTGGAATCTTCATCCTTCTCCTTCTTCAATGCTTCTTTTTCAATTTCCAATTGTCTGATTTTTCTTTGCAATGAATCAAGCTCAGACGGTTTACTATCAATATCAATTTTAAGAACCGATGCCGCTTCATCCATCAAATCAATAGCTTTGTCAGGCAGAAATCGATCAGTAATGTAACGAGACGACAATTGAACGGCTGCAATTATAGCATTATCTCGAATTCTCACCCCGTGATGCACCTCATATTTCTCCTTAATCCCTCGCAAAATGGATATAGCATCTTTAATTGAAGGCTCATTGACTTGCACCGGTTGGAAACGCCGCTCCAAGGCAGCATCCTTTTCAATATATTTTCGATATTCCTTTAACGTTGTTGCACCAACAGCCCGCAACTTTCCTCTGGCCAAAGCCGGCTTCAATAAATTGGAAGCATCAGTCCCACCTTCCTGCCCTCCTGCCCCGACAATCGTATGCAATTCATCAATAAATAGAATAATACTGCCCTCGGAACCTTCAATTTCTTTAATTATTGCTTTAAGCCTATCCTCAAATTCCCCTCGATAAGAAGTGCCGGCAATTAATGCTCCCAAATCCAAGGAAAGCACCTTTTTATCTTTCAATACATCAGGAACATCTCCATCAACAATTTTTTTAGCTAATCCTTCAGCAATCGCCGTTTTACCTGTCCCTGGCTCACCTACTAGAACCGGATTATTCTTGGTACGACGGGATAAAATTTGCATAACCCGACGAATCTCCTCATCTCTACCGATTACCGGATCGATTTTCCCCTGAGCTGCCAATTCGGTAAAATCAATAGTATATTTTTCCAACGCTTGATATTTTGCTTCAGGATTCTTATCAGTAACAGTTTGACTACCCCGCAAAGCGGTTAAATTCTGCAATACTTCATCTTTACTCAAATTTACAAATTTTGATAAATTTTTAAGCTCCAAAAGACCCAAAAACAAATGTTCAGAGCTAATATATTCATCATGCATTTTAGTAGCCTCACTTTCAGCTTTCTCCAACACGTCTTTCATTTCCGGAGTTAAATAAACCTGACCGGCACCACCGGAAACTCTCGGCAAAACCGCTAACTCTTTCTGAACTTGCGCCTTAAGCTCATCAACACTCTTTTCAGCCTTTTCCAATAAGCTGGGTACAATTCCACCTTTTTGTTCAATTAGGACAAGTAACAAATGCCATGGAGTTACCGCTTGATGCGACAACTTATGATTAAGTTCAATTGTCCCTTGAATAGCTTCTGCAGCCTTAGTTGTAAACTTATCAAAATTCATAACTACTTATTTTTACATATTATACCATAAAAAGTTTAGCACTCTCAAGTTTAGAGTGCCAGGCTAAGATTGTCAATCCCTCAAATTTCGAGGAATTAAAGAAACAAGCAGAAAAGACATCACGGCCGTGACTTTTGGAGACCGAAAGATTAACCCAATCCCAACTCCCGCATCTTTTTACGATAAGCTAAAATAGTAATCACATATTCAGAGTGACTCCAAGTCAGTGGAGCAACTGACAAATGCCGTCCATCAAAAGGATCAACCTGTTCTGCTAAAATTCCGGCATGATTAGTACGTTGGCAAACCCAGTTCAAAAGCTTTTCAATTTCCACAAAATCCAGCCTTGATTTGGCAATCTCGATCAGCCATTGCGCATACCAAAGCGTAGTGATAATCCAGGGATTTCCCACAACTTCAGGATGTTTTTCTGACCAAAATTCTCTTTGATAATAGTCATTTTCATAGCGGGCTATTCCGCCAATCGGAGCTTTAACCCACAATCTGTCACGAATCGCATGCATAGTGTTAACCACACGCTCATCATCCGGAGGTAAAACCCCCATACGCCAGACATAACACAAACTGGCATCCACAGTGAAGTCTCGCTCTACAATTTGATCTTCCTTAACTACTAATTTCTTCATAAAACGCTTATGTTCATCACAGTATAAATGCTCCAACATAGCTTTCTTTATTTTTTCCGCTGCTAAAGTAAATTTGGTAGCATCTTCATAGTTTGCGGTTGATTCCGCTAAACTTGCGGCTGCAATCAAGCCCCCATAGGTACAAGCTGTCGTATAAGAAAACACTCCCCTCTGCTCCTCCCAGGGATCATATGATGGTAGCGGTAAATGTAAATGAGTATAAATATAGTCACTCATAAAATATCCTGATCTCTTTACAAACGGATCATATAATTCATAGACAAATTCTAAAGCATCAAAACTCTTCAAAAAATCATAGAAAGCAAAGATAGGTAATGCGGTTTCATCCTCTTGAATCGGCAATTGCACCTCGCCATGCTTAAATTTTGGATGCCAGGATGAGCCTAGGGAACCATCAGGATTGTACTTATGCAAAAAGTAACCATCTTCAGTCAAAAGTTTGCTGATAAAAAGGAAAAATTGCTTGGACGTATCCGAATAATGGGCATGATTCATCGCCATAATAGCTATCGCAGCATCACGACCCCACATGTAAGTATAAGTATCCTTATTGAACTTGATTATATCTGAGTCATTAGCAGCAATAACCGCTCCTTCATGATCAATTTGACTCTTAATAATTAACAAACTTCGCTTGAAAAGCACATCAAAATGCGATGGCAAACCTTCGAAATCATAGGACATCTTATTACTCCAATGCTTCCAATAATCCAGTGTATGCCGATAAATTTGCTTCGCTGATTCTTTCAAAACTTTATCATGCAGTTTTTTAACTTCATTATAATTGTAACCGGCAGCAATTACATAATTTAATGTTTTATGCTCACCGGGCTCTATTGTTTCTTTAAACGCTAATGTAGAATCTACAGAACCCTGTTCAATCGGATTCCCTTGCAAACTTCCGTCCTCAGCATCCTTCCAAGTCCCTTCTTTTCCTTGATATTCACTTTTACCGGTAGCAAATTCCGTCAAACCGTCACCACTTTCATCCCACACCCCAAAACACAAAAAATAGCGCTTTTTGCGATAGTGTAACAGAGCATTTATATATGGTTCATACTCTGCTGTATCCTGCATTTTTTCTCCATACATATGAAAATCATTGTTGAAAAAAAGCTTTATCTCACGCTTATGCTCAGCATTATTATGAACCGTGATTCTCCTGATAAAAATATCGTCCGATGTTGAAACTAAATCTTCAAAGTGCAGATCAATCTTCAAATTGGCATTCTTAGCCCAGGAATCTCCAACCAAAGAATCTCGATGATATCTGGTCTCATTATTCCAATCCTTTGTTCCCAGCCAAGAAAAACTATTATCAGTGTAAACCCCAATCTTATGAGTTCGACGATAAGTAGTATGATCCTCCATACCAACATGCGGATAATAGAAATCCGACATTAAAATATTATAATTAAGATTAACGAGCATTCTCCCGTTGCTAAGCACTAGCGCTTTGGGCATTTTTATTTTTAGTTAAGTTTTTAAAAGCATCCATGATTCTATCTCTAAGACTATTATAGACATTCATATATGCAATATAAGCTTCATATGGTGACTCGAATGGTGAAAAATATTTATGGACATCTCCATCTTCCCAATATTTCAGACACATATAGTAAAAATGATCCGAAGTATGCATAAGTCGCCAATGATGTACTAATTCCAAAATCTCCTTCTTACGGGATTTCTTCAGTGGATGAACAAATTTCTCCAGAGCAGCTATCGAAGCGATACAACTATCTTGCAATGGATTCCCTGTCCAAGCGGATAGATCCCTTTCCAAATCCGCCCATGACAAATGTGCATGGCAATCAATTTCTCCATGCCTTTCATATAGTTTTAAAGTCTCTGATGGGGTGGCAAAACTAATCCCCCGCTTGAGAAGCTCTGCTGGCAAAGCCCTCATAAACTCAAAAATTCCCGTATCCTCCCATTGATGTTCACCAAAAGTTTCAAAGTCCATAAATAGATTAATGGTGTCTCCCATAATAGGTTCTAGCCAAGTAGCAAAACGTCCAACATCCAGCGGATATTCCACCCATGTCCGATCACCGAAACGGAAAGCAATATCATCTGAAAGCTTGTAATCTTTCAAAAGCAATCCAAAATCTTCTTTATATTTTCCGATGGAGTAGCGCTGAGCAATACGTCGATCGTCCTGATGCAAACCTGATTTCACAGACTCCATTACAAAATGTTGGGTTTTTCCGGATAGAACCGGATCCCAACCTTCGAGCAGCATTCCCGAGTAGCCCATTTCTTTAATAAAGTTGGCAATTTCATTGTTATAAATAAGCTCGGTATTTCTGAATACCTTCGGCCATACACCAAATGTTTGATGCATCAATTTACGATGCTTAATTATCTGTTCTGCATAATCTTGTTTAGAAAAAAGAAAAGTTAATGAATGGAAATAAGTTTCTGAAAGAATTTCCACTCTGCCGGTTTCAACCAAATCCTGAAAATTTTGTAACACTCGCTTTCCAATCGCTCCATTTTCCAAACATTGCTCAATAAAAATACCGGACATGGAAAAGGAAATTTTCAATTCAGGGTGGCTATGCATCATCTCCAGCAACAAAGCTGTTGTAGGCAAATAGCACTTCTTGGCAACTTTCTCAAAAATTTCTTGATTAGTTCCACCATCTGGACCACGAAAATAATCTTTATCTTCGCTAAAAAAATTATAATCTCTCAGACGATAAGGCTGATGAACCTGAAAGTAGAAACAAACTGACTTGTGATGCTTCCTCGCTTTAGACATGTTTTCCGGTTACGGTATGATAAATTTGACGAATTTTTTGCGCTTGTTGATGCCAAGTCAAATAACGAATTTCCTGACTGGCATGATCAACCAAAGTCTTTCCCAGCACCGGCAAATCAAGTACCGCCATAACCTGATTAGCCATTTTCTCGATATCCCAAAAATCCGCTCTCAGACAATTTTTAATCACTTCTCCCACTCCAGCAGTTTTGCTCATCAATACAGGAGTTTTAAATTCAGTAGCTTCCAAAGCTGTTAAACCAAATGGCTCGGATACAGATGGCATAACATATAGATCTGACTCATAAAAAGCCCTATCTAAATCTGCACCTCCCAAAAATCCAGCACAAAAAACATTCTCCTGCATATCATAATCAATTATCTTACTAATTATGTGAGGGAGCATATCGCCATTGCCAGCAATAACAAATTTTACATCCTTACGCTTCTGAAGAACTCTGCGAGCCATTTCAATAAAGTAGTCTGGGCCCTTTTGAATAGTCACCCGTCCCAAAAACAGCACAACTTTGTCACCCTGCTTGATTTGCTTTTCAGGCAAAGTCTTATGTTCATGCTCTTGAACTACATGAGCGTTATGAACGACTGAAATTTTATTTTCAGGGATATCATAATATTTGATCAGGATTTTTTTAGTTAATCCGCTAACTACAATAATATGATCAGACTTATAAAAACCCTCCCTCTCAATATTATAAATATACTGATTGGGATGCCCTCCGGTTCTATCCATTTCTGTTGCATGAACATGAGCAATCAGTGGCTTTTCAGACACATCTTTAACTTTCTCTCCGGCTTTATAAGTCATCCAATCATGCACATGAATCAAATCATGTGGATTCTCTTTAGCCAACTCTTTAGCTTCTTCCGCAAATTTAGCCAATTCCAGCCAGAATTCCTGCCCGTAAATTTGCTTTGCCTTTTTACCTGCTGGTAGGTTCTTCCATTCCAATTGTTGACCTGACACTTCAACCAAACCTTGATAAGGGGAGAAAATATACTTTTGATCAACCTTTATCTTCAAATTTTTAAAACGCTTAGAAACAATTTTTAAATTTCCCTCTTGTGTATCTTCCTCCGAATTTAAATATGAGGGCAAGGCAAACACAACTTTCACACCATCTCGTTGCAGGCCATCTGCAATTCCTCTACAAGCCACTCCCAGACCTCCTGATTTTATGGGAGCAAACTCCCACCCCAACATGAATACACGCATTTATTTTTGTTTTTGAGAAATCCTTATATTATAGCAAAAAATAGACTCTTTTAATAGAGTCTATTTAGCTGCAATCATAATATATTAATTGACAAATTTAAGCTTTATTTTTATCAGTAGATGCTCCATCAATGAGAATCTCTATCTGATCTCCAATTTCCAATTGAATCGCAGATAAATCCTCAGGCCAATCTGGTAAATCATCATAGGCCACATCCTCTTTTACCAAAAAATACACCAGTCCCGAATCAAGATTACGCTCATCCTTAAAGTTAACTGTGAACACATTTTCATAACCATATTTATCATAAAGCTTTCTAATTAAATCCATAGCACCATCCATATCTCCGGCAAAAACATAGTTCACTACTGCATATCCCTGACAACGCATGTCGAAAAGTAAGCTAGAAGCTGTAATATCCGGAATTATAATCTCGCTAGTGATTAAGCCACTATTAGAAGTTGCCCTAATCAATCTACTGAATGAAGAAGGTGGTGGCATAGTTAAACTATGTTCCTGACTACTCTCTTCCAGATCGGGGTGTGGCACTGTTTCTCTATCAAAATCAGATTCTTCCTCACGAGCGGGTGGACGACTTGTTAGAATCTCGTTTTGGATAAAATCCTTCAGATCCGCAAAAAAATCATCAGCCGGATTATTGAGTTTATTATCCATATATTTGCTTAGGGCGCAAATTATCACACCTCTATACATATTGCAAATATATTGCTTTAACTTATTTAAACACCATTCTCACTCAACAAACTTTCCCCAGTCATTTCTTCCGGTTTTTTAAGCTCAAGCAATTGACAAATCGTAGGAGCAACATCTGATAATCTACCATCTTTTAACTGCCAGTTTTCCTCAGTCACCAAAATAAATGGAACCGGATTGGAAGTATGCGCTGTATTTGGCGATCCATCTTCATTTTTTTCATACTCAGCATTTCCATGATCGGCTGTAATCACTAGTGTGTATCCCTGTTTTTGGGCCTCTTCAACCAAAGCCCCTACACATTTATCCACAGCTGTAGCAGCCTTAACAGTAGCTTGAAAATCCCCCGTATGCCCAACCATATCGGTATTAGCAAAATTCAAACAAATAAAATCATGTTTTCGAGTTTGCAAGTCCTTAATTAGTACATCTTTCACTTCAAAAGCACTCATTTCCGGCTTCAAATCATAGGTTGCCACTTTAGGTGATGGAATCATAATTCTATCCTCATTATCAAATGGCTCCTCTCTGCCTCCACTGAAGAAAAATGTCACATGTGCATATTTCTCAGTTTCTGCAATTCTCAACTGATTTAAGCCATTTTTAGCCACCAATTCTCCCAAAGTATTCTCAATGTTTTCTTTATCAAACAGAATGCCAATATGTTCAAAGCTTCCGTCATATCTGGTCATTGTATAATAATTGAGTGGAATGACTTTCATGCCATGATCAGACAAATCCTCCTGCGTCAGTGCAATACTCAATTGTCTCATCCGATCGGTTCTGAAATTAAAACTTATGACAACGTCACCTTCACTGATTCTACCCACCGGCTGATCAGCTTCAACTTTAACAATTGGCTTGATAAACTCATCCGTAACCTCTTCCGCATAGGATTCATCCACTGCCCCAATTAAATCAGTTGCAGTCTTTCCTTTTCCTGTTAGTAACAAGTCATATGCTTCTTTAATCCTTTCCCAACGCTTATCCCTATCCATTGCATAATAACGACCGACCACACTAACCAATTCAGCATTCTTATCCTGCAAATAACCCTGCAAATCCTCCAAATAGCCTTTTCCACTATACGGATCAGTATCTCGACCATCCATAAAAGCGTGTACATAGACTTTTTCCAATCCGGCCTCCTGAGCGATATCAATTAATGCCTTGAGATGATTTATATGCGAATGTACTCCACCATCCGAAACCAGCCCCATCAAATGTAAAGCCTTGCCTTTTGCTTTATTCAAAGCATCTTTCAACACTTCATTCTCCTGCAAACTCCTATCCTCAATAGCCCTGTTTATTTTTCCAAAATCTTGATAAACAATCCGTCCAGATCCCAAATTCAAATGACCAACTTCCGAATTTCCCATTTGCCCTGCCGGCAAACCAACATCCTCACCTGAAGCGGACAATTTGGAGTTGGCATAATTCTTTTTCAAATCATCCATATTGGGAGTCGGAGCATTATAAATTGCATTGGAACCATTTCCCTTTCCAATACCCCATCCGTCCAAAATAATTAAAAGTACTTGGCGTTTGGTTTCCATTGTGTGTTTTTATATTTATTGGTTATATTATACACTAACTAAATACAAATAAAATGCAGACTTACAAGTTTTATTCTTGGAATGTAAACGGCATCAGAGCGCAAGAAAAAAAAGGATTTATTCAATGGATGGAAAATTTGGACGCAGACTTAATAGGTCTACAGGAAACCAAAGCTCATAAAGATCAATTGTCCGAGCGCCTGCTCAATATCAACGGTTTTGAGAGCTTCTGGAAATCAGCTGAACGCAAAGGGTATAGCGGAGTTGCGCTTTATACGAGGTTAAAACCACTCAGAGTAATCACTGAATTTGAAGCGGATATACTAAATCTGGACGGCAGACTAATTGGCATGGAATTTGAAAAATTTTTCTTATTCAACGGCTATTTCCCCAATGGTGGTCGTGGTATGGAGTGGGTGCAACACAAACTCAATTTTTATAATGCATTCTATAAAATGATTACCAAACTGAACAAGCCGATCATTTTTTGCGGAGACATTAACACCGCCCATAATGAAATTGATCTGGCTCGTCCACTGGAAAATCGCAACACCTCTGGCTTTATGAATATCGAACGTGAATGGCTGCATTTTATAACCAAGCAAGGTTACATCGACACCTTTCGTTATTTTAATCCCCAGCAAAAAGACCGTTATAGTTGGTGGGACATGAAAACTCGCTCCAGAGACAGAAACATTGGCTGGAGGATTGACTATTTTTTTGCTAGTCCCGACCTCAAATCAAACTTGAAAAACGCAGAAATTCACGATCAGGTTATGGGGTCAGATCACGCACCAATCAGCCTTACTTTTGAGATTTAGTTTTTTTCTTGGCAGTTGCTTTTTTGGATTTTTTGACGCCCCGAGCTTCAGCCAATTCAATTCGTGACATTTTCTTTTTCTTACTATATTGCTTATCAAATGCTTCAATAACTTTCATAGCTTCATCATTATTTTTAGCAATATATATATAGTCAAAATCTTTTGGACTTACCAAACCTCTAGGCAAAACGTCTTTCTTCATCCATTCAATCAATGATTCCCACATTTCTCCAATCAAAATTATCGGTCGATAATCGACATGTTTAACTTGTAAATGCTGCCACATATAATAAAGCTCCAAAACCGTTCCAATACCTCCTTGAGTCACTATCATAACATGGGAAAGCTCCAAGAATGTGTCCAAACGCTTGGAAAACCGTTTAAAAGTCTTACTCAATTCCAAAAATTTATTACCTTCACTCTCGAATGGAAGCTCGATAATTAATCCAATAGACTCTGCTTTCTTATCTACATCACCAAATTCATGCCCTGCATTAGCCGCTTCCATCATACCAGGCCCTCCTCCTGTCACAATATCATAACCATTTTCCCCTATTCTACGTGCCAAATCAAATACCTCCCGATATTTAGCATCACCTCTCTTAGTCCTGGCAGAACCGAAAATCGCTACTCGAAAATTATGATTATCTGCCAATAGTTTCTTCAGATTGAAATTTTTAGCTTTAACATTTGATAATAGTCCCATCTTGTTTATTTTAGTTTTTCTTCAAGATATTTTAACACACTATTGGCAGAAATCCCAGCCTTCTCATACAACTGTTCCGATTTACCTGACAATTGATATTTTTGTACCGCCAGTGAATCAAAACTATCCACTTTAATACCATGAGTAGTCAAAGCTGCCGCCAACCTGGTCGCCAAACCAGAATGAGGATTGTGATCTTCAAGCGTCAACACCTTGCCCGTCTTCTCAATTGAATTAAAAACAGTTTGATCAAATTGCTTGATTGAAGTTACTGCAACAATCTCAACCTTATCAGCATCTGCAAAATCAGATCTTGCTTTTAGTGCTTCATGCACCATTGGTCCACTGGCAACAATGGTGAGCTCAGTACCAACTCTGATTAAATCAGACTTACCATATTCATATTTATAATCGACCCCATAAAACTCATTGCCATCCTCGTCAGTAATAACCGGAAATTTGTGTCGCCCCATTCTAACATAAAAGTTTCCATAGTGGCTGGCAACATAGCGAATTATTCGATCAGTTTGATTGGGATCCGCAGGTTCGATCACCATAGTTTCAAACATACCCAAAAAAGATCCAGCATCGTCAATAGCTTGGTGGGTTGGCCCATCTTCACCAACTGAAAGACCGCAATGAGTCGAAACCATTTTCACATTTGCATGATTAATATCATTCACACGAGCTTGGTCCTTGGCTCTACTACTCATAAAAGCGCCAAATGTCGAGGCAAAAGGAATGCGATCACACAAACTGAATGCTCCGGCCGTAGACACCATGTGCTGCTCAGCAATTCCACATTCCACATGTCTTTTCGGAAATGCTTGACCCATTTTTTCAGTTTTGCAGGAACCACGCAAATCAGCAATCAAAGCCATTACTTTAGGATTTTTTTCAGCCAATTCAGCTAATGCATTACCATAGGCACTTCGACAATCCGTAAGCTCATCTTTCTTGTATAATTTTGCCTCCCCTTGATCAATATCCATTTCTGACAGCAATTCCGGGAAATACGCTTCCTCCGGATGCCACTTAATTTGAGATCCAAATGCGTCAATTATTTGCCTCTCTTCATCTGAAACAATCAATTGCTTCAATGCCTCATCACACATCTCCGGATCAGGAGCTTTTCCATGCCAAGTAGCTTTATGCTCAAGACCTTCCTTTTCCATAAAATCTACTCCCTTACCCATAATAGTCTTACCCAAAAGCATCACCGGTTTATCTTTCACCTGATGCGCATGAGCCAAAACTTCCCACATGTCTTGATAATTATGACCATCAACTTCAATCACTTCCCAACCTGCTGCTTTAAAAATTCCGGCAATATTAATCGGCATAATTTTATCCAAAGCATCAGTCAATTGAACCTGATTATAATCAACAAATAAGATTAGATTATTCAACTTATTTTTTGCCGCAAAATTCATCATCTCGTGCACCTGCCCTTCCTGAGCCTCTCCATCACCCATTACTGCAAACACTTTCTGCTCTGAGTCTCGCATTTTTTGATCTAACGCAAATGCAGATGCTACCGAAACTCCAATTCCCAGCGGACCTGTGCCGTACCAAATTCCCGGCACATGCCTGGTGACATGACCTTCATAAATTGAACCTATTTTTCGAAAAGTCTCAATTACATCTTCTTTAGGAATATACTTAAGCTCAGCCAAAGCACTATATACAGCAGGTGAAATATGACCGTTGGAAACGACAATTTTCTCTCCGGTTTGACTTAAAATAAACGGATATAGCAAAGTGAAATAGTCAATTGTGGACAAAGAGCCTCCAGGATGTCCACTCTGAGAATTCTTTAACATTGCTATAATAGAATGACGGCAAGACTTAGAAAAAGCTTGCAGGAATTTTATTTGCTCATCATTGAGCTTTTCTCCTAGTGCTGGAATTTGCATATTATTGTTCAGTTAAATATTCTTTTGTTAATTGTTTGGCCAATTCAACACCCGGCTGATCAAAAGCATTGATATTGTAAAACTCTCCCAGAAAAGCAGTAGCTCCTTCAAATAACATAAATAGTTCCCCTAAATTGTATTCATCTACTTTTTCAACCCACAATTCAACAGAAGGACGATTATACTTAGCCAGCGCATCAACAGTACCGCGCATTTCAGTTTTTAGTAGCCTATTAAAGCTAACATTTTTTAAATATCCGATACTATCCGCAAATTGATCATCAAAAGGAATATCAATATCACGGGCAGATTCATGCGCTGCCAAAAAGATGAAAAATTTATCATTAGGACCTTCATTATAGAGCTGATTTTGCGAATGCTGGTCAGTAGCTCCCAATGCAAAAACCGGAGTAATTCCCACATTAACAGTCTCTCCATTATTGTTAACCGCCTTACCTATGCTTTCCGCCAACAGTTGCCTGTACCAATCTGAAAATCTAATTAGTTTTTGAGCATACGAATACATCACATTAATACGCTTGCCCTTTTGTTCCATTAAAAATTGTACTTCCGCCAATCTGAATGGCATATTCTCCAAAACATTTCTGTTTAGAAATTGATCTCGCATCGCCCGTGCTCCCTCTAAAAGTCCCCTAATATCAACACCCATTAATTTAGCCGGCAAAAGACCCACCGCTGTCAGTACCGAGAATCTGCCACCAACATCCTGAGGAACCGGAAAAGTTTTAATGCGCTCATTATTATTGGCAATTTGTCGCAGCAAACCTTTCTCCGGATCAGTAATGAATACAAATTGATCCTCCAATGTACCTCCGACCTCCAATACTCGTTTCCTAAAATACATAAATTGCGACAGTGTCTCAGGTGTACCACCGGATTTAGTCACCACAATAAAAAGCGTCTTTCTTATATCAACGATATCTTCAAATGCAGCTAATAATTCAGGATCAATATTGTCCAAAACATGCAATCTGGGTCTATTTCTACCAGGTAATTCATTCTCATAAAGATGAGTTAAACTTTGCTGTAGACATATAGTACCCAAAGACGATCCACCAATAGCACACACCGCAATATCATCAAATTGACCTTCAATCTCTGCGGCATAATCCTCAATATCCTTTACCAAATCCTGATTATCAATAGTTTTATAAAATCCCAAATTTTTTGACTCAATACTATCT
This sequence comes from uncultured Candidatus Peribacteria bacterium, assembly GCA_964424075.1. GTDB lineage: Bacteria > Patescibacteriota > Gracilibacteria > UBA1369 > UBA1369 > CAYRGY01. The sequence goes on from CAYRGY010000003.1 coordinate 53,097, forward strand.
ATATAGCCACCTAATCTGCCATTTAACCCATCAACTTCCGCTCTAGAAATCGAATGTTCAGGAGCAATGTCCTCAAATCCTAAAGTTACAAACTTAATCATATATATTATTATAATTACTTATTTTTCTTGGCATCCTCCAAAAATTTTACCAAACCTCTATCTGTCAAAGGATGCTTGAACAGTTTATCCAAAACCTCAAATGGAATTGTTGCAATATCTGATCCAATCATAGCTGCCTCCACCACATGTCGAGGATGTCTTACCGATGCAGTCAAAACTTCCGCCTTATAATCATAATTTGATAGAATAACCACAATTTGCTCAATCAATTCCATTCCCGGCTCAGATATATCATCCAATCTTCCAATAAATGGACTGATGAAAGTTGCTCCGGCCTTGGCACATAATAGCGCTTGTGACGGTGAAAAAATTAAAGTCATATTAATCGGAATTCCTTCACTGGAAAGTGTATGACAAGCTTTAAGCCCATCTTCAATCATCGGTAATTTGACATGAACATTTTTGTGCCAGGAAGCCAGTTTACGACCTTCTTCAATCATTCCTTCATAATCAGTAGCCAAAACTTCTGCTGAAACTGGACCATCGATTATTTCACAAATCTCTTTAATTCTTTGCTCATGCGAAATATTCCCCTCTTTGGCTACCAAAGACGGGTTTGTTGTCACACCATCGACAAATCCAAAATCTGCGTATTTCTTAATTTCCTCCAAATTAGCAGTATCGATAAAAATTTTCATATTTATTTTTATTAGATTATATTTCCATTGTAACGGATTTTAAGGAAATTAAAATTGAATTTTGTCATACAGAAATCCACAGATATGTTTGACTAAAATATGCCACTCTGTTTGAATAAAAAAAACATACCAACCCTTTAGACGTCCATTTTAGAATACGATGAGCTTGAAATACAAATTACCAGGAGATACTTATCCTCCTTTGCCAACCAAACCCTGCTTGTTTGAATCAGGAATTTATAATCAACAAGACGACTCAACACTACTACATAAACCTCAAAATGTTTTGATAGTAGATGATGATCGAATCTATGCCAAAACTCTTAAAAGAAGATTGCAAAAAATTGCCAATAATCATGTCATAGCCACAGGAAATGCTGATACTGCTTTGTCTGTACTCCCCAATATCAGCCCCGGCTCCACAATAATTCTGGACTTACAAATGCCAGATATTGATGGAATCTCTTTGGCTGATATGATAAATGACCAAAGACGCAAAATGGGGCATCTGTTAATCCTGCACAGTGCAGCGATAGAAATTAATCAATCTGACTTAACCGCATTAAACATTTCTCCTAATTTAATTGAAACATTAATCCGCCAAAAAATTATTGATGCTTTCATTCCCAAACAAAATTCTTATCCCAAATTGGAAGAATTCATACTTTCACGTTACAACAAAAAAGCCTCCTGACTCAGGAGGCTTTTTTAATTGACTGCAAATTATTTTCCCCAGCGCCAGTCTACAACATCCTGGAAATCAACTCCTTCAGCCATAACTTTTTTCTTGTGATCAACCAAGCGTTTTTGATATTTCTTCATTACAGCCCAAGCTCTCTTGGCAAACTGTTTATCCGGATTAGTAATACCAGCTTTCTGCATCGCTTGAACAATTAATTGGAAACGACTTGTACCGTTCCTAACATGCATATCAAACGGTGTAGTAGTAGAACCTTCCTCCTGATAGCCATTCACTACAAATCTTTCCTCCGCATTTGGAACTCCAAACACCAATTTATAAACCAAATGAGGATAGCCATGGAAATTGAATATCACCGGTTTATCTTCAGTATAATATTTATAGAAGCCTTTGAGATTATTCCTACCAATTGGTTTAGCTGCTGTTCCAATCCCATTGGCTGTCATTTCCAACACATTCACAAATCGAATCTTAAAATCAGGGTGTTCATATTTCAACATATCAATTGCCGCCATCATTTCTTCCACCATATAATCACCTGCCGCAGAAAAGACAATATGTGGATTGCGGGCAGCACTCTTATCAATCCAATCCCAAGTTGAAATTCCGGTCTTTAATTGCTCACGCGCTTCTTTCAATGTTTGCCATTGAGGCATTTCTTGTTTACCCGCCTCAATTACATTTACTCGGTTACGTCTTTCTAAGCATTCCTTCATCACCACCATCAAAGTATTTCCGTCAGGCGGTAAGAACACAGAAGCGAGTTCTCCATGCTTTTCCAAAACAGAACTGACAAAGCTTGGATTTTGATGAGAATAACCGTTGTGTTCCTGTCGCCATTCCACACTACTTAATATATAGTTCAATGATGGGATTGGTTTTCTGAACGGAATTCTTTGCGCTTGTTTAATAAATTTCAAATGTTGATCTACCATAGAGGCGTTAATCATGGCGAAAGCCTCATAAGTTACAAATAAACCATAACGTCCGGACAAGTTGTAACCTTGCAACCAACCTTGCAGTGTATGCTCTGAGAGCATTTCCAAAACACGACCTTTGGAAACAATAGATTCGTCACCCTTTTTCACCGGCCAAACATATTGACGACCCACTGTGGTTAGCAATTTTCCGAATTTATTGGAATCAGTTTCGTCAGGACAGAAAAAGCGAAATGACTTGGTAGTTTTGGCATCTTTAACCATCAAATCAGAAAGCCATTCAGCCATAATTGCTGTAGTACGTCCTTCAATCTGACCGCGTCCTCCCTTAAACTCATATTTCTCTAATTTAGGCATCCATAGCTTCTTAACCAGATTACCACCATATGCATGTTTGGTTTTACCCAAGCGTAAATTACCCTTTGGCAAATATTTAAGAACCTTTGGCAATGGCTTGCCTTTTGCATCAAGCAAATCTTGCACATTATATGACTTTAACCATTCCTGTAGAGCTTTAAATTGCTTAGGATCCTTTTTAACATCCTTAAGCGGCACCCCATGTGATCGATAATTATCTTCAACCCTCTTGTTTCCAATTCGTTTAGTTCCAGTCCATCCTTTCATGGATCGGAAAATTATCATCGGCCAACAAGCTTGTTTTACACATTTTTCTTTGCGAGCTTTCCTTTGAATCTCTTTAATCATTTGATATGCCTGCTCCATACGATCCGCCATACACTGATGCAATGTCTCAGGCTCATCCACTACGAAAAGTGGTTTATATCCATATCCCATAAACATGTTTTCCAATTCCTCATCACTCATAGTAGATAAAATGGACGGACCGGAAATCTTATAACCGTTAACATGAATAATTGGTAAAACTGCACCTGATTCTGCAGGGTTTATAAACTTATTACTATGCCAAGCTGTTGCAATTGGGCCTGTTTCAGCTTCACCATCACCTACTATACAAACAGCTAACAGGTCAGGATTATCCATAATAGCTCCAAAAGCTGTGGATAAAGAATATCCAAGCTCCCCTCCTTCACAAATACTTCCAGGAACATCAGGCGTAACATGACTTGGCAATGCATATGGCCAACTAAAATCTTTCATCATCTTACCCAAACCTTTCGCATCCCGAGTATACTTTTTGTAATAGTCTGACATGGAACCATCAACAAAATTACAAGCCAAATTAGCTGGGGCACCATGACCGGGCCCTGTTATAAATATAGTTTCCTGTTTATGCTTTTCAGCCAAATAACTGGCATGAGCATAAAGAAAATTCAAACCAGGCACTGTGCCCCAATGCCCTAAAATTCGATCTTTAATATCACTTTTTTTGAGAGGCTTCTTTAATAAGAAATTGTCTTTTAAATAAAGACATCCCGCTCCAATATAGTTAGTCAATGCATGATAATCTTTGAACCATTGGAGAGTTTCAGGATTCAACTGAAAAGTCGAAAACTTGGAGCTACCTTCAGCAAAACTAATTTTTTTAACTGTTACCGCCTTTTTAATTGGAGCTTTTTTAACTACCGGAGCTTTCTTTTTAGCGGCAGATTCAGTCTTTTTAGCAGGTGCCTTCTTTTTAGCGGCAGATTCAGTCTTTTTAGCAGGTGCCTTCTTTTTAGCGGCAACTTTTCCAACTGAAGCTTGCTTTTTGGTTGGTGTTTTTTTCTTTGTTGGCATTTATTTTTGGGTTATCAAATTTATTAATAAATTTTTATTTTTTTCTAATTGATTTAAAAGATCATTATAATCCTCGACCAGCATAACAGCTCCAGCCTCAATTAACAACTCCGGAGCAGTTGTAGTCTTGAGTCCTATACACTTAAGACCTGCTGATGTAGCACTTCTTACTCCCGCAACTGAATCTTCAAACACTACAACTTCAGCGAGCCCTAATGACATTCTCTTTAAGATTTCTAGATAGACATCCGGAGCAGGCTTATTATTTTTAACTTCATGAGCAGAAATATATTTTTCAATTTTTCCCTTAATGCCAGAAAAATCTAGAATCTTCTCCATCGTCACCAAAGTGGCACCTGAAGCAACTCCCAAACGCCAGCCTTGCCCCTCAACATAATCAATAAATTTTTCAATACCTGGCACAGTTTCCACCCCATCCTGCTCATCAATCACTTCCAATAAATATCTATTCTTTTTCTCTAAACAAGATTCATAGTCATATTGCTCCTGACCCAGCACGCCCTCCATAATTGCTTTGGCGCCCTGACCAACATACTTTTCAAAATATTCTTCCAATGAAACGGACTTTCCAAACTCATGAAAAAGCCTATCATAAGCAAGTGCATGCAAATGATTGCTACGAGTTATGGTCCCGTCCATATCCAGTATAATGGCTTTTAGCATTTATTTTTGTTTTATTACTTATATTGTATGGATTTTTGATAGATTGACAATATCAGATTTTAGATGTTAGAGAATTATTTAAAGAATATCTGGACAAAATATGGAATATGGTTTCTGGAAAAAATTAGCCAAACCCATTATTGGACTTTCTCCAATGGACGGAGTCACTGACGCTGCATTTCGCTATATGGTAGCAAAACATGGCCAGCCATCAGTAATTTTTACCGAATTCACCAGCGTGGAAGGTCTTAAATATGGAGCTGTAAAAGCTCTGACTAATTTGGAATACAATCAAATTGAAAGGCCAATTGTCGCACAGTTTTACGGCAAAGATCCCCAAGCTTTTTATCAAGCCACTATCATCGCGGCGCATCTGGGCTTCGATGGAATTGACATTAATATGGGCTGCCCTTCAAAAGGTGTAGCCGGCAATGGCGCAGGCGCCGCTCTAATCAGCCAAACTGAGCTCGCTGCAAAAATTATCCAAAATTGTCAAACAGCAGCAATGGATTGGTACAATGGAGTAAGCATAGACCAAATCGAGTTACACCCCAATATATTAGCAGAAATTTCTCAACATGATGCACCCGCCAAGCGCAATCATCTTCCTATCTCAGTAAAAACTCGCATCGGCTATCATCAAATTGAAACCGAACAATGGATTAACCAATTGATTCATCACCAACCGGCTCTGATTAGCCTACATGGCCGCACCTTAAAGCAAATGTATTCCGGATCTTCCAATTGGGAGGAAATTGGCAAAGCCTCTGCACTTGCTCATCAATATGGAATTATGATTTTAGGAAACGGTGATATCCGGGATTTGGCTCAAGCTAAAGATAAATGCCAAAAATATAATCTGGACGGCATCTTAATCGGCAGAGCTAGTCTAGGCAATCCCGGAATTTTTCAAAACTTTGACTTCAAACATAATCAAAAACTGAAATTAGCCATTGAACATAGTCATTACTATCAACAAACTTCAGGCGGACAAAATTTCCCCCCAATCAAGAAGCACCTAGGCTGGTATTGCAAAGATTTCCCCAATGCCAAAGAACTCCGACTCAAACTGATGAATGCCGAAAATGCTTCTCAAGTGGAACAACTAATTGAAGAACATATTGGCAATCACAGCGAGGATGATAATGTAAAAAGTGTATAGCCCTAAACAAATAAAAAAGTTGATAAATAGTAACTTTACAACATAGATCACCATATCTTCCTGAGCTTCGTCTTGATGGAATCTTTTATCAAACAGATCAGCTCTATTTAATATTTGGGAAAACATTACATAAAATAACAATCCCAGGAAAACGTAAAATCCTACAGACGCACCCGTCAACATGAAATTAGCCAAATCCTGATTCGGTTTTTCAGTGAAAGCCGCTCTTAAAAATTTAATGGTATTTGGTACCATTTCAGTGGTAAATCCCAAATAAAGCATTACCAATAAAACTAATAACAATGATGTTACTAAACTGGCAACAATAATCTGCTTCTTTTTCTTGTCCATTAATCGTAGAATATAGCACTGTTAGCTAAATAGTAAAGCAATATCGTGTCTATAAACAAATCCGTACAAATCGGAAATCAGCAATACTCACTATTGATTCGCAAAAAAAGAAATCTAAAGAATCTTATTCTGAAAGTACGTCAACCATTTTTGATCGAAATTTCCTGCCATCCCCTTACACTAAAAAGCCAAATCACAAATTTCATAGCTAAACAGAAGTACTGGATTGAACAACAAAATCACAAAGTACTTGAATCTAAAAATCAACGAACTCTTAGACATCAGGGCAAAGTTTACCTTCATGGATCACCGCATCAAATCCATATCACCCTGCATTCCAAAAAACGCACCAATTTTATTATTGACGAAAATTCTCGAATAACAGCGCAGTTATCTGACAATTTAACTTCTAATCAATTGCAAAGACAGCTCCAAGCTGATTTTGACAAATTGCTCAAAAAACTAACTTTAACGCGCTGCAAAGCAAAGTTATCTGAACTGCAAAAACAAAATTCCAGAACAATCAATCGCATCTCTATAAAAGATCTTAAATCACGCTGGGGAAGCTGCTCCTCCAATCAAAACCTTAATTTTAGTCGACGACTTTGCCAATTACCTCAGGCAATTCAGGATTACATTATCATTCATGAATATTGCCATTTATTCCATTTAAATCATTCCCCCGCTTTTTGGGAAAAGGTTGCAGAATTTGATCCGCATTACCGCCTTCATAAAAAATGGCTACGTGAAAATGAAAACAAATTTATTTAAGCAATTGACAAATAAAGCAAGCTCATATTAAATAGGGGCACTTTAAGATTACATCCTATGCCAAGTCATCAGCACGGACTGCACACCATGAATGCCACTCGTCCCAAAAGTAAACTACGTAAAAGAGCAAATAAAGCTAAAGCTCGTGTCAGAAAAGCTGCTCTACTTGAAGATCTGGCCACTGCAAAAGCTGCTAAAGCTAAACCAGCAACCAAATCCACCAAAACTGCAGCACCAAAAAAAGCACCTAAGTCAGAGTAGAGCTTGTCAGTCGAACCTCATTGCTATATTTTATTAAGGCTTAATTTTACATGCCTTGAGGCTTTTTCGTCGAAAAAAAAGGGCTAAATCACTACGCAAGCTGGAGCAAAAATACCGGCCAGTTCAACAAAACAAGACTAAGCGAAAAACCACCGGCAAAAGCCAGATTGCCCATAACCGCACTCCATATCATAAATCCGGAACCCCTGGCAAAATGGCCAGGTTCCGCAAAAAAACACCTCGACTTGCCAATACACTTGCCCCACCCAACAGATTAAAAAGCACCAAAGTTTCCCGCACTAAAAAGATTCTGATTGCAATTCTCATAGCCATCATCATTGCTGGACTCTCAACTTTCATTTTTCTGACAGACTTCTTCAAAGTTAAAGATTTTCAAATCATCGAGGAAGGAACTATCATCACCACCAATTTACATTTAAATGAAATCATTTCCGGAGAATTACAAAATCGCAACTTACTAATTTTCCAAAGTCGCGACTTGCGAGATAAAATTCTCGCCACTTACCCTGAATATGAAAGCATACAAATAGTTCGCCACTACCCCGATCAACTAGATATTGTGCTGGAAAAATACCCTCTATCTGCCAATATCATCAATGCAATCGTCAGTCCCGATGGCCTGAGAGTACAGAAAAAATACCTGGTCAACACCAATGGTCTAATTGTTAAAGAAAATGAAGATAATCATGAGCTTCCCTATGTTGAACTTAGCTCTGATCAAGCTTTAGAACTGGGTGACCAGGCTATGGATGCCGACCATCTTGATTACATTTTAAATACCATCAAACTATTTGAAGAAAAAATAGGCATTCAAGTGATCGATAGCAGCTATTTACGCAAAGCCCGGGAAGTACATTTGCGCACTGAAAAAGGTTTCACTGTCTGGTTTGACATCAATTACAATACAAGTAAAAACAACATGATTGAGCAAATTGACAAGCTAAAAAAAGCGTTGCCAAAACTAGATGTTTACAACACACCACTGGAATATATAGACTTAAGAATATCCGGGACCAATGCGGAGAAAGTAATTTTCAAACCACTTTAAAATGATTTGGGCTCTACTGGGAATTTTAATCGGTATATTAATCGGTTTCACCGTAAACCTGTCTATTCCCATTGAACTTACCAAATATACGGCAGTGGTTATCATGGGAACCCTCGACGCGCTTTTTGGAGCAATTAGAGCCGAAGCAACCAATGATAAATTTGATGGCAGCATCTTCATTTCGGGACTACTTTTCAACATTCTACTCTCAATTCTAATCACTGTACTTGGAGACAAATTAGGTCTAGATCTATATCTGGCGGCCGCATTCGTCTTCACATTCAGAATATTCACCAATGTCGGTACTACCCGTCGTTATTTATTGGAGAAGTATCTCGCCAAAAAAAGAAAAGAGTAATCTGACAACCCTAAATTTGCTAATTTTGGCCTTGGATAATTGTTTTTAGCGCTTTTTTCTGGTATAATTTAGAAAACAAATACATAAAAATTTAAAAATGTCTCAATCATCAAAAATTGCCCTCCTCAAAGAGATACTGGAAAGCGCAGAAGCCTCAATTCGCTCAGCTAAAAACATGCTTAATGAATTGATCAGCGGAAAAGATTCAGGGCCGACCAAAATGGAACAAATGGCCGAGAAAGTCGGCACACATACAAACACTGGTAAACAGCATATAATCGAAGGTGTCTTTGATGGTCAAAATATGGTCGGACCGGATAAAAAGGTTTATTCTGTCCCGGCTAACTACGCTTCCAAATCCAAGCTAATTCAAGGCGACGTCCTAAAACTAACCATCACTGAAGACGGCACCTTTCTTTATAAACAAATCGGACCTGTACAAAGACAAAAAATTGTTGGTGTCCTCACCTATGACGATGGTCAGTATCGTGTAATTGCCAAAGGAAAATCCTTTAAAGTCCTGCTGGCCTCAGTCACATACTTTAAAGCTGAAATTGGCGATAGAGTGACAATCATTGTGCCTGAACTGGAAGAAAGTGAATGGGCGGCTATTGAAAATGTGCTTCCCAAGGTAGATGGAGATGAAGAATTTCCAGAGGATGAGTTTAGCGAAAGCTAAAAATATTCTCCTCAAATCAAAAATCAAAAAATAAAAAACAAAACAATGGCTCAACTAGATAAAATCTTCCGCACTGCGGTTCAATATAAAGCGTCGGATGTATACATAACCACCGGCTCCAAACCAATTCTTCGTATTAATGGTGACTTAGTCGCTATTGAAGAACATGAAATTCTCAACAAAAAAGTAGCTGAAGACTATATTTTGGAAATTCTCAATGACCATCAAAAAGAAGAATTTGCCAATAAGCTGGAACTAGACATTTCCTACGAATCATCCGGCATCGCCCGATTTCGTGTCAATATCTTCGTTCAACGTAAAGGAATTGCAGCAGCATTCCGTGTTATCCCCGAACAAGTTATCACTCTTGATGAACTGGGCCTTCCCGAACAGCTCAAAAGAATTTGTAAACAAGCAAATGGACTTGTTCTAGTCACAGGTTCCACCGGTTCAGGTAAATCAACCACAATGGCAGCCATGATCAACGAAGTAAACGAGAATTCCGCCGAACACATCATTACCATTGAAGATCCGATTGAGTACATTCATGAAAATAAAAAATCAATAATTGAACAACGTGAAGTTGGATCCCACACACTTGGCTTCACTCCGGCACTACGTTCAGCACTTCGTGAAGACCCGGACGTCATTCTGGTCGGTGAAATGCGTGACCTGGAAACTATTCAACTTGCCTTAACAGCAGCTGAAACAGGACATTTAGTCTTTGGAACATTGCATACCAACGGCGCAGCCAAATCCATCGACCGTATCATTGATGCTTTTCCAACTAATCAGCAAAACCAAATCCGTATGCAGCTTTCTGAAAGTCTCCAAGCTGTCGTATGGCAAACTTTGATGAAAACCAAAGATAAAGGAGGTCGTGTCGCCGCTCTGGAAATCATGCTTAATAACAACGCTGTAGCCAATATGATTCGTAAAAACAAAACTCATCAACTCGGATCAGCAATTGAAACAGGTTATCGTGAAGGCATGCAAACCATGAAACGCTCCATTACTGACTTACTTGAAGCTGGCATCATCGACGAAGAAACCGCGCTCGCTCATATCCCTGAAGAAATCGAAAATGTTGTGGAATAAACTAAAACGAGGGGTTGGTGTTTTGCTAGTATTACTAACAATTTTTAGTGTTTCAGATATCGTTTTGGCACAAAAGGGAGAGCGGTCATTACAAGATGAACTTGCTACCTATAAATCTGACGATACTGGACAATCCCCAGAAAAAATCGAAAATGACCTTGAATCCCAAGGAGGAATTGATGAAATGTTGGAAACAGCGGAAAGCGAAGCCGCAGCATTAAGTTCAGCCTCTATTAATGAAGTTGAAAGCTACGAGTCTACAAAATTTCCTGTTAATCCACTTCTAAACTACTCGGGGTCGCAAGGTACTCAAAAATCCGAATACTTAGAAGAAAATAAAAATCCCATCGGCGCATTTGTAGTCCAGATAATCAACTTTTTGACACTTACTTCAGCATCACTCAGTTTCTTAATTGTCATTATAGGCGGCTTCATGATTATGACAGCTACAGGTAATGAAACTCAAATGAACAAGGGAAAAGAGGTTGTAATGTATGCAATCATTGGCCTCGTAATCAGTCTTTCTGCATTTTTCATAGTTGCCTTCGTTCAAAGCCTCTTTTTCTAATATGTTTTTAAAAAGACTTCTACAATTTGTATTAATAACAATAGCTCTAAGCATTATACCTCAATCTGTGAATGCTCAAGATGGGGTTATTTCTTGCATTCTTCTGAATAACCAAGACTTTGCCGCCGTAGGTTTAGAAGACGTCAAAGAAGAATTGGAAAAAAAATTGATAGTAATAACAGAGGAGGCGATCGGCCCTGAAATTAACGATTTTAGTAAGCGTTGTGCAAGAAACATTACTTGTGTGCAGTATAAGAAAAGATCACCTGGTGATGGGGGTCAAAACACCAACACTCCATCAGAAATAAAAAAAACTTGCTATACTGAATATGCTGAAACCTGCCCAGCTACAACCAGTCTCACACAAGATCGTATTAATAATCTTGGAACAGATTATGATTTACAGGGCGAGCCTACAGTCACTTGCGAATTTGTAACAGCTTATGTTGCCAACTCTGGTGCCGATCTTCTCTACCGATTTATCGGCCTAATTTACCAATACATGGCCATACTAAGTGGTGTAATTGGCACTTTCACCTTGGTTTTGGGTGGCGTTATGATCACAACAGCCGGTAGCAGCACCGAGCAAGTCAATAAAGCCCGCGATCTGATCACCAGGTCACTAATTGGATTAACAGTACTGCTTTTATCAGCGCTTATTCTATACGCCATTAATCCTAACTTTTTCATCATCACCTAAAATGAAAAAAATTATCTTCACCATCATTGTCATTTCACTGCTTGCCCAATCATTTATTGAAGATACTGACATAGTCAGAATTGCAACATCAGGGACTGCTGCTGCAGCTCAACTTGCTCAAGCAGAAGGTGTAACCGTCACCCGCCCTCCGATTTATTCCGAAAAATATGGTGACTTGAAATTACCTTACAGCGAAACTGCCAGTGGCGAATATCTTCAACAAAGCCTACTCCCCAACATCACTAGCATTATAGTCAGTGTCACCGGTGGCATCTCACTAGTATTTGTTATTATCGGGGGCATCATGTTGCTAACATCTTACGGGGATCCAGACAAAGCAAAAAAAGGGCAAGCAACCGTCATGTACGCTTTGGTTGGGATTGTGCTTTCTGTGCTTTCCTATGCAATTGTTGCTATAATTTCATCTATCAATGTTTAAGAAAATTATAAAACTAGCTCTGCTGATATCACTGACTTTTACACTTTTCATTCCATTAGCCTTAGCTGAGAACGGAGATGAGCCCTCAACTAAAACCACAGTCTCATCTCAAGAACTTTTTGACCGCTTTCAAACGAAAGATGGTACTGCACCACCCAAAACAGCTGCTGTTGCTGCCCTTCCTAATTCATCTTGGCAAGCAACACTAGCTAGTATAGTAGTCATGTTGCTCAACATTACCGGCGCTTTGGCACTGATTTCTTTTACTGTCGGTGGTGTAATGATGGTAGTGGGAGGTCAAAATCCGGACATGCTGGAAAAAGGTAAAAAAATTGTCATGTATTCACTGATCGGCCTGGTGATTATTGCTGCATCTTATGCTATCGTGCTTGGAGTTTCTCAACTTGAATTCTTTACTACTTCAGTACCAAATGAATAAACTAAAAACCATCATCCTATCTGCATTCCTGCTTCTAATTCCACTCAGCTGTTTTGCCCAAATCGAATTGGATAATAAATTTAAACCTGATTATGCACCGACAGTGCTTATTTCCGATAAAACAAAAGATAATCCGGCCAATTTTGGTACTGCTGTTTTGCAAACCATCGCTGGGGGTCTGCTATATCTCGCCGCTCCTGTAGCTGTTATCATAATCGCCATTGCCGGCCTGATTTACACTGTTTCCCACGGTGATCAAGCCATGATGGATAAAGCTAAAAACACTCTCTTTCGAGCAATTATGGGGCTTTTGATTATCATCTTCTCCTGGATCATTATCCGCGCTGTAGTCGACCTAATGTTGGCCACCGACACCGGCGATGCCACTCCACCTGCGGCCGAAGAACAAGCTACTGGAGATGGTGGTTAACCAGTCATACTTAGCGACTAACTTTCAATCCTGGGAAACAAAATTTCCGGTTTCAGCACTTCACCGCCTTCTTGAAGTCCTCCCCAATTCAAATTATTCCATTCCTCCTCAACATTAAGCGCTTTAAGCATCTTTCCAGCTGAATCCGGAATCACCGGTAATAGCATCAAAGCCAAATGGCGAATCACTTCCAACAAATTATATAGCACTGCCTTCAGCGCTTCCTGATCAGTTTTCGCCAATTCCCAAGGCTTCTTATCTTCAATATACTTGTTAGCTCCACAACCTAAATCAATCACAATTTCCATCGCCTTTTTAAAATTAAAATCCTCAAAAGCCTGATGATAGTTTTTCCAACCGTTTTCAATCGCTACTTGCCAACCATCATCTTCACCAGGCGCAGAAACTTTTCCCTCAAAATATTTAGCGGTCATGCACGCAACCCGACTAATCAAATTACCGAAAATATTGGCCAACTCTTCAGTATAAACTATATCAAATCTAGATTGGCTAAAATCTCCATCTCCCAAAGTCGGTATTTCACTAATTAAAAAGAAACGCAGCGCATCCTTCCCATATTTCTGTATATAGAAAAACGGGTCCTTTACATTACCCAGCGACTTACTCATTTTCTGCCCTTCGGAAGATATAAAACCATGAACCATAATCGTCTTTGGCAACTCATATCCTGCCGAAAGCAACATCCCAATCCAATAAATCGCATGAAATTTATGAATATCCTTACCAATCACATGCACATCTGCCGGCCAATAACGATCTCGATCCACACCTGACATATAATTTGGCAGTGCATCTACCCAGACATACATCAATTGATCTTCATGCCCGGGCACAGGCACACCCCATTTATAACTCTCTTTAGAACGTGAAACACTAATATCCTCAATATCTTTAAGCATATTCAAAACCTCTTTTTTTCGAAATTCCGGCACCACCTTAACAGTGTCAGATTGAATCAAATCACGAATTTGCTCCCTATATTTCTTCAGTTTAAAAAAGAAGTTCTTCTCGGAGACCTCTTCCGGTTCCCGATTAGGATGAATAGGACACTTACCGTCAATCAATTCCTTTTTGGTAACAAATTTCTCACATCCAACACAATACAGGCCTTTATATTCAGCCTCATACAAGTCTTCTTTATGTTTCAAGCGATCCCATAAAACTCGCACAAATTCCTCATGCTTATCGCTAGTCGTTCTAATAAAATCATCATTGCTCGCTCCGATTTCAGTGGCAAAACGCTCAAACTCAGCCGCATTCTTGTCACAAAGCTCCTGCGGTGTTAACCCTTGTTCATCTGCAGCTTCGGCAATTTTCACGCCATGCTCATCAGTTCCAGTTAAAAAAAAGGTATTATCCCCATTCAAGCGATGATAGCGCGCCAGAACATCCCCCTGTAACATTTCCATCGCAAATCCCACATGCGGTACTGAGTTTACGTATGGTATCGAAGTTGTAACGTAGAATTTTTTAGACATGAAAAAAGTTAGGAAGTTGCTTGTCCAATTTAGGCTTTTGGTTAATCTAAGTCAATATCAGACTGCTTAAGTCTGACATTACGACAAATAAATATCGTTTTCTAGATTATCCTATCAATTGCTCCTTTTTAGATCTGCCCTCAATTCATCCCCTAAACTTTTATCTTTTATTGCCTCAACATATTCAAATTTAAAACTAATTAAACGTCATAAATACCACCTTCAGCGTAAACTCCGCGATGATAACGAACCAAAAAAACTGAAAAACTGACACATTTTGCAAATTCTACTTCCGATTGTATTTCCGGCCTTTTCATACTGATTTTTAGAAAGAGCACGATGATTTAGAGTCACCGTGCTCGCTTAAGTACTTTATCCTTGTGGAGGTGGGTTGGCGAAACAACCGATCAGACATCATGCTCGGGCATGTGAGCGAAAATAAAACGACAGTGAGTCAACTAGCGCTGCACCAACTCACGTCACAAGCTGCCGACATCACCAACTGTTACCCACTCTTAGTCTTATACAGAGAAAAATTGAAAACCGGCAAAAAGCTCGGCGCCTTATACTTCACATCCAAACTCTTCACCACCTGCCCGCCCCGCGCATTACCATTCGCCTTAATCTCCGCAAAATCCTTCACCATATCTTCTTTCGCAATCACCCGATAATAAATATCCGCATTCCTCAACTTAAACGGCTGCCGCAGCGGGTCCTGAATGCCCACCAACTGCGGATTGACCATATTGGTCAGGACGAGATAATTGTTATTGTGAGAGCTCATAAACGTTGCCATAGAACACTCAAATCCAGGTCCGTTCTCTTCAATGCCTTTAATCTCAACTCCCCCCGTCACCACTTTACCCGCATCAGCCATATAACACTCTCTAGCCCCGGAAACTGTTGGATTTGCTCCATTTTCATTTATTTTTATAGCCGGTGCTGTACATCTCCCCAGTTCAAGAGGTTCCTTTTTAAGTCCTACATCTGAACCAATACAGAATGGATTTAATTCATCCGCTCTCTCTGATACAGGGTAAAAATCCGATATCGACTCGGTTTTTCCATTATCGCCTTCTGGATTACCATAGAGTTTCCATCTTAGAATATCAAAATCAGAAACTTTCAAGTTGCTTAACAAACTGGAATCCTCCAATTCTAACTTATTTTTAAAATAGGGTACAAAATACTGCACATTAAAATCATTCACATCAACTACCTCCCCATTCTTTCCATAACTATGCAAAGTGATAATATGCGTTTCACTCAGTCCCAAACGCCGATAAGTACACTCAGGTCTTTTTCCATACAAGCTTTGCTTTGAATATGGAATAGCAAATGGATCTAGTGCATTGGATATTACACAACGCTCTCCAGCCAATATTGATACATAAATAGGCTGATCTTCAGGAAAATACGGGATCATATCAGTTTGATTGGATATGTCGTATTGATAGTCAAATCCCGAATCTTTCAACGACAATTCTGAGTAGTAATCAGGCAATTCCGCCCCCTCCTCGTCTTTCGGCTCATACCCGGGAGGATTCATAGACATAGTCAAAAGCGCGTCTTCGACAGCAGCCTCAGCTGCATAGAAAGCCTTATTGGAATCGACCACCGACTGCGTCAGCGATATTTCCCGAATCACCAAATTGCTGATCCCGACAACAAAAATCATTAACACCCCCATCAAAAGCAGTGTCACCAGCAAAGCGGTCCCAGATTGTTTTCCATGTTTAATCAAAGCTACGCGAGGTTAAAAGTGTTTGAAAATCAATACTGATCTGCCGCGGATCATCTTCTTGCAAATCCGCCCTTTGCACCGAAATATTCATCCAGACTGCCGACTGAGTCTGTGTCTCAAACTTATTCAAATCGAATTCTTTAGTTGGAAACTTCTCAAAACTCAAATCCGTCACTTGCAGTTTTTTAAATTTGTAGGGGATGAAACCATCAGATTTGTTGCTCCATTGACCAGTATCATTATCCTGTTCCTCAGCGAATCTCTGGATTTTAACCGCATCATCATACTTTATAATTATGCTTGCTGTCTCATCCTTGGAAACAATCATTAAGTTGTCTGGCCCTAGAATTTCTAATGAGTCATCACAACGAGTTCGCCAATTAAAATCATTTTCTTTCACTGAAGCATCAGACCAACGACCAGTCTGTAGAACTGCATCTTTCCAAAAATAACAATCCTGATCCACCTTGCCATTGCGCATCTCGGCATTTACGAAATCCACAAAATCCCTTAGCTCTGAATACATCAAGCGCATTTCATTGGCTTCGCGCTGAGCTCGTACAATGGTGACATAGGAATTGGTCGCCACAATCAAGATAATCATAAAAACCATAATCGCCACCAGCAGCTCCAGCAAAGTAAATCCTTTCTGATTTTTCTTAAAACAATTTTTCATTATGATTTCCAGTCAGTTAATTCGGTCGTCAAAACCACCCGCTTGGGGCTATCCGCATTCCCCCACTCCACCACCGATTCAATCAATAGTTTATTTACTTCTGAACCTTGATCTCCCCTATTTGAATCTTGCTTAATCGGAGTCACCTTTATGTAGCGACTGAATTTTGTTTCTATAATAAAATTACTCGTATCATTCTGAGAGTATTGATTGCCATCATTCTTGAAGATGCGATTACTCGTTGTATCTCCTTCCTTCCATTCCTCAAGCTTCAGTGGAAAACACTCACCTAGATTATCATCACATGGAACTGGATTTTTCACCCTCTGTAACAAAAATAACTTCGACTCGTCTTGATCATCATCATAAATTTTTTCCCCCCAAGGCTTACGTTCATTTCCATCATCACTAACCCAACCATCCAACCCAATCCCCAATTCCCAATTGGTATCACGAATATAGCGCATGGCTTCAATGCCTTCCTGCGCCAGACCATAGGCAACAATTCGATCTACGTTGTCAGCATTGGAGCGCATCACCGAAACAACCACCGACGTTGCGGCCGCGATTACAGTCACTAAAATCCCGATGGAAACAATCACTTCCGGCAGTGTAAAACCTTTCTGGGCGCGCCTCTTTTTCACTTCAAAATAAAGTTATAATTTATCTAAGTATTATAACAGATTTTAGGCTTATAATAAAGCTCTACTCTTTATAAACATCACCGGTCGCCGTGCTATAAATTACTGTCCTTTGATCTTCAATTGAGTCATCCTGATAAGTAATTGTAATCACATATTCTTCATCTAGTGCTTGATTTAAAGAATCAAACACCTTCCCAAAAGGAGGTTTAAAAGCCAAAACCAGCTCAGAAACTGAATTCCTATTTCCATTAATCCCCAACTTAAAAGTTTCACTCAGCAATTCCCGCTCGCGCCATTTATTTACACCAACATCCTCACAAAAATCCGCCTTTTGATCTTTCACCCCAATATAGTCAGTCTCAGCGGTACTAACGCTATCCGTATCAATTGATAGCCAAAAACACTTGGTCACGTCGCTTTTTGTTTGCTCACCTGACCGAGCCAAAATCGCCTGCTCCTTGATCAAGGAAACCAGAGTGTCAGCGGCAAAATTCAGGCGGGCCCGGCGAATCACTCCGCCATAACTGCCAACAGCAATCAGCGTTAATATCATCACAATTGCCAGGACTATCATTAATTCAACTAAAGTGAAACCAAAACGGCGATTATCTGAAGTACTGGCACTGAAAAAACGTCTGGACCACCCTTTTCTCGCTCCCCGACTTCTTTTGAATAACCACCACAACATAGACTAAATCTTAAGCGACTACAGAAGAAAGCTGAAATACCGGCATCAAAATTGCCAAAGCCAATAAAGCAACCAAAATTCCAATAGTCAGAATCATAATCGGCTCAAAAAGTCCGGTAACGCGCTTCAAAGTATGATCAATTTCCTGATCATAATGGGCAGAAATCTTCATAGCAATTTTGTTGATAGACGCAGTTTTTTCACCTACGCTCATCATTCTGGTAACAGTATCGTCGAATAAAAATGGCGTATCTTTCAATGAATCGGAAATCTTTTCACCATTTTTGACCCTACTTATAACTTCCCAGGTCTTGAGGGCATAAACTCCGGAACTCATACTTGTCGCGACAATCTCCAGCGCCTTGATTACCGGCAAGCCGGATTCAAGTAGCAGTCCTAGCGTCGAAACAAAGCGCAAAACATACACTTTACGCACCATTTCGCCAACAACGGGAATATTCATTTTGAAAAGATCCCATGAATAACGACCTTCTTCTGTATTTTTCCAATAAGACCAGGCAAAATAAACAATTGCACCAATCGCCACAACCAGCCACCACCAATTTAACATAAAATTAGAAACTCCAATTAAAATCTTGGTCATTAAAGGAAAATCTTCTTCCTGTAATCCGCCTTCAGTCAACAGATTCATTAATTCAGGGATAACAAATATTAGCATTCCGGCAGAAACTAACAGCATCACCACAATTACAAATATCGGGTAAATTGAAGCTGTCACTAATTTAATCTGTAATTCATTAGCTTTATCCAAATCCTCAGCCAATTTCATCAACATTTGATCCAGATTTCCGGCGGCTTCTCCGGATTTAATCACACCAATTTCCTTTTCTTTAAACACATTCGGAAAACGAGAAATAGCCTTGGAAAGGGAAATACCTTGGCGTAAATTATATTCAATTGTGTCTAAAATTCTGCTTAAACGTTCATTTTTTTGTTGATTGGCCAAAGTTTCAATCGATTCAATCATCGACATACCGGAATCGATCATTACCGCCAATAGATGAAAAAAGTAAGCCTTATCTTTTAAAGAAATAGGCGTATTGTCTATGAAAAAATCATTCAGCCTGGTAAATAAAGGCTTTCCTCGATTGTCATAAATTCCATACACAACTTTCTCCCTGGTCTGACCGCGTTTTTGACCTAAAAGTTTCTCTAATTTTGATTGTTCGTTAGATTTGTGTGGCATACCAAAAGATTAAATACCTTCTTGGAAATATGTTTCCATTGAAAGATTAAAGTTTATACGCTCAATTCCTTCCACTTCGCCATATTGTACAGTAATAGAATTCACTACTAGTTTACGAGTATTTGTTTCGATATCAGCAAGAAAAGTTAACAAGTCCTGCTTTTCAGCCGATAGCGAAAGATTCACCGTTGAGGTCTTTATTCCATCTTGAGAATTAATTGGAATCCCGAAACTGACACTATTAATTGTCACCTGATGATCATCGGCAATTTCATAGAGTTGTTTAATCAATTCATCTTGTTCCATTCTTAAGGGAATGGTGTCCAGCACTCTGGATCTTTGAATTTCAGTAGCTCCGCTTAAATCACCTTCAGCCCCTTTCAATTCATTCAATCGCTCTTGCAAATCTGTCTTTTCTGCTATACGAGCATTCAAATCCTCTCTTTCACTACTGATCTCTCCTTGCACCGGCATAGTCCAACCGAAAAGCACAGCCAGGAGAATTACTGTCAGGACCAGATTAATCAACGCATTTTTTCTTTTATTATTATCCATGTTTAGAATTAATTATTTTGTACTTTAACTCTAGGAGCTGGCGCATCTTCTCCCGATGCTCCTACAGAAGCCGTATTACCTAATTCCGGCTCATCATATGTCAAATTAAAAACGAAAGACATTAGCTCTCTTCCTGACTCATCAACTCCGGTAGATAATGAAGGAATATAGGCATCTTTGAATAACACACTATTATTAAAGTCTGATAATAAACGGGCAACATCCACATAGGGAGGACTGACTTTAGCCAATGTAGAAACACTCAAAGCAATTCTACCTTCAGCTGAACCACTATAAGAAAGTACAACTATTGACGGTTGTCCATTAGGCTCTTTAGGAATTAAATTATCTACCGCTTTAATAATGGCGGACCATTTAAGCTCTTCCGCTTCAATTACTTTGAGAGCGGTCAATGCATCGGCGCTGGCTCCTACCTTATCGCCTTCATAAGCCGAAATTTCATTTTTCAACTCTGCAATTTCATCCGCGACCTGACTTTGTTTATCCAAAACCCCTCCTTTACTAAATACCAAATAAATGGTAACTAACACTAGAACTATCAGTGCTGCTCCGAGAATTTTAGTTATCAGCATACTTTTATTAGCCAATTTCTTGGTCACAGTCTGCTTTTCCTCACCTTCATCAGGCTTGAAATGATGAGGAGGATGGTGTAACTGCTGTTCCATATTGCAATCATTAAAATTTAATCTTAATATTTTACCATATTTACTCCCCTTTTTCAAATGGCTCAGCCCGTCAAAATCAATCAGGAGTTCGAATGTCAGCAATGTGGACATCTGGTACCACCTGCTGATCGGACTTGCCGCAATCACTGCACCAAATGTCTCTATTCTCTGCACGTCGATCAAACAGTTCCCGGCGACCGCGCATCCACTTGCCACGGACTAATGGAACCAATCGCCATTGAATATTCAGGTAAAAAAGGTTATCAAATTATTCACCGCTGCATTAAATGCCAGCATCAACAAATCAACAAAAGTGCCCAAGATGATGACTTGGAGGCAATACTCCAAATAATGCATAAATCTCAATTAAGCTAATGAATCAATATTTTGACCAAATCAAGCCAAACTCTACCATCATTCTCGCCTTTTCCAGCGGCCCCGATTCGGTTTATCTACTTCATCAGCTCCTGAAACTCTCATCCAAACATCAAATCATCCTGGCACATGTTAATCATCAGACTCGCGGTCAGGAAAATATGAAAGACCAAAAATTTGCCGAAAAAATTGCCGCCAAACACAATCTGCGAATTGAAATAGCCACTAAACCAATTTCCTCAAGCGGAAATTTTGAAGATAAAGCTCGTCAATTTCGCTACAAATTTTTCGAAAACACTCGCCAAAAATTTAATGCCGATTGGATTCTCACCGCTCATCACCTCAATGATCAATTCGAGACTTTCCTTTTTAACTTGGTAAGAGGAGCTTCACTGGAAGGTTTTAAAGGAATTGCTGCAGCCAATAACAAAAAGCACCTGCTCCGTCCACTCCTGCAAACCACCAAAGCGGAAATACTGGACTATCTAAAAAAACATCAGCTTAAATTCCGTAATGATAAATCCAATCATGACCTAAAATATTCGCGCAATTACATGCGCCACAAAATCGTACCGCTTTTTGAAAGAATTAACTCAAAATACATCCACAACTTTTGTAATGCGCTTGATAATCTAAGCGCCAATCTTAACCTGGTCACCCAACTCACGGAAAAATGGATTAAACAAAATGTCCGCCGCCGGGTCTTTAACCTAGATAAGTTTCTCTCCCAACCGGCAATTATGCAAGAGCACATCCTACAAAAACTCTGTCCTAATGCTCTTACCAAAAAACAACTTCAGGAAATTCTCAAAACTTTGCAGCAAAAAAAATCCAATCGCAAAAAAGAGTTTGGCCATAATTCCATTTTAAAAATAGTTAAAAACAACCAAAACGGGCAAAGAGAAGTTGAGATCGTGCTTGTTATCAATTAAAATACCTGCATATTAAACTCAAGTATTTTGTTATATGCCTAAATTAACCAACCCAAACAAGAGTCCGAAATCGAATAGCTTCACTATTTTACTCTTTCTAGCCATGGCTATTGCTGCAGTCATGATTATTTTCAATTCCAGCAATACTAGTGTAGAGAGAGTTTCTTTGAATCAATTCATCGAAGACGTTCAAGCTGGTGAAGTAGTCAAAATTGTCGTCAATACAGAAAGTAATCGATTGGATATTACCAAAGTTGATAACAGTCAGATTTATACCCATAAAGAACCATCCATCACTTTAGATGAATTACTGACGAATATCCCCGAAAATGTTGTCAAAGACATCGAAACAGAAGTTTTACCACCCGGAAATAATACTTTTTGGTTAAATATTTTCATTGGCATAATTCCAATTCTAATCTTAATTGGCTTTTTCTATTTCATGATGCGACAGGCACAAAGCAGTAATAATCAAGCTATGTCTTTCGGAAAAAGTAGCGCCAAACTATTTGATGCTCAAAAGAAAAAAACTCGATTTAAAGACGTTGCTGGGGCAGTTGAAGCTAAAGAAGAATTGATTGAAATAGTCGACTTCCTCAAAAACCCTATCAAATATTCACAAATTGGTGCAAAAATCCCCAAAGGAGTACTACTCGTTGGCGCGCCAGGGACAGGTAAAACCCTTCTAGCTCGCGCAGTAGCCGGCGAAGCCAGTGTCCCCTTCTTCAGCATTTCCGGTTCGGAATTTGTGGAAATGTTTGTTGGTGTTGGAGCATCTCGCGTTCGTGATCTATTCAAAAAAGCGAAGAAAAATGCGCCATGTATAATTTTTATAGATGAAATTGATGCCGTAGGACGCCAACGCGGTACTGGACTCGGAGGCGGACATGATGAAAGAGAGCAAACCCTCAATCAAATTTTGACAGAAATGGATGGTTTTGAGGGTGATACAGGCGTAATAGTAATGGCTGCTACCAATCGTCCTGATGTGCTTGACCCGGCTTTACTTCGCCCTGGTCGCTTCGACCGCCGTATCATGGTTGACATGCCGGACATTAAAGATCGAGAGCAAATATTGCATGTACACGGACGCAATAAACCACTAGAAAAATCCACCAACCTGTCACAGATTGCCAAACATACTCCTGGATTCTCAGGAGCAGATCTGGAAAATCTAATGAATGAAGCTGCTATTCTGGCCGCGAAAGAAAACCGCAAAACTGTCACACAGGACGACCTACAAAAATCTGTAGAAAAAGTTTTGATGGGCCCCGAGCGCAAATCCCGCATCCTCAGTCCGGATGAGAAAAAACGAACCGCCTATCATGAAGTCGGTCACGCTGTTGTCGGACATTTAAGTAAGAATTGCGATCCGATTCACAAAATCTCCATTGTTTCTCACGGCATGGCCTTGGGAGTTACCTGGTTTCTGCCGAATGAAGACAAACACCTTTATACCAAAAGCAAATTCTTCGATGAAATTTGTTCACTACTGGGTGGGTATTGTTCTGAAATGGAATTCTTCGGTGAAATGTCCACTGGGGCATCCAATGACTTGGAGAAAGCTACCAATATGGCCCGTAAAATGGTTACGCAATATGGAATGAGTACTCTGGGGCCAATACAATACGGAGAACAGAATCACGAAGTTTTCATTGGTCGAGACTTGGGACATATTAAGAATTATTCTGAGGATACCGCTAGATTAATCGACCAGGAAGTTAAGAAAATCATACAAGATGCCTTTAAAACCACACAGGAAACAATCAAGAATAATAAAAAATTAATTGATAAAATATCTACTGACTTAATCAAACAAGAAGCTATCTCAAGAGAAGAGTTTTTGGAATACTTTCCTAAATCCCAAAAAAAGAGTACAACTAAGAAGAAAGTAAAGAAATAAATATGTCAGAAAATCAAGGCGGTAAAACTGAAATCATTGAAAGCAACATAACAGAAAAAGATGAAGGACAGTTGAGTCTGGATGTTTATGAAACTCCCAAAGAGCTGATTATTATTTCTCCTGTTGCGGGAATTAAGTTGGACGATATTAATCTGACTATTACTGAAGATGTCCTGACAATTAAAGGCGAACGCCATTTCGATTTCACTATCCCTGAAGATGATTATGTTATTCAAGAATGCTTTTGGGGGAGTTTTTCAAGAAGTATTGTTTTACCTGATAATGTTGATTCAGCTAAAATTAATGCGAGTTTTAAAAATGGAGTTTTGAAAATCACTATCCCCAAAACTTCAGGTTCTAAAACCAAACTGATCAAAATTAAAGCCGTATAATTTAATCCACAATATGCCGAAAATACATAAAGCGATCTTTCCAGTTGCAGGATTTGGTACTCGATTTCTCCCGGCCACCAAAGCACAACCAAAAGAAATGCTACCCATCGTTGATAAGCCTGTTATTCAATACCTAGTTGAGGAAGCTGTCCAAGCAGGAATTAAACAGATTGTAATGGTAACTGGTCGCGGCAAACGCGCCATCGAAGACCATTTCGACACATCTTTTGAACTTGAACACACTTTAGTTGAAAAAGCTAAAATTGACCTGTTGGATGAAATTAAACATTTGCCCGACATGGCAGATTTTATCTATGTTCGACAACCTAAACCACGAGGTGACGGACATGCCATTCTTTGTGCGGAAAACGTAGTCGGCAAAGACCCCTGCGCCATTATGTATGGCGATGACATAATTGATAATGAAAATTACCCTGCTATTCAACAATTGATGGAAGTATACGATCGATTTGAACGCTCTGTCATCGGAATCAAAGAAGTGGATCCCAAAGATACTCATCACTACGGGATTGTTAAAGGTCGGGAAATTGAACCGGGCTTATATGAAGTCGAAGACCTGGTGGAAAAACCTAAACCGGAAGAAGCTCCCTCCAATTTAGCCATTGTCGGAAAATACATCATCACACCTGAAGTATTTCCTGCCATCAGGGCATCACAAGGATCAGCCGATGGAGAATTACGCCTAATCGACGGCTACAAATATCTACTCCCCAAGCAAAAGATCTATGCTCGGATTTTGGAAGGAGAACGTTTTGATACTGGCAACAAATTTGGCCTAGTTTCAGCAACTGTGCACTATGCAATGAAGAATCCAAAGCTAGCACCTGCGCTTAAAGAATTCCTGAAGCGCTATTCAGATTAGCTCAGTCTTCATCACTGGTATCCACAAGATAACCAAACATACCATCTTCTGAGGTAAACTGATCGGTCATTTGCACCCAAAATTTGGCTTCCTCACCCATTGGCTCATCACTCATTTCAGTCACATCATCCGCAGGATATGGTGTAACATCTTCATTATAAAAATACTCAATATACTCTAATTGGGTTAGTCGACGAACATACTCATAATAACTAGCTATTTCCTCATCATCTTTCAATACTCTATCAGTTTCAGTATACATGGGGAAATGCATATCAACTTTTTTCATATATTTTAGTCCCTCTCCCAAATTTAGCTCTACTGATTTTCTCACAGGCTGTACTTCAGTCAAAATCATCCCTGTTTGCCGTATAATTCTGTAAAGAGCATGTCGAACCTCCTGCGCATAAAATCGATCATATCTGGTATCAAAACCTAACTTACCTCGACAAACAGGACTTGAACCAGATGAAGTATAATCCTGCCAACGCCATGATTGAGGCTCATCCATGTCAAATGGAGTAACCCACCATAATCCTCCTCGAGTATAAACCGCATCGTATTTCTCATCTAAATCCATCAAATCACCTTCATATAAATTGATATCTTTTCCTAGCTTTTTTTCAGCAATATCAAGTAAAGCCGGTGATGTTTCAATAGCTTCGACTTGATAACCCTTTTCTAATAATCGTTTCGCTAATTCGCCTGTACTTACACAAATTTCTAAAATCTTCTTCACCGGAGTTTCATCATATTTAAGAATTTTATCTATGCTATTTGCCATAGCATCATAGTTTACACCCTGAGCTTCTTGAATCCGATCATAATATTGAGCATATTCAGGAGTATAATTAAAAGGCGTCCTACCCCAAGCAGCTGGTCGAACCGCTGAAGTTTCGCTAAGTTTAATTCTCATATGAAAAAGGTTAAGTCGAATAAAATATAGCAAATTTTCTGCGTATGTCAATAAACGAGCCTTATATATATAGTATCAAATCTCGGCTATGGATCCTTGAATCCTTATGTTTTTTTTGCTATAATAATTAGATATCAAAAATAAAAACAAAAATGATTCAGGAAGATTCCAATATTAATTATCTCCTTGAGGAAGCTGATCAAAGTAAAATCAAAGGAGAGCACCAACAAGCAATTAAGACTTGTGAAAGAGTTTTAACGCAAGATTTAGATTGTCAGGAAGCTTATGAAGAAATTGGCGACAATTATCTAAGTTTGAAGCTTTATGATAAAGCTGAAAAAGCCCTTTTGCAGTCACTTCGCATTAATCCCCTGTCTGCTAATGCACATTATCTTTATGGTTTCACAAAATCTGCCCTTGGAGAATGGGCAGAATCAATTGATCACCTGGAAAAAGCTGATGAAATTCAGCCAAATCACCCCGAAATCCTTCGCTGCCTAGGCTGGTCAATTTTCCATTCTGGAAAACGCAAACAAGGACTAGTAATTCTGGAAAGATCACTCAATCTAAGCCCTCAAGATCCGCTAATCTTAAGCGATCTTGGAGTTTGTTACTTAAATGACAAGAATTTCGACCGAGCAAAATTCCTGTTTAAGCAAGTTCTAGACCTTGAACCTGAAAATGAAAAGGTCAAAGAATGCCTTTATGCAGTCGAATTCTTTAAAAAAGAGTTCAAGAAGTTCCGCGAACAGAATAAGTAATACTCACGAACGAAGTAAGTGAGCGGCGAGCGAATATATCGCGAGCCAATAGCAATTCGAAGAATTGACTGATTTTCTATTTGCCAAAAAGCGCGGTTGATATTAAAATACCAGCCATGATTCCTATTAGTGAGCAATCACTGTGATCTTTAAGAACACAGAGGAAAGTCCGAGCACCACAGAGAAAGGTAACAGCTAACGGCTGTGGCTCTACCCTCATAAGGCAGAGTACGGAAAGTGCCACAGAGACAATACTAGCCAGCATTTGCTGGTGAAAGGTGAAAAGGCTCGCTCAGCGGGCAAAAGCTGGTAAAAACAGCATTTCGGTAAACCCTACCCGGTGCAAAGTGGGATGGGAGAAGAAGGCAAAAGCTTACTCTCTGAAGCTCTTTACTCCCCACTGCAAGAGGCAATTGGCGACAATTGTCCCAGATAGATGATTGCAATCATGCCTTGGCATGATACAGAACTCGGCTTATGATCTAATAGGTATCAACTCTTATTATAAGGCATGAAACCTATTGAAATCATTTTTGGTCTAATTCGCATTCCGATAGATTATTTGATTACAATAGGTTCATTCATGCTGGCTTATTATCTGCGCTCCACCACCGACTTAATTCCCGGAGTGCAGCTTCCGGTAACCATTTCCGAATTTCCAACATTTCAGGAACACCTCCTTTTTAGCAGCATAGTAGCAGCTGTTTTAATTGCCATCATGGCCGCCAGCGGACTGTTTCAACTACGACAACAACTCAAATTATCCAAGCAATTCAGCCATATTTTAGTTTCCACCACTATTTGGCTTTTTGTTATCATATCCTATTATTTTATCATTAGAGCATTCCCCTATTCCCGTCTGGCTCTCTTCCACACCTGGTGGATGACCATTCTTCTGATCAGTCTGGCACATTGGATACTGCATCTCATCCAACAAAAAATGTACATTTCCGGGAAAATTCAGACCCGAGTCTTACTTGTTGGAATCAACAAAATTACCGAAGATTTCGCTAATCTTTATTTTAAGAATCCCCAACTTCAATGTGTCGGCTATTTAAATAATACAGAGCAGGACATACCCAAAATAAAATATCTGGGAACTCTTGCTAACTTGGAGCAAACAGTCAAAAAAAAGCGCATAGAAAAAATTATTCAAATTTCCTCTAAGCTCTCCGAATCACAGGAAACCAACCTACTGGATTTCTGCCGCGAACATCATCTGGACTATAGCTTTATTCCTGATCAACTTGAGGTACAGCGCTCTAATATCGAAATTGAAACCTTCAATGGTATTCCGATGATCAACCTCAAACCAACACCTCTGGATGGCTGGGGTCGAGTAATCAAACGACTGTTTGATCTTATTGCAAGCTTATTTTTACTAGTAGCACTATCACCCATCATGTTAATTGTCGCAATTGCTATAAAACTTGAAGATCCAAAATCCCCTATCCTATTTATTAAAAATCCCGACGGCGCCAGAGTTAAGAGAGTCGGTCAGAAAGGTAAACTGTTCCACTTTTTTAAATTCCGCTCCATGATCCCCAATGCGCATAGTCTTAGGGACAAATATGCACAGCAAAATACTCGTAAAGACTCTCCTTTGGTCAAAATTAAGAATGACCCCCGTATTACAAGGGTTGGTAAATTCATTCGTAAAACCTCACTGGATGAATTGCCACAACTTTGGAGCGTTCTTAAAGGAGATATGTCACTTGTCGGTCCACGACCGCATTTGCCAGAGGAAGTCGCCAAATATCAAAAACATCACAAATTTGTTTTAACCATCAAACCAGGTATCACCGGTTTGGCCCAAATCAGTGGACGTAGTGATTTGGACTTTGAAACTGAAGTTAAACTTGATACATATTATATAGAGAACTGGAGTTTATGGTTAGACATTAAAATCCTCTTCCAGACAATCTTTGTAGTCTTCAAAAAATACGAAGAATAGCCTAGAATCCCTAAAATTCACACCCACACATGATTAAAAAAGCAATAGAGAAATTACTTGGTGATCCCAATCTAAAACAAATCAAGAAACTTCAACCACTGGTAGCACAAATCAATCAAATTGAAGAACAGTTTCAACAAGAAATAACGACAGATGATGCGATTAAAGCCAAAACCGAAGAATTTAAGTCACGCATTGCTAAAGGCGAAACTTTAGATGATTTATTACCTGAAGCTTTTGCTTTAGTCAAAACCGCCTGCCGACATTTAGACGGACGCCAATTCAAATTAACCAAATTATTTGAGAAAGACACTAATCAATCCGGTGATTCTGACAAGCCCAATTACACCTGGGAAATGATCCCTTTTGATGTGCAACTTTTGGGAGGAATTATCCTACATCAGGGTAAGATTGCAGAAATGAAAACCGGTGAAGGAAAAACTCTGGTTTGTACCATGCCGCTATACCTCAATGCACTAACCGGCAAAGGGGCTTTCCTTGTGACAGTAAACGAATATTTAGCTCAAAGAGATGCTGAATGGATGGGAATACTCTTCAACTTACTTGGCTTGACCGTAGGAGTTAACCTCTCCGGAATGAGCTTAGAACAAAAGAAAGAAGCCTATACCAATGACATTGTCTATGGCACCAACGGTGAATTCGGATTCGACTATCTGCGAGATAATATGGCCACCAGTTCTGAAAATTTAGTTCAAAAAACTCAAAATTTTGCCATTGTGGATGAAGTCGATTCGATTCTAATTGATGAAGCCAGAACTCCTTTGATTATTTCCGCTCCGGCCGAAGAATCCACTGAAAAATATCAACGCTACAATTCTTACATCAACAAATTGGTTGCCGACGAAGACTACGAAATTGACGAAAAAATGAAAACCGCAACCTTAACCGAAAAAGGAATTGCCCGCATGGAAGAGATTCTGGGCATTGATAATATTTATACTGATGCCGGATTTGAAGAGGTTCATCACATCGAACAAGCTCTCAAAGCCAACACGATTTTTAACCTCGACACAGAATATGTAGTCAAAGACGGAGAAATCATTATCGTTGATGAATTCACCGGACGTCTTATGCCTGGCCGTAGATTTTCCGATGGTTTGCATCAAGCTTTGGAAGCTAAAGAAAATGTCGAAGTTAAACGCGAAAGTAAGACTCTTGCCACAATAACCTTCCAAAATTATTTTCGTCTTTTCCAAAAATTGGCAGGTATGACAGGTACAGCAAAAACTGAGGAAGAAGAATTCGAACAAATTTATGGTTTAAGTGTTCTGATTGTTCCTACCAACAAACCAGTCGTTCGAAAAGATCAGTCCGATGTAATTTTTAAAAATGTTAGAGGGAAATTCATCGCCATTGCCACCAGAGTTAAACAAGCCCATCAAATTGGTCAACCTGTCTTAATCGGCACGGTATCCATCGAAAAATCTGAGGCACTCAGTAAAGTGTTGGCAGATCGCAGCATTCCTCACAGCGTTTTAAATGCCAAATTCCATGAACAAGAAGCGGAAATTGTTGCGGGAGCCGGCGAAAAAGGTGCTGTCACCATTGCCACCAATATGGCCGGTCGAGGTACTGATATTAAAATGACAGAGGAAGTCAAAGGTTTAGGCGGACTCCTAGTCATCGGTACGGAAAGACATGAATCCCGTCGTATCGACAATCAGCTTCGCGGTCGTTCCGGTCGTCAAGGTGACCCGGGTGAAAGTCAGTTTTTCATTTCCATGGAAGATGAATTAATGCGCCTGTTCGGAGGTGAAAAAATTCGTTCCATGATGGAAAGACTAAATTTACCTGATGAAACCCCCGTGCAAAATCCACTAATCAGCAATTCCATTGAAAGCGCTCAGAAAAAAGTGGAAGGTCGTAATTTTGATATTAGAAAACATGTCGTGGAATATGATGATGTTATTAATAAACACCGAGAAATTGTTTACAAAATACGCCAAAAAATTCTCCATAATGAAAGTATCAAGAATGAAATTCTGCTAATCATAGCCAAACAAGCCGAAAGAATTGTTCTAAGCAACACTCTTCCAGACAAAAGACTTTATGATTATGATGAAATAGTAAATCAATTGGAATTACTGGACTCCTCAGTACGCTCAAAATTAGAACGTAAATTGCTGGAAGACTTGGTTGATAATGAAGCTTTAATTGATCATATAAAGACTTATCTGCAAGAGGTGTATGGCAACAAAGAAGATCAATTGACCGACCCAGAAGTACTTAGACAAATTGAAACCAATGTTTACCTCCGGACTATAGATCGACTCTGGATGGATCATATCGATCAAATGCAGGGATTACGAGAAAGCGTAGCATTACGTGGCTATGCACAACGCAATCCACTAATTGAATATAAAGAGCAAGCCTTTACCAAATTCCAACAATTACTGGGAAATATTCAATTCAACACTTTGAATACACTGTTTAAGCTTGATCTTAACCACCTACCCCCTCACCTCCTGAAAAGACCACCTTCCATATTGGAGACACTTCGCACCAATGCTGATCAAATTGAGGGAGGACTTCAATCTGCCATCAAAAAACACACCACCAGCTCTAACTGGAATTTACCCCAAGCAGACGATAAACCTCAACCATTTGGCACCACACCAAACACTCCCACTGCTGACAATGGTATCAGAGTAGTCAAAGCAGATAATGATCAAGCTGTTGATCCAAATTCACTTCCTTGCGCCAAATTGGGTCGCAATGAGATTTGTCCTGAATGCGGAGTCAAAGCTAAAAAATGTCCTAAACAAAAATAGTATGCTCAAAAAAGCCAATAGTATTTTAACCAATATTAGCAATTTCATTATTGGTTTTCTGGCAGGATCATTTATTTTTTTGTTATTAGTAAAATATTCCCTGGTCGGCAGCATACTATTCACTTTGGCTATTGGCTTCACGATAAATTACCTACTGGCAAGAAATAAAGATAAAAAGCCCCATCTGAAATGGATTAATCAGGGACTGTTTTACTTCAACATTACTCTGGCATTGCTATCAGTGGTCAGCTTCATACTAATAGCTGTACTCGCGAATCATTCACTCAGCTAATCTACATAAATTTCACGTGGCTTAGCTCCATTAACAGGGCCAATCGCACCATTGTCTTCCATCAAATCTAAAAGCCTGGCCGCTCGGGCATAGCCAATTTTCAGGCGACGCTGCAACAGTGAAGCAGACGCTTTACGCTGTTCCATAACTACCTGCAATGCTTGTTCATACATTGCATCCACATCAGAGGCATCGGAGTTAATCCCGGAATTGGGTAAACCTTGCACAGACTCTTTTAAAACTTTGGGAGAAACAATATCTACATGATAAACGGGATCGCCATGCAATTTAACATTATTTACCACCCGTTCAATTTCCTTAGATGAAACAAAGATACCCTGAATACGTGATAATTTACTGGTTCCACCAGGCAAATAAAGCATATCACCTTTTCCAAGCAAATCCTCAGCGCCACCTCCATCAATGATGGTACGGGAGTCAACCTGAGAAGACACCGCAAAGGCAATTCTAGCAGGAATATTCGCTTTGATCAGACCGGTTATCACATCAACCGATGGTCTTTGAGTTGCTATCACCAAATGTAAACCTACAGCTCGAGCCATTTGCGCTATACGACAAATAGATGCTTCAACTTCCTTTCCGGAAGCCATCATTAAATCTGCCAATTCATCAATAATAATAACAATTTTAGGCATTTTCTGTAAATCTCCACATTGTCCTTCAATTGAAGTTTGCACTTCCTCATCATCCACTCTCTGCACAAATCCCTGCCCGTCTGACAAATCCATATCTGCAGCTTCCTCAATCAAATCTCCGCCTCCATTTTTATTAGCCTTTTCAGCACATAAAGTATTATAGTCTTTAATATTTCGGCATCCCAATTCAGCAAATAATTGATAGCGCCGATTCATTTCTGACACAGCCCAACGCAAAGCAATAGCAGCCTTCTCCGGATCAGTAATCACCGGAGTCAATAAATGCGGTAATCCATTATAACCGGTTAATTCAACCCGTTTGGGATCAACCAAAATCATGCGCAAATCCGCCGGTGAGTTTTGATATAGTAGCGACAAAATAAATGTATTCATACCCACAGATTTTCCTGATCCGGTAGCACCCGCTATCAAAATATGAGGCATAGCACCCAGATCACCCACAATTGGTTTACCGGAAACATCCCTACCTAGTGGGAAGCGCAAATTGGAATCAAGTTCACTATATTCCTTGCTTTCCATAATTTCACGCAAATGCACCACTGAACGATTTTCATTTGGCACCTCAATCCCCACTAGTCCCCGCCCCGGAATAGGAGCTTCAATTCTAATAGCATGAGCTGCTAATGCTAGGGCCAAATCATTTTTCAAAGTAGTAATTTTGGACAACTTAATACCTTCATGAGGTTTTAAAGTATACTGAATGACAGTTGGTCCAACATGAACATCATGCATAGAAACATCAATGCCGAATTGTTGTAATTTTTCCTGAATCTTTAAAGCATTGTCCGCCAACATTTCATCATCTAAAGCAATATCCGGAACCGCTGGTGATAGCAAATCCAAACTGGGTGCTTTCCAGTCAGAGGCAATATTGCCATCCCCTGAAGTTAATGCTTCATCTTCACTTTTGATCGGAATCTGTTTGGTTCTGTCATCTTTGCCGTCTTCAGAAACTTCCGGATCACTGGAAATATTCGCCCTCTTAATTTTAATTGTCGGTTCATCTTCATAATTTGCCGGCATCCCGAAATCACTGTCCGGCATTTTTTCAATATGCTTGATCACTTCTCTCGGATCAAAATCTTCTAATTCATCATCCTCTTCAACTAATTCTTTCTGAGCCTTTCGTCTAGGAACTTCTTCCAAATCATCAACTCGATTGATTTTTACAAAATCAAAACTGGGTTTAAAAAAGTTAACTAAATCAATTATCGAAATTTCAAAAGTCATCAAAATGCCAACTACAAATACTATAAAAAACACGACTGCTGACCCCAACGCTCCCATTTTAAACACTTCCAAAAACAAGAAATTCGTTACAAATCCGACATATCCACCATATTCTCCGGCTTGTGCAGAACTGTAAATTGCATCCATTGGTACATACAAATGCAATACAGACAATACAGCCAAAGTCATCAGCACCATTCCAATCAGCTTAGAAACTGCCAAAGCAATTTTTTTAGATAAAAAGTAGTAAAGTGATATCGCGATTAACACGAATGGAAAAACATACACTCCCCAACCTAAAATCGGGCCAATGAATTCAAGCCAATATTCTCCTACTATACCAAAACTATTGTAAAAACTCAGTATAGTAAAAACACCAACCGACAAATAAGCTATTCCATAGATATCCCTCAAAACAGAGCTTTTTAGATTCAATTCTAAAACAGGCTTCTGCTTTCGAGTAGTAATTCGACGACGCTTTCTGGTTGTTGCCGTCGAGCGAGTAGTTCGACGTTTCTTTTTTCTTGGCATATGGATTTTTGTTTAACGTGATAAATATAGCAAAAACCATGATGGAAGCCAAGACTAGCGCAACTTATCACGTAAACAACTAATTTGATTGACCATGCACTGCTTATAATCTCGATCTGCTTCAGCAGCAGGCTTCTTTCCATTGGTAGCATTTTTAGTATGACAATCCTGGAAAATTTGCTCACAATCTGTTAAAGCATCATGCTGCCTATCCCCTTTAATAGCTCAGTAACAGCTTGCGAAGCTTCTGTGCGCATAATTATCAACTCTGACATTTTCATATCAACAGTAGGCTCTTCATCTTTCAATAAATCACAACCCTGTGATAAACTTGCGCACGACGCCACAAATACTAAGTCTCTTAATTTCATAATAATTGTTAGAACTCGAATAATAACTAAATTTAAATAAATGTCAAACTCTCAGATAATTACTCGATTTGCCCCTTCTCCAACAGGTTTTGTTCATATTGGCAGCCTCCGCACCTGCTTATATAATTATCTTTACTCTAAAAAACACCATGGTAAATGCATTCTCAGACTGGAAGACACCGACCAAACGCGACTAGTGGAAGGAGCAGCTGAAAACATGGTAAAGGTTTTTCAAGATTTGGGTATCGAATTTGACGAAGGCCCAGTCAAAATCGCTCCCAATTCCGATCTAAAATACAATCTTGAACAAATCGGCGCAAATGGCCCCTATATACAATCAGAGCGAACTGAAATCTATCAAAAATACGCTCAACAATTAATTGAATCCGGCCATGCATACTATTGTTTTACGACTCCGGAAGAACTTGACCAAATGCGCAAAGAACAACAAGAAGCTGGACTTGCCCCCATGTATGACCGACGAGCCCTCAAACTTACACCTGAAGAAATTCAAGCTAATTTGGCTGCAGAAAAACCACATGTAATCAGACTGAAAATGCCACGTGATCAGAAAATTGAATTTCAAGACAAAATCAGAGGCAAAGTTTCCTTCATGGGCAATCAAATTGATGACCAGGTTTTGATAAAATCTGACGGCATGCCTACCTATCACCTAGCCTGCGTTGTCGATGATCATTTAATGGGAGTTACCGATGTTATTCGCGGTGAAGATTGGCTGGCTTCCACCCCCAAACACATAGTCATGTTCAGAGCTTTCGGTTGGGAAACACCCAGATTTGCCCATATTCCTCTAATTCTCAATGCCGATAAATCAAAACTATCCAAACGACAAAATGATGTCTCAGTGGAAAGTTATTTGCAAAAAGGCTATCTCAAGGAAGCACTATTAAATTATATGGCACTGTTGGGATGGCATCCAGGTAAAGGAGTTGAAACTGAAATCTTCAGCCTTGATGAATTAATTGAATTCTTTTCTTTGGAAGGAGTACACAAAGGAGGTGCAATTTTTGATTTGGAAAAACTAAATTGGTTCAACTGGCAGTGGCAAAAAAGAAAGTTTTATGGAGCTCTTGATCAAGTTGCTACTGAAATTGATCCTCAAGTTCACATCGAAACTGATAAACGTGATAATAGGATTTACAACTTCGAAAATCCTGCAAATAAAGACCAATTCCAGCAAAAAAGAGCTGAAATGTTATTTGAGCAAGTAAAACCTTATTTAGAATCGAAATATTCATCTGATCAAGCCAAACTACACAAAGCACTACTGGTCAACGAAGAAAAAATTATCAAATCTCCTCAACTAATTAATGATTTAATTTTTTATTTTTATGAACCAAAAGAATTAGACACCGAACTTTTGACTAATCAAAAAATGGGTGTTGATAGTGCTGAAAAAGCCAAAGATTCTTTATCATTTTGCAGTAATGTTTTGTCTTCAATTGAGTTTAATAATCTAGAAGAAATTAAAAGCTCTTTGATTGCAAAAATTGCTGAAGCAGGTCGCAAAAACGGTGAAGTACTTTGGCCCCTAAGAGCTGCGCTAACTCATGAGCAATTCTCAGTCGGAGCTTTTGAAACCGCCTGGGTAATAGGAAAAACTGAAACACTAAAAAGACTTGCCGAAATCTAGATAAAAGTGCAAAATGTTCCCTGTTTATTAATACTTCAAATGAACTTCAACGAGTTACAACAAATAGTTAAGTACATCAGAAAATCCATGCCTTGTCCTAATTGCAAAAAAACCTATTACAGCCAGGATATTGAAGTGCTGTCAACTTTTGACGATCAAGGCCTCTATCATCTCAATTGTCACAATTGCCAAAATCAATTACTTGTACATGTTACAGTCAGTGAGCAAGAAACTAAATTAGAAGAAAAAGGTTCACCAAAACAACAAATTGAGGCTAAACCGGCTATGCTAGAGCGCAAGCATCACTCAATCATATCAACTAAAAAAGATGTCTCTCTCAACGATGTCATTGATGTTCATCAGTTTTTAAACAGCTTTGATGGAGACTTCAAAACATTATTTTCCAAAAAATAAAACTATGAAAAAGGTCTTTCTTTTTAGCTTACTCATAGCAACTGTCGGCGTTTTTTTAGTAGGATGCCAAGAAATACAGCAAACCCGAGATCAGGTTCGATCAGAGTTCGATAAAGGTGTTCAAAAAGCATCAGAAGTAAAACAAAGCGTTCAAGATACCACTACAGGCGTAAAAGACTCACTGGATAAAACCAAAAACACAGTTTATGAAAAAATTGACCAAGTCAATAAGGCAAAAGACAAAGTAAATAATGCCATGGAAGCAGTTGGAGAAGCTCAAAAAGCCGTATCCAACGTAACAAATTAAATGAGCTCCGACTTCATCAAAAAATTACAAACAAACAAGTCCCCAAAAACAATCCTATTTCCTGAATACACAGATCAGAGAATTAAAGCTGCCTTGAAAGTTTTACAAGACCAAGGAATTTGTCGGCCGGCAATAATTGCTTCAAAAAATCACTCGCAATTTCTGACTTTCACTAGAAATCCTCAAACAGATCTGCACATGCAAGCAGCACTTTTACTCAAAGCAGGCAAAGTTGATGCTGTAATTTCTGGCTCTTGCTCAAAAACCGCGGACACTTTAAGACCGGCACTGCAATTGATTGGTACTAAAAAACCTAAACAAAGAGCCTCCGGCTGCATGATTATGACCTTCCAAAAAAAGACTCTTTTTTTTGCTGACTGTGTTCTAAACATACAACCGACCCCATCTGAGTTAGCCAATATAGCCGCTGACACAGCAGATACTGCAAAAAAACTTAATATCAAACCGGTTATCGCCATGCTTTCTTTCTCCACTCATCAATCAGCAAAGCACCCTGAAGTGGAAAAAATCAGAAAAGCTACCAAAATTCTGCAAAAAAAACGCCCCGACCTGATTGTAGACGGTGAAATACAAGTAGATGCCGCCCTCGATCCCATTGTTGCTAAAAAGAAAGCAAGCCGGCTCAAAGGTAATGCTAATGTACTGATTTTCCCGGACTTAAATTCAGCCAATATCGGTTATAAATTAGTGGAAAGACTGGGAGCATATACTGCCATCGGCTCAATCACTCAAGGTTTAAAAAAGCCCTATCACGATCTCTCCCGAGGTTGTTCGATTAATGATATAATTAATTTAAGTATAATTACCTGTCAGCTTTAATGTTTGTCCTAACTGTAAATTGCGGCTCATCTTCTGTAAAACTCCAATTGTTTGAACAACGAAAACAAGAGTTGCAACCGGTTTTCAAATGTCTGGTCGAAGCTATTGGCCTAAAAAATGCTTTGATAATTACAACAATCAATGATCGACATCAAAAGCATCATTTAGCCACTAAAACTCATGCACAAGGTTTGTCACACGCGCTTAAACTAGCTCTTCAAGCCGGTGCCATCAAAGATCTATCTCAAATAAGAATTGTCGGTCATCGTGTTGTACATGGTGGCACTTTTTATCAACAGGCAACTAAAATCGATCAAAGAGTTATCGAAAAAATTAAACAGACTACTGAGTTTGCGCCTTTGCACAATCCTGCCAATCTACAGGGAATTAATAGTTGTCTCAAGCTACTCCCGCAAGCCAAACAAATCGCGGTATTTGACACAGCTTTTCATCAAACCATGCCGGAAAAAGCTTATCTTTATGGCCTTCCCGAGCAGATAACCAAAAAATACAATATAAGGCGCTATGGATTTCATGGAACAAGTCACAAATATGTCAGCCAACAAGCGACCAAATATTTGAAACAGCAAGAAGCTTCCGCCTCCAAAATGATCACTTGCCATCTTGGTAATGGTGTCTCAATCACCGCTGTTAAAAATGGTAAGTCTGTAGATACCAGCATGGGCTTCACACCATTGGAAGGAGTCATCATGGGCACTCGTAGCGGAAATATTGATCCATCAATCCCCCTTTATCTGCAGAAAAAATTACGTAAAACTCCTGATCAAATTAATGATATTCTCAATAAACAATCCGGTTTGCTGGGAATGACAAAAATCAGTTCCGATTGGCGCCCTATTCAAAAATCAGCTTTCAAAAAAAATGAAAATGCCTTGCGGGTTGTTGAAGTTTATTGCTATCGAATAGCACAGACCATTGCTGCCTACACAGCCAGCCTTAATGGACTGGATGCATTAGTTTTCACTGCCGGGATTGGTCAACACTCTTATTTTGCCCGACAAGAAATCTGCAAAAATTTGGAACACTTAAACATAAAACTGGACCGCAAAAAAAATATTGATAATGAATATACAATTCACAGCAAATCAAGCAAAGTTAAAGTATTAGTTATTCCAACTGACGAAGAACTTGCTATTGCTCAAGAAGCACTTAAACACAAATAATGCAAAGCCATCATAATACAAGCATTTATAAAACGGCCGTAGATTTATACAAACAGATAAATCGAATTTGCCATCACAAAATTAATTTACCTCTCTTTTTCCAGCTTGAATCAGAAGCCATTAATTTAACTACAGATATTGCCTTAAGCATTGATCAGGATTCTAAAAAAGAGCAGGATACAAAACTCCAAAAAAGTCTTGCTCATTTTAATCGTATCTCCCAGCTTATTCAATTAGCTCTGGAACAAAAGCAAATATCCCAACATGACAGCGAAAAAATTGCCGCTTCAATTACTGTGTTTAGAAATCAGGTAGATTATTTTATTAATCACCGACCAACAATATTAATACTCAGTTCTATTTTTGGACAAGGTCACATGAGCGCGGCCAAAGCAATTAAAGAAGGTTTTGAAAATTTATATGGCAAAAACTACAACGTTGTCATCATAGATTTTGTTGAAGAAATTGGTACATTCCTTAATAAAACCACACTTTCTGCCTACGAAAATTCCACCAAATACGCCCCACAGTTTTATAAAGCCTTTTTCGATTCCACTGACAGCCAGTGGCAAGTAAAGCTTTTTAATATCCTCAACTATCCGCTCAGCGCCAAAAAACTCGAAAAGCTTTTTCAATCTTATAATCCGACACTGACAATTTCCACTTTTCCGGTTTGGGATTATTTAGCCTCCATGGTGCTTAAAACATGTGATAATCAAAAATTCATTTCTATCGTTACTGATTCGATATCCATTCACAGCGTTTGGATGACAGGTAATCCGGATTATCACATTGTCGCCAACCAAGAAACAGCGGAATCTCTATACAAATTGGGTGCTCGAACTGAAAAAGTTCAAGTGCTTGGTTTCCCGGTTAAACTAAGTTTTGCTGAAAAACCTAAGCGTCAGGAAATTCTTAAATCGCTAAATTTAGATCCCAAGAAATTTACCGTGCTCTATTTGCCTGCGAGTAAACCTTTGTCGACTTCAAGAAGAATTAAAGAAATCCAAAAAATGCACCCTGACATCAATCTGATTGTCGTCTGCGGACGGAATAAAGAGCTTTTGCCTAAACTGCGAAAATTCAAAAACGAAAAGAATATCTGCATTCTGGGCTGGACCAATCAATTGCCTGAAATCATGAAAAGTTCCGATGTGGTAGTCACCAAAGCCGGCGGCGCCACTGTAATGGAGTGTATAGCAGCTAAAAAACCTATGGTAATAACTCAGGTAATACCTGGGCAAGAACTGGGAAATGCCGAATTAATTGAAATTCACAAATTGGGAATAATCAAAAAAAGAGCACGCAAATCTATTGCCGAATGCATCGAAATCATCAAAAAACATCAGCATTCCTATCAAAGACATCTCAAGAGAATTTCCAAACCGCAAGCAGCACTAGCCATCGCCAAATTTATTCAATCGCAGATCGACTAAAGCATCGTACGATGAATGGCATTGTTGGTTAACAAGTACAATGTATTGGTATCCACATCAACCACCAAGTCTTTTAGATTTTGCAGTTCATCAAAGATATACTGACCAGTATAAACCGCTCCTCCAGTTCGATCATCTTTCAAGTAAATCAGTACTCGATTTTCATTCGGCTCCAAAACATAAATCTGATCCATCTCAGGCTCTGTATAAATCTTAGTAGGCTTCACAACTTCCTTAACAGGCTGATTCTTGATTGGGAAATCCTCTTTGTTGCCTCTAAACAATCTGGTGATATATCCGTCATCATGAAGAATGTATATATTTCCATCAATCGCTAAATCAATAGCATTGCTTAGATCAGCTCCTACAGCATAAGCTTCAGCAGCATCGAATCTGTCTCTGGTACGGGTATACCTCCACAACTGATTCCCTTCAGGATCCAACAAATAAATCTTATTGCTATAAGCGTTAATTGCTACACCATCTTTAAATGTTTCGTCAGAAGTAGATAAGAAATTCATTCGATCATCAGCATATTCGATAACTTTGTCCGAATCGGTAAAAAACAGAATAGAATCCCGATCATCATAATTAATTCCGACAATTACTTGCTCATTATCATCAATGGTCAGTGGATCAGATACTTTGTCACCTACAACCGGATACAGAGCATTATATTCATATG
Source organism: uncultured Candidatus Peribacteria bacterium (assembly GCA_964424075.1). Classification (GTDB taxonomy): domain Bacteria; phylum Patescibacteriota; class Gracilibacteria; order UBA1369; family UBA1369; genus CAYRGY01. The sequence continues at coordinate 94,430 of CAYRGY010000003.1, forward strand.
CAAATAACTCATCATTCAATCTTAACATACCCAAAGCATCAACATTATCTCTTTTGTCAGCCAAATTAGCGATCATTTGAGTTTCAGGTCTGATTACACCATCCAAACTATCCCGAGTCTCCATAATTTTATCTAATAGAATACCAGCTTTCTCATTGTGATAATCTGTATTATAAACTTCAATCGCCAAAGATTCGGCGTTAATTAAAATTTCGCCAGCTCTTTCCTTATCAAATTGACCTGTAGTTATAGCTGAATCAATTTGTTGTTGAACTTCAATCAATTGATTAGATAAATCAACTACTTTTTGATCTTGCTGCTCTTTAGCACGCAACCACCAAACTCCTGCTGTCAGAATTATTATCAATGCAATAATCGCCAATAAAATCTTCTCTTTACCTAAATTCATTAAATTAAACCCACCCTCACTTCCTGTTTCAAATCTTTGCATAGACTTTCGGGAAGACAAATCTGTAACGGATTTTTTAATTCTCTGATAATACTCATTCGCCTTAGCTTTAATTTGCTTACCAGTTAAGCTCGGGTTCAATTTCCCGGGAATTGCCCTTTGATCTTGTAAATCCTGTTCAGATACATCTTTATATGACTCTTCTTTTTCATGATAAGTGACTACTCCTGCTGAAGCAGTGTCTTGTAACCCCTGCTTACCGGCAGATGAATGAATACCTACTAGCCCGATCTTATTCAGAACTTCAGCTTGTAATTCGGTTTTTAGTGAACTCATGGTTTCATCCAATCTTCCTGATATCAACTTAATCAAATCAGTCTTAGCTATATATCTTAATAGTCTAGTTGTACTAAACAATAGGAAATCATTATTCTCAATTGCACCGGAAGCAATATTAGTAAACACCTCTCGATCATTACCTTCATCAAGTCCTTCACTAATTGTAGTTAAAAATCGCTTGCGAATCAGATAGGCTTCAGCTTCTCCTGTTTGAGTTAAATAAACAGTATCATTGACCACTGCAGCTAATATTACATTTAATTGACCCAAAAATTCATTATCACGCTCGCCCTTATAAACACTTAACGCCTTATTAACTTCTTTTAACGCCTCCTCAAATCTTTCATAAGGATCAATATCCAAATCAGCAAAGAAAACCCTACGCATATTATCAAAAATGATTTCTCCTACCTTTTCAGCATCGAAAGCATTTTGTTCAATATTTAAATTAACAAAAATTTTGCCACTATTTTCCCCTCCCTCACCTAAGTCGTATGCATAATTCTCAACAAAACCTCCTTCGTCTCTGCCGATAAACAGGAATTCATATTGAGTACGTAAATTTTTAGACATATTTTTTGTTTTTTAGCTTTTTTATCAACGAAAATCTCACTCAGACTACCTGAAAAAATCTGAAAGTTCAAGTGACTAAAGATAAAGTTGACAGTATAGCAACTTAAAGCTATCTTCATCGCGCAATTATCTTAAGAACCAACGATGCAAGGCAAACAAAAAAGACGACAACACTTGAAAGAACATGGTTTCAGATCAAGATCCAAGACTAATGGAGGTAAAAAAGTGCTGGCTGCTCGTCGCAATAAAGGGAGAAAACAACTTACTGTCAGCGATAAGTTTTAGTAATGCTACCAAAATCCAGGCGCCTAGTAAAAAACAGGGTGTTACACATACTCAAGAAAGGCTCTAAATTCTCTAATGAATTTTTAACTGTTAGGTACCTGCTAAGCAATCTTAACTTTAATCGTTATAGTGTTATAATCAGTAAGAAAGTTTTGCCCCAGGCAACTGATCGCAATAGAATTCGCAGACAGGTTTATAATGCTTGCAACGACCAAAACAGCATCCCACAAAAACACTTGGATTTAGTTCTTACCGTTAAGCCTCACCTCTGTGCACTCCCCCATGCTGAGCTTAAACAGCTACTAGTTACAACCATAGCTTCAATCAATGCAAAATAAAACACTACAAAATATCATCAGAAATGTACTTACATTCCTTATCATTTTTCTGGTGGTCAATTTCATTTACAACTCCTTTTTCAGCAATGATGATCAACCGGAACCGCGCTTCGGAATTTTAATCAATACAACTGCCAAAAATTTTGCCCTTCATGACATTGTTGAAGTGGAAATCCAGAATAATACTGCTAATGATTTGACTATTGCTGACACTTGCCCGGAACAACCTCTCCCGGTTCAGTTTTTCAATAATGGAGTTTGGGAAGATCGTACAACTTCATCCAAAATCGATTGTACCGAAAGCTCTGACATTGTAATTAAACCTACCGAAACCAGAATTATCAGTTTCGATCAATGGAATGATGAATTATTCAATGAACTGGGATCATATAAAATTCTACTTCGAGCTGAAGATCAAACTCTGGAAACCAATCAATTTGAAATTAAGCCCCAATCCACTTTTCTTTGGTTATGGACAGTTGCTCTTTATCAACCTATTTATAATGCCTTAATTTTTGCCGCCAGTTCCCTACCGGGATATGACTTCGGTTTTGCAATTATCTTGTTGACTATCCTTATCAGAACCTTGCTGCTAATACCCAATCAGAAAGCGCTAAAATCCCAGAAGAAAATGCAGGAAATTCAGCCCAAGATTGCTGAATTAAAAGAAAAGCACGGAGACAACAAAGAAAAAATTGCCATGGAAACCATGGCTATCTATAAAGAACATAAAGTCAATCCTTTCGGTAGCTGCCTGCCTCTAATTATCCAATTACCGATCTTAATTGCTCTTTTCCAAGTTATTCAGTCCGGACTAAGCACGCACAATCAATATTTACTCTATGGCAACTTGAGCGAATTTGATATTAGCCTGATCAACACTAATTTCCTGGGTATTCTGGAACTGACTGAAATCAACTTCATCGTCTTGCCGATTGTTGTAGGTCTATTGCAATTCGGTCAAATGAAACTGGCTATGTCACGCAGCAAAAAGAATCAAGATCCTAAGAAGAAAGCAGGTTCAGAAATGGAAATCGCTAGCCGTATGATGACTACTGTTATGCCAATTATGATTGCCATCTTCACTGCCTCAGTACCTGCAGGTGTCGGTTTATATTGGGCTTTTTCAACCATATACGGTATTGGACAACAATTAGTCATTAATAAACAAGTTGACAAGGATTTTACAAAGATTAAAGTAGTAGACACTTCCAAACGTTCCAAGAACAAACAAAAAAAGCAAGAATACTTACAGAAAAATAAAGAAAAAAAGCAAGATGTCGCAGAAGATAAATAGCATTCTGCAAACTATGTGCTTAACACTAATTAATTTCAATGGAAAACCAGATTCAAGAACTACTTCATGAGATTTTGACTAAACTTCAATGTTCTTTTAATAAGATCAGAGTTGAAAACAAGAATGACACGTGCCGCATTAATATAGAAACCAACGAGCCCAACTTGATGATCGGACATCACGGTGAAAATATTAATGCTTTACAACATTTGTTAAAACTAATCCTTTGGAAAAGGTATCCTGAACAGGAAACCGATATCAATCTAGATATTGATAATTATAAAAAACGCCAAGAAGATAATGTCATTAAAATTGCTGAAAAGAAGGTGGATTTAGTTCGCAAACTTTCATCACCGCAAGATCTGCCAGCCATGTCCCCTTATTTCCGTCGCATCGTACATACTCATCTGGCCACTGAAAATTATGGTGACATTCGTACAGAAAGCTATGGAGAAGGAGAACAACGATATATAGTGATTAAACCTCAACTAATTATCTAAAATGCTGCCATCAGGCAAAATAATGCTCTTTTCACTACTGGGATTAATCCCCTTAACTACCTTTGCTCAGTCTGAAATCACTAGTGATGGTATTCCACTCGATCAGGAAATTATCCAAGAAGACCAAATAACAACTGAAGTTATCGAAGCGGTCCCGGACATTTTCCCCGATATTATTGAAGGCAGTGATTACTATGTAGCTGTCGGCTACCTCAAAGCTGAAGGTCTGGTGGAGGGTTATCCGGACGGTCTTTTCCGAGCAGATCAAGCCATCAACAGAGCAGAAGCCTTAAAAGTACTGAATCTCGCTATCCCTTTCGATTCATTAAATCCCGTCGAAAAACCGCTAAGCTCCCAAATCGCCGAATCTGACTTCTCAGATTTTAATTGCGATTTCCCTGACATTCACAATACTGACTGGTTTTTCCCCTATGTTTGCGACGCTTATGATAACGGAATAGTTGAAGGCTACCCTGATGGAACATTTAAACCTGGTCAAACCATCAATTTAGTTGAAGCCTTGAAAATTGTAATTATTCACAGTGGAATCAATTTGCCTGAATCCACAGAAAATTTTGGCAATGTAAACTCTAATGATTGGTTTGCGCCTTACACAGCATTTGCCAAATCCACAACTATTATTCCTACCAACAAAAGTAATCAAATAGATGCTGCATCTAAGCTAACTCGAGGTGATTTTTCCTTGCTAATCTACCGCTTTATACAAAATCGGGCCTACCAAAACACTTATGGAATTGCTTCTTATTATGGACCGGGATTTAATGGACGCGGAACTGCTTCAGGAGATGTATTCAATTCCACTTTAATGACTGCAGCTCACCGAACCCTTCCTTTCGGAACAATTGTCGAAGTAACCAATTTACGCAATGGCAAAAGCATTCAAGTAAAAATTAATGATCGAGGTCCTTATGTCGAAAGCCATATAATCGATTTATCCACTGCTGCATTTGAAGAAATTGCCAGATTAAGCTCCGGTTTGGCTCCTGTGGAAATACAAGTAATTAGTGACAATGGTATCTGAAGAAATCATCAAAAGAAGAGGTAAAACCATCCCCAATAAAAAACCTCTCTCCGTTGAGGTTCGTAAAAGCATTTACATGCTAATATTCACTTTGCTCACTATCATCATTTTGGTCAGTATCGTATATTTGTTAAATAGCAGCCAGCATAGCCAACTTGGGCACGCTTTGATTCAGGAAAAAATAATCAAGGATAATCTCAACGAAGAAGAACAAGACCTAGTAGAAAAAACTATCCGCTCCCAAGCTTATTCCAAAATTCAAGAAATAGCCGAGAATAAAAACATGATCAAACCGGAAGAAGTTATGTATGTTGATTGAATGGTAGCGATACGGGGAATCGAACCCCGGTTTCAAGGATGAAAACCTTGCGTCCTAACCACTAGACGATATCGCCATATTGGTCTACCTGTAGGTAGTTATTCAGATCTGTCGGCCAGTTGCACGGCCAACTAGCGAAAGCATTATAGGTAAAAAGAGCCTAAAGTCAAATGGAATTCACAGCATCTATCTCTACTAACTTAGGTATAATTCTTAGAATATACCTATAATCTATCCTTGATCCTCAGAAAATTGCTCATCTATAATTTTTTTCAATACGTTTCAAAACAACATCATCATTCACCTTAACCAGAACCTCTTTCAATCCAAAAATCCTGGCAAGTCTTATCGAACAAAGAGGTACTTCAAAAAGCTTAGTAGAGTTAAAAGTCATGTTAGCTATTTGGTTAAAGTATGAGAATTAATTAAACTCACAAACTGTTAATAGTATATTATAAACTACAAGTTGCATCTATATTAGATATTTGACACTTAGGCTTATCAGTATTAACTTTTAGCCAATATAATTCAAAACATGAACACCCCCGACAGCTATCAGATTAAGGATGCGAATATTCAAGGACGACTCATTGTGAGTCACCCAGAATCCGGCAAAAACTATAAACTGGATGCGATAGACACAGAGATTAATGTTATCGAATCAGAACTCATCGAATTTGATCCCGAAAAAGAGCACCCGATTTTAGACTATTTTCGTGTTCAAACCAGTTTTTTAAATGAAATGCTCAGACAAATCGATGTAGAAATGACTGAGGGAAACGTAAAAAAATTCGCTTATCTCTTGGCAATAGTCTGTCAATATCGTCTAATCGACGGTCGCATCGAATGGGGAGATCACGACACTCGGGCTAAAACCAAAAATGCTAAGTTTAGAATTGAAAAAAACTTCCCTAAGTACGCTGAAGCGTTGGGAATTGAAAAATCACTGTTCACGCTGGCCGATCGCTTCATTGAAACCCGCTTTCAAGTGGAAAGCGTACTTAATCAAATAGCCGGAGAATAACTAGCAAACTTATGTCCATCTCACCACAATGCGATCTATGCACAAAATAAATTTTACCATTACCGAAATAGACGTTGATGACGCCTGCATACCCTGGGAAGCTCCTCATGCAATTGCCTATCCCTAAACTAATTAATATCGCTTATGAAACAAAAAGACACCGGTTTAAAACCAGAGCGGCATAGCGCTTGCACCCTTCTGATCTAGCTGTATTGCAACAATTTGCACCGGATAAAGTGCTAGCCAGAAGGATTGGAATTGAATATCAAGACTAAGAAATAGTCACTAAGAAGCCTCCAACTCATCAATAATTTCCCTGGCCCGATCTTTGATATGCCTGGCAATCGGTTGTGTTTCATTATTTGCCTCCCAAGCTTCGGTTGCTTTTTCAATTGTTTGATTAGCCCAATCCAATGCCTGATCGGAATCATTCTGTAAAGCACTGATATAGGCATTAACCAAATAGTCATAAGCTCTGGCAATCTTTGCCGCCCCCAAGACTACATTGTTTTCCGGCATATTAGAATACGCCTGCTGAGTTAAATCCACACCCAGTTCAGCAGCACGTTTGGCACTAACAATGTCATTTGAAGCAATATATATTTCGATTTGAGCCATTTGCGCTTCAGATTCATCAATTAAAAATTGAGTGTTTTTTCCATTCAAAATTACAATCATTAAATACAGAATTTCTGAAACCTCCGCTCTGGAAAGTTGCTTCCCCGGCTCCAGATTATTCTCCTCAGACGGCGTAATTAAACCGGCCTTACCCGCATAATTCATATATGGAGTAAACCACTCCTGCTCAGGCACATCTTCATATAGCTTTTGATTCTCCCATTGCTCATTCTTAAAACCAATACTATTCAAAAGAATTTTCAAAAACTCACTGCGCGCCACGGAACGATCCGGAGCATAAGTCCCATCAGGATTGCCATTAATCACACCTTTTTCTTTCCCATAAGCAACATATTTGGCAAACCAAGCATCTTCCGGGACATCAGAAAACAAATCGGCTGTCTCCAAATTCTCATCGATTTCTATGGTCAGCCCTTCAAAAATAATTTTGAGAGCTTCCGCACGATTAACTAGTTTATCAGGCTGAAATGTCCCATCTTCATAACCTTGCAACACTGCTTTCTCACTAAGATAATTAATTGCAACATAATGAGGATCAGTATTGGTAACATCGGAATAGGCAAAAGCCAGACCATTAAAAGTCATAATTCCGACAGTCAGCACCAACAATTTAGCTAGAGTTTTCATTTTTTTGTTTTATTATTGCAATAATTTTAGACTAAATCTCGAATTTTCACAACAAAAAAGCGCTCTCCCTTATACCAAGGAAAAGCGCTTCGAAAATCTAATCTTAATTACTGTAGTTCAATTTCAATTGCCCAATATTTGCTTCACCATCATTAGGATTATCATCAGCCATTAATGTTACCACAAACTCTGCAATTTCTCCTGCTGTCAGGGTACAAGCACCCACTGCAGTTGATCCGTTGTTAACCCATACACCTCCTGTCACACTGGCAAGTTGTCCTGAATCGCCACAAGAAGTTCCACCAATATCATCCAACAGTTGAACTTGCACCCAGTTATCAGTAGTACCTGCAACAGCAGTCATATATTCATATTCAAAAGTTGAAGCCGTAGAATAGTCACTAGGAACAGGGAAACTAAATCTTAATTGAATTTGTTGTGGATTATTCCTATTGGTTGTCCATCGATAATAATTTCCATCAGTAGTGTCATAAAGAGCATCCAAACGACCACGACTATTTGCCCCATTGTTTTGATATACAACTGTATCGGGATATTCAGGATCGAAAACCAACACATCATTTTCAGCGCTAAGAGCAGTATTCAAATCTCCAATTTCACTATCAATGGATTCCAATGCGTCTTGAAGATCAGTTACAGTTCCAACAGGATCAATATTTTCCAGATTTGCACCTGTATCTTCCACACCGACTAAAGAAGCACCTTCACCATTGGCAGTTGAAACGAATTGATTGATAGCATCTAAAATACCAATTGCGCCAAATGTCACATCCAATCCGTCATCTCCTGTAGAAAGGGAAACCGGAGAAGTCATATCATCATCTTGGAAAGTAATATCACCGGTTGTCAATACATCAAATGTTGCAGCATTGAAATCAATATTGTTTACATTTGTATAGTTAAGATTACCAGTACCTCCCAAATCATAAGTGATGCTTCCTCCACTAGTATCGAATGTACCATCATCATTGGCATAAATATCCTCAAAGTCAGGACCAATCCAAGCTGATCCGGCAGCATTACATGAATAAAGCTGATCAGATGTTTGATCAAAATAGATTGAACCAGGAGTACATGGTGTACCTGGAAGACCGACACCAGTAGGAATAACTAAAGTACCTGCAGAAGCATCCACAGTTCCAGTTCCATCAATAGTAAGAGTTCCACCTTGATAAGTATCAGAAGTATCACTTCTCAAGAATTGTGTGGAATCCAATCCATCCAGAAGATCTGCATTACCTGAAACAGCAGTCCAAGTATCGGTTGCTGTATCCGTACAAAGATACAATTGTTCACTGGCGGGTCCGATATCAACAGCTAATTCGCCATCTGTTGTACAAGCCGGTGCATTTCCCACTCCTGTAAACACTCCTCCAAAATCTACTTCCCTTATTCTCATACTATCAGCAGCAGAAAAATTTACATTTCCATCTGCTTCGACATCGCCGGAAATATCCAGATTTCCAGTAACATCAACTGTACTATTGATTAGGAACTCACTTAGACCATTATCCCAGATAATAGTACCGTCTGTTCCATCATTACCCATTTGCAAGGTAACATCGACATCTCCTCCAGAATAGTCAGAATCAATCAACAGACCTTCGGAAAGAATGTCATGGAAATCGTCATCCTGGAAAAGGATAGCTGCATTAGCAGTAGCTGACATTGTCAATAAACTGACTGCCGCAAGTGTACTAATAAGTTTTTTCATTTTGATTTTGGTTATTAAATCTTAATATTATAACATAAATTTTATGATCCAACAAAGTTCAATTTCATTTTTCCGGCAAATGCTGCCCCTGAACTGTTGGCTGAGAGCTTAACTTTGATAGTTATCGACTCCCCTGCAGTAATAGTAGGAACGCCTACAAAACCAATTGTAGTGGAAGTCCAACTTGAAGAAACCAAACCAGACGCACCGGTTAAACCTACACTAGCTCCTAAAGTATCTTCCATTTCAATATCAAGCTGATTGTTAACAACATCCCCATCCAAAGTCCTGTACTCAAATTCAATAGGAGACACACTGTCAAAAGCTACAAATCCTTCAGGGATTTTAAATCTTAATACTAAATCCGTATCTTGCTTGACGCCGTTCCTGGTAGTCCATTGATAATAGTTTTTATTATCATTCCCCGGCACGCCGTCATTATCAACAAAGAATACTTCCATCTTACCCCGGTTGTCAGACCCATCCCCATTGATAACCGTATCAGCATAAACCGGTTCATAAACTATGCTTTGCGCATATGGACCGACCGGAGCGCCATTAACAGTTAAGTCACCTTCAATATTAACTGAATCATTAAAATTGAAATAACCCATATCCAAATCATATTCTAAAATTTTGCCTAAAGTTCTGCCAAATTGAAGAATAATTGACCCTGTTCCAGCAATCTCGACAGAATTGTCCTGATCTAAAACAAAAGCTTCTTGATTTACTCCATCCGGTAGAATTGAGAAATCCAGGATTCCACTTCCATCCAAAATCGGAATTTCAAATGGACCAAAACCCACATCATAATTATCAACTGTGTCAGCATTTATAGTATAAGGCACAGACGTAATCGGTTTTCGATCCTCAGCATTATCTATTCCATCAGGATCAAGCACTTCAAAAGCGCCACCACCACTTGGTCTGACTTCCACCTGCAAATATAAATCCTCAGCCAAAGTAAAATTGGGTAAAGTCATTTGACTACCTAATTGAACTGTAAAAATTCCTTCAACATTGGGAGTTACGGTATAAGTTTCCTCCCATGAAGTAAATCCGGCGGCACCTGGATCAATTAACGTTCCACTAAAATCAGTCGGGTCAACATCCGCATCAGTCCAGATACTAAAACGAATATCATGAGGCGTCTTTATCGAATCTCCAAGTGAATCATTAAGCTTGGCTGTATAGGTCATGGTATATGGAGCAGTTGTCACTCCCGGAGGAGGCGCTGCTATAACAGATGTATATAAGAGCAATACTCCAACTACTATAATCAGATTTTTCAAAATTTTTTTCATTTTCGCTTTTGGCACACTTTGAATTATCCAATTATTATAACACAATTGTTAAATCGACTCAATGGATTTGACTGCAGGATTATTTACTTATTCTACTGATTTTCGTATGTTCTTTATCTAACAATTACAAATAAAAATGCTTATTCAAGTAGATAGAAATCTTTGTATCGGAGCTGCTCCTTGCGTAGCAATTGCCGGAGACGTTTTTCAACTCGATGATGAAGGAAAAGCAATTGTGATCGGCCCCAGCACAGATGATCAAAACACCAGATTAGCAGCAGAAGCTTGTCCCGTTCGAGCCATTTTTCTATATGAAGATGATAAAACTCAAATTTTCCCTCCTCCCGAAGAAATAAGCCAACCCTATCAGGGAAACAACTAATCCATGGGCAAAAACCAAATTCTTCCCTATCAAAGAATCTGGAATCACATCAGTCAGGCTAACAATATTGTCATCATCTCTCATCGCAGCCCTGACCCTGATTCTATAGGTAGTAATTTGTCTCTCAAACAAGCAATTCAACTTCAAAATCCAGCTTGTAAAGTGCTCTCCGTTTGCATTGATCCTGTACCTAACAATTGCCTTTTTTTGCATCAAGCAGATAAATTTCAGCCCAATCTACCCGACATTAAACCCGACCTTTTCATCACTGTTGATTGCAGTAATCAATCTCAAGCTGCTTTTCCTCAAAATTACCCGAAAGCATTTCAAGATATTGACCTGATCAACATAGATCATCATGAAAGCAATGACTTTTTTGGTAATTTTCACCTAGTAGATAGCAAATTATCCTCAACTTGTGAGCTATTAACTAGCATGCTAATCAACCTAAATCTAAACATAAACCGGCAGATGGCAACCTGCCTATTGATGGGAATTTACTATGACACTGGAAGTTTTATGCACACCAATATAACTGATAATACTTTTAAAATAGCAGAATATCTTGTCAAAAAAGGTGCTGATCATCAACAAATCGTGCAAAAACTTTTTCGCAATTTCACTCTTTCCAAATTTCACCTCTGGGGCAAAATTCTCGACTCCAGCAAATTAACCTCAAAACGCCATTTAATTTCAGTAATTTCCAATGATGAATTGGAAAATTCTCCCTCTGAAGACTTGAGCGGTGTCATTGACTACCTTTGTTCAGCCAAAGAGTGTGATTTAAGCATGCTACTGACAGAAAAAGATAATCAGCAATTGAAAGGATCTATTCGCACCAATCAAAATAATCTTAACGTTGCCAAAATCGCCAAAAAATTTGGCGGTGGAGGCCATACCAAGGCTGCAGGTTTTACCATAAATGGCAAAGTCGAAAAACAAACTGTTTGGAGAATCAAACCCGCATAGATTTAATCCTTCTCATCCATAAAAGGAGGGATTCTTTCTTCGGTATCATTTAAATCGCCGTTTTGACTACCCATCATTTCACTTAGAACATAATACACTGCACTTTTAGTCCCCAAAGATACATTAAGATCATCTAAACTTCTGGAATTATTATCATTAAGCAGCTTCAATATCAATCCCTTAACTTCATGCTCACTAATCCCAAAATGTTTTGATGTCATAAATTTTTCTTCCACTACTTGTAATTCAGTAGGCATACTTAGATCTGCTTTTTTACATTCCAGTTTTGACATAATTAAAATTTAGACTTTGCCATTGTCTATAAACTTTTTCTTCAAATCAAGAGCAATTTGATCTTTTTCCAGTATTTCAATTTATGAGTCAATGCAGATACAATAAATAGTCTTTTCAAATCAAAACCCTATCGTTACTATTCAGCTACTATATCTATGGTATCTAGTTTGAATGACTACTATAAAACAAATCAAGAAAAGCACCGGTGAACTAAACGAATTCCAACTAGCTAAAGTAGTAAACTCCATTGCCCAAGCCAAAGTAGAGGACAATTTGAATCCTCAACAACTGGCAGATAAAGCTATTGGCTTCTTGAATGTATTAAATAGTAGTCCCGAAAGCACATTCACAACTCAACAATTAAAAGCTCTCATCATCAGATTACTGGAAGAAGAAGACTTTCCTCAGACAGCGCTGAAGTACCAACAATTTCATAAAGAAGCTGATCAATTTTCAAATTCAACCTATAATTCCAAGCAACAAAAATTAATAGAAAATGCCTATTCTAAAGAACAAAGCAGTTTTACAAAAATTCTGAAACAATTGAAAGGCATTAATCCACAATGTCAGCAAATTGCTGAACTGATTGAAAACAGACGTTTCTTGCCCCATCCCAACATACTCAGAAATAAACTACAGCATGACCAGGAAACTGTAGTCCTACAAGATGATTTAACCAATATTTTTGATAGTTTAAAAATTCTGGCCATCAATTATCAAAGTTTAGTCAGTACTTGTTTTAACTTTTCCAAGCTCCGTCCTCGCAATTCTCTGATCAAATCAACTCAGGGATTTTCATCCGGTCCGGTCTCCTTTATCAAAATATTCCTAGCTGCCTTTGAAGCACTAAAAGATGGAAATCACAATCATCAAAATTTAAATCAGAGAATAGTTCTAAATATACATCATCCGGATATTGTAGAATTCCTTATCTTCGTTAAAAGCATTAAGAATTCCTCCATTAATCAGCATTTTAATTTTTTAATCGAGTTAACACCCGAATTTCTTTCAGCAGCACAACAAGACAAAGATTTCGAATTAATCAGCCCAGGATCGAGCACTCCTGTTAGCTATTTGAATGCAAATAATACTTTGGAAATAATCTTTAGCACCATTAAAGAGAATGCTCAATTAGGTATTTTTAGTAGTCATTATTTCCCCCACTATTCTCAAAATCATAAACAAATAAGCAGCTATATTAACTTACCTGAATACATAGAAAATTCAGAACTAAACAGCCAATCACTAGAATCCGACTTACAGACTGCACAACAATATCTAAATCAATTCTCCTCCAAAAATCTCCATCAATATATTTATTTAACCGGCTTTGCTGAAGCCTTGATTCTCAAAGAAACGAGTTATGTTTCCGTTCAGGCCATAGAACTTCTTGAACAAATTATTAGTTTAGCCACATCTATTTCGGGGAACATGGGCTTCGGTGGAAATCCCATAGTAGATTCAATCTTTGAAACCAATCCAGGCCTTAACCCTATCTCCAAATTGGTTACAATTCGTTCTTCGCTTGATGGAGATATATATTATAATCTCAATAAGCATTTACAACTTAAATTACCAGTCAATCAGCCGGAACTATTAGATAAGATCAATCAACAACAAAGTCTTAGTAATCTGGAATCCATACCTGAAAAAATTCAACAATTATTCTTAACCAAAAAGGATATTAGTGTTGAATGGATGAGCAAAATAATCCAAATAATAAATGAAAAAGGAATTGCTATTAGTGACTTAGAAATGTTTCTTAACCAAACATTCTCATTAGATAATTTGAAAAATATTCTCGACAATGATTTGGCGAACCAGTTTGTCATTTTAAACAATTTGGAATTTTCCACCGTCAAATCATCCACTCTTCCGGAACAACAAGAACAACACCCCAATTATCTGATCAATATCAACAAAAATCGCAAAAAAAGTACTATTCAAATTCAGCCACCACTATTCTCTCTTAAAAAGACTAAAGAAATAGCCCTACCCCCAATATCAACAAATGATGATTAATTCTAAATTACATTTTACAGATCAATTAGAAGTAGCACCTGAACTGGACAACAGATTCAGACAATTTGCAGCTTATCGACAGGATGCCAACAATCACTATTGGTCATCACCACCATCTGAAAGAAAAAAAATCATCGCTGAATTAGAAAAAGATCTTTTCAAAGCTTATCGCGACAAATTGCTTGGACCTTTAAATAAGCATTGTTCACCTCGAACCATTCAATTCTGTCTGGATTGGTTTTCCAAAGAAAATGATATTACCTTAAAAGAAGAAGCTCTGGCCCTTTATGAATCTCGCATTGAATTCGAAGCTCACTTGACTGTCATTTTTGAAAGTAAATTTTCGGACAAAATTCGTCAAAAGTATATTAACTTTTATCGACTGGAATTTGACCAAAAAGAAGCACTGCTGGCCAAGATTCAGCAAGAAGTTGAACAAGAAGAGAAGCTGGCTCAACAGCAAAAAGCTTATCTACAATTGAAACAAAAATTGGAAACAGCCTTTCAAAGAAATTTACTTACCGACAAAGAATATCAATATTTCTTACTTAGATTTGAGCAAAAAAAACCTCATTCAGAGCAAGATCTTATTTACCTGAAATTTGCCAATAAAGTCAGGAAAAGCCCCCTTACGACAAAGCAAGCAACAACAGAACCAACCAAGCAAACTCAGAAATCTCCTGACAAAACTCCCAATCTGGAGAAAATTGCTGAAACTGAGATTAATTCCAGCTTTAATTACAATCCTAAAATACAGCAGCATAAAGAATTGATAGACGCGGCAGAACTTGCCCAAAAAATTATGCAACAACCTGCTAATGATAATGATTCGCCCGATCAAAAAATCATACTAGATGATCTGAGCAGCAGCCGAAAAATTGATGCTAACCAAAATCAACTGTTCGTAGATGGGAAACACAGAATAGTTGACAGCTCTTCCATCTTATTCATGATTAATCAGAAAAAAAGAAAATTGGAACAAGAGTTAATTCGCAACACTGAAGAAAAAATCACACAATTTACACCAGTACGAAAACAAAAAGAAAAAGACTTTCTATCTACCATCCTTAAAGCCAAAGCCAAAAGAAAAGCAGCTTAATTTATTTAGTATATTGTGATATAATTGATTGAAATCTCTATCACTTACTCATGGTCCTGGTTGAAACAATTATGCTTATCCTGATTTTAATCATGGTACTTTCCCTGATGATCACCATGATGGTACAGTTTTTCTTAACCAAAGTTCCCTACGTTCCAACCAGTAAAGGGCTCATCAAGGCAATCTTGAATAAGTTGAATTTGCAAGCAGATCAAAATGTATATGACCTGGGTTGTGGTGACGGACGTTTTATCTTTGAATCAGAGAAAAAATTCCAAACCAATGGCACCGGCTATGAAGTATCACCTGTCCCTTTCCTGCAAGCTCAATTAAATCGTCTCTTCAAAGGCTTCAAGTCTAAAGTTTATTTTGAAAATTTCCTCAATAGCAATTTAAGTGATGCAGACTTGATTTTCTGCTATCTTTTTCCTGAACCGATGAAAGCTGTTGCCGAGAAAATTAATAAGGAATGTAGAAAGGGCACTACCTTAGTCAGCAACACTTTTCAACTTAAAGACAGAGAGCCGGATCAAATCATTCAACACAAAAAACAAAAAGCTTACATTTACCATTTCTAATGCTCGATATATTCACCACTTCTATAGTAATAATAGTCTTAGTCCCTCTTTTTTATTTAGGATCGCCGGACAATTTCAGCAATGTTTTTTCGCTGATATTGCTGATTCTGATTTCTATTCCAACCATTATGGCGATGGTCAATGGAGCACCTTTTGTCCCTACTCCCATGAAAAGAGTGAAAGAAATGGTCAAGCTAGCTAAGCTTAAACAAGGTGACCGCGTCTATGATATCGGTTGCGGTGATGGAAGATTTGTCTATGTTGCAGCAAATCAATATGGAGCAAATGCCACCGGCTATGAATTATCACCCTTGGTTTATGTTTTGGCCAGAATTATGAAATTAATTTGGAAATCCAAAGCGGAAATTAGCTTTGCCAATTTCAAAATGCAGGATTTGTCGGATGCCGATGTGATTTTCTGTTATCTCCTTCCGGAAAGCCTCAAAAAATTTGAAAAAAAATTAACCAAAATGACCAAGCCGGGCACCAAATTAATTTCCTACGCCTTTGAAATGCCTAATTGGAATTTGGTACAACGTATTGAGCGCAATCCGAAACAAAATCTCGCCCCGATTTGGATCTATGAAAGATCAGCATAACAGCTAAATAATAAAGTAGAATTACTACAATACTCACCCCTGCTAATTCAATTTGAGCAAAAGGAAAATTAGCAATTATTTCGACAAAATATTTCATTATCATTGTAAGTCCCCAAGTCACTGCCACCAACATTCCCGTAAGGTAATTCGGTATTATCGATAGTAGCAATGTTGCAAAACCACTAAACATAATTAGAGGGATAAACGGTAAAACAATCACATTAGCCAATGGACTAATCAGTGATAGTTTTTGAAAATGAAAAACTATAATTGGGATAGTGAAAATCTGAGCGGCCAAAGTAACATATAAATTTTCTTTGATTATCGATCCAACATTTAACTGCAAGTTTTCAAACCAAGGCATTACCACAATTAGACTAATAGTTGCCGCAACAGATAGCTGAAAGGATAAATCAAAATTAAGTAGCCGCGGATTAAAAATAGTCATCAAAACACAGCTCATCAGAAGAGTTGTAATTACATCTGCCTTTCGCTCCATTGCCCGAGCAAAAACCACTAACATTCCCATCAATGATGCTCTAATAACACTGGGAGATAAACCGGTCAATACCATGAAGACTGCAATTGATGCAATAATCAGAATAGACCTCCAACCCCGAGGCAAAACAATCAGCAGCACAGTCAAAATATTGATGATTAGAGTAATATTATAACCTGAAATAGCTAAAATATGAGTAAGCCCCGTAATCCCAAAATCATCAAGCATAGCCTGAGGTATATTTCTACGTTCGCCCAGTAGCAGTCCGGCCACAATACTGGCAGTCGGTTCTGAAAATAATCTATTAATTCTAGATAAAACCATCAGACGCACTTCTCCGCATATCCACCAAAAATCTACCCAAGAAATTGAAGTATTAAGATTTTTAATCCGGGGATAATACATTACAGAATAAATCCCCTCTTTTGCCAATAAATCTGAATAGTAAAAGTTTTCAAAATCTCTCGGACTCAGTAAAAAACCTTCCACTATCAGTTGATCTTGATATTGATATTCAGGAAATTTATCAACTTTAATTTTAACCAAACCTTTAACATCAAGTCTGACATCCTCCACTTGGAGCTCGTGGACTGCTAGCACCAGATATTGAAAATCTGATCTACGATCCGGATATCGTTCAACAATTGCTTCCAATTTAACTTTCTGTTCAGGCAAATCATTATAGCTACTCACATCCAACTCAGTGATCATTGGTATCGAAATCCACATTCTGATCAGGCCTACCGAAAAAGCCATCAAAACAATTATAATTTCTTTCGCTTTTAAATCTTTTCTAAACTGCAATAGGTTAAAGACCAATAGTAAAATACTCAACCAGAGAACTAAATTTGATCTAATCCATATTGAAGCCACACTGATTCCACACAGAAAAGCCAATAAAGCCAAATTCACCACAGATTTATGCATATCAGCATCCTAGTACCGCAACCTGAAACAAAAATAAGAACAAAATAAAAAAGCCCTCTGTTTAAAGAGGGCTTTTCCTAAGCTACAAAAAGATTACTCAGTCGGTACTTCCTCAGCCATTACTTCCTCCACTTGAATGTCAGACATTTCAATTTCTTCAGGTAATTCAATCTCCATACCCTCAGGTAATTCTGCTGACATTGCTTCTAATTCCGCCATGTCAATTTCGATTGGTTCTCCCGTTTCAGGATCAATTGGCATGCTTGGCGCCATTGTCGGAGCTCCAAGCATTGGACCTAGTAGTGCTTCAATTGGCATTTCTTCAGCGCCTTCCGGAGCATCTACACTAACTTCCTTATTTACATCACTGATAGAAAAATCAAAAGTTACAGTACCGGTTGGGTTTTGCTCTGCAGTCTCAGTATCTTCCTTAAAGGTTAAGGTAGCTTTAACACGATTCAAAATTCCAGAGCTATTGCTGATGTACATATCTCCACCAAACTCAATAAGTTCCAATCCTTCCTTAACTTCAGCCAAATCATCTTCAGAAACTGTAGTTCCTTCAATTTCCGCGGCTTTGACTACAAAATCAGCGAAAGCATCCTTATCAAGTATAGCTGTGAATTTTGTACTGTCTTCACCATTTACTTTTTCTGCTCCGACCATCTTAACATCTTTGAAGAATTGTGTATTCTCAACAAGTTCTTTAACTTGTTTTTGTTCTTCAGTCAGATTTTCATCGCCACCTTGCGGAAGTGAAGCAGCCAATTCTTGAAGAGCTTCAGGCGGAATTGGAAGAGACCACCACTTACCAACAATTTCCTGTTTCATTTCATCAGGAATAACAGCACTTCCTTGTCCTGTTAATTCCATCACATTTACAAACAATGAATCACTATTTAAACGAAAATCAATTTTTGCATCAGCACCATCAGCATCAGCCATAAATCCACCAGCCAACATTAATGTCATTCGAAGATCCATTGGATCTGAAAGATCAATTCCTCCATCAATACTAAGATCAAATTCTACTACCGCTGGCGGCATACCTTCCGGTCCTTTCAAATCACCATTGATAGTAACATCATAGCTATATGAATCGATATCAGAAAGTTTTTTGATTCCTTCCTGTAACGCTTCTCCCGGATCCTTGCCTTCCAGAGAAATTGGAGCCGGTTGACAGGCAGCTAACAAAAGTGATACTCCCAAGACACCTGAAATAAGAGATAGTTTTTCTTTTTTCATATTAATTTCATTAAAAAATTTTACAAGCTTGATATTATCTGCAAATGCATATCAAGTCAAATATTGAAGTTTTACTTTCATTTCCTCAAAATTTACCTAAAATACATAAGACTAACTTCCCTCGCTAATGACTTTTCAAAAAAAGCGCATTCGTCATAACTTAAGAAGAGTTAAACGGTTAAGTTCCAAGCCGGAACAACAGCCACTCACAGAAAATCAGCTCTCAGAACATCCAGCAATACAAAAGCACAATAGAAATCATCAGCATGTAAAATTGCTGACTATCGCTGCCAGTATTATGATACTCCTATTTCTGGTCATGTCCGTCATTGGACTTGTTCGTAGTCTTGATTTTAGTTCGATCATCTTGTCCTTTGGTCAAGAACTCAACACTGACCAGCAGGGCAATACGAATTTTCTACTGGTGGGAACCGGAAATGAAAATCATGACGGTGCCAATTTAACTGACACTATTATTGTCGCTAATCTCAATCAAGAGACCAAAAATGTTAAAATGCTTTCACTGCCTCGAGATCTTTATATAGAAGACAAAGAGACCGGCGGTCAAAGGATCAATAAGATTTATGATTCATATTTTAACCTCTATGGTCATCGAGTAGCCATGGAAAATCTCAAGCAAACGGTAGAAAATATTACCGCACTTGAAATTCAATACTATGTCAAAGTTGATTTCGATGGATTTGTAGAAATTATCGACAGTATTGGTGGAATAGATATATACGTGGAAAATGCCATATATGATCCCTACTATCCTTTAGATGGAACCATTCGCTATACCACTTTCACTATTCAGGAAGGTCAACAACATTTGGATGGAGAGACCGCCCTCAAATATGCCCGAAGCCGCAAAACCACCAGTGACTTTGACCGAGCCAAAAGGCAACAACAAATCCTATCAGCGGTCAAAGAAAAAGCACTCAGCCTTAATCTGCTCACAGATGCAGGTAAGATTAAAGAGCTTTACACCTCTCTCAGTGACAGCTTTGAAACCGATTTACAGATTACTGAAATTCTGGAACTCGCAAAACTTGGCCAGGACAGCAACAGAGATCAAATTTCCTCTCAAGTCTTAACCGATGATTTTACAAGTTGCGGAGGCTTCCTGTATACACCCACCCGTGACTATTTTGGTGGGGCAGCAGTTCTGTTGCCTGCAGGCACTGATTATGAAGTGCTTCATGATTTTGCCGAAAACTATTTTAATACCAACTTCATCACAGAAGCTGCACCGATTCAAGTTTTGAACGGAACACGTATTTCAGGTCTGGCTTATAAATATCTAAATATTCTCAATCGCTACTGCCTAAACACAGTGTACTATGGCAATGCATCCAACCGCGACCTTGATCAAACCACCATCTATTATCGTACCGACGAGGAAGGCAATGCTCCTCAAGCATTGGAGCTGGTAACCGAACTTATCGACGCCCCCACAGTCACTCCAATTCCCTTTGAATATCTGGATACAGAAACGAGAATGGATTCTGAAATAGTAATTGAATTTGGAGCAGACTACAATTACATAGCCAAACCGGATCCTTTTGATAGCCTGATGTATCTGGCAACCGAAACCCCTGACGACGAGGAAGAAGAAGACTCAACCTCAACTGAAGCTACGACAACCACAGAAACTGAGCCTGTCACTACTACAGAAGAAACAATAACTGACACCACTACTGATGTTAATGAGCCTACTTAGTCTACTGGCCGTAGATTCAATCATCCAAAATCCGGCTCCAATTGATATCCCAGACACAAGTTCTTTTCTTTCCGCCAACAGCTATCCACAAAAAACAGCTAATCGCATTGCTCCCGTTTTGCAAGCTGAAGCCATTTTAACCGCAGATTTGGAAACCGGCCAAATTCTATATCAAAAAAATTCCCATCAACAAATGTCAGTTGCCAGCTTAGCTAAACTGATGACCGTTTTGATCGTGCTGGAAGAAAATCAAATGGAAGAAACGGTTACAATTTCTAAAGAAGCGACCTCAGTCGAACCCAGCAAAATATATCTTTATCCAGATGAACAAATCACTGTCAGAAACCTCATCAAATCCATTATCATCAAATCCGCTAATGACTCCGCGCTGGCTCTGGCTATTCATAACAGCGGAGATGTAGAAAGCTTTGTCGCCAAAATGAATACTAAAGCCAAAGAACTTGGCATGCACAATACCAGTTTTGCCAATCCCATTGGCTTCGATGACGAAAAACAATACTCCACCGCTGCCGATATGCTGATTTTGGGAAGACTGGCAATGAAAAACCCTTTCATTCAAAGCACCGCACCCATCAAAGAAACTGAAATCAGCTCCACCAATGAAAAACTTAGTCACAAACTTTCCGCTACCAATAGCCTTCTGGACAGCTATTTAAACGTGCTGGGACTCAAAACTGGGACCACTGATGATGCCGGCCAATGTCTAATTAGTGTTGTGCAAAACGAAAAAGGGAATACAATAATCAATGTAGTTCTAAATAGTCCTTCCCGATTTAACGAATCTAAAATTCTCTCTGAATGGATCTTTCAGAGCTATCAGTGGATTTAAAAAAAATCAATGGAATATCTCGGCCTCCCCCTCATCAGTAACAATATCAGAAATCTAACCCTTATTTTCGGTTCTCAGCTTTTGGCGTTTCTAATCGCTGTTATCATCGCCCCTTATTTCATCAAGCTTCTCCACAAATATAAAATCGGCAAACAATTACGCGACAAATGCTCAACCGGTGAAGAAGCCAAAGTTTTCAAAGAATTACATGCTAAAAAAGCCGGCACTCCGACCATGGGAGGCATTCTAATCTGGGGTACCATCCTAATTGTCGTCCTAATTTCCAGCTTTTCCGAATTACTGGGTATAACCGACAACTCGCTTTTCAATCGATCTGAAACTCTTCTTCCTATCGCTACTTTAATTGCCACTGCTGCTCTCGGCGCCATTGATGACTATCTCAACTTAAAAGGTATCGGCAAGCAAAAAGGCATCAACATCAAACCTAAATTTTTGGCACTGACTCTCTTAGCTACTGCCGGAGCTCTCTGGTTCTACTATAAATTGGGCTATCAAAGCGTACATGTTCCTTTCCTGGGAGACTACGCCATCGGCCTATGGTATATTCCCCTATTTGTACTGGTCATCTCCGCTACATCCAATGCAGTTAACATCACCGACGGGCTGGATGGCCTGGCCGGAGGCTTGCTGACAATTGCCTTCATTGGCTTTGCAATCATTGCCTATGCCAAAGGTCTCTTTATTTTATCCGCCTTTTGTATGGTCACGGCAGGAGCACTCCTAGGCTTCCTCTGGTTCAATATCGTACCCGCCAAATTTTATATGGGAGACACGGGATCAATAGCCCTGGGCTCCACGCTTGGGGTAATAGCCTTGATGACTGATTCAGTTATCGTTTTACCGCTGATCGGAGCAATCTTTGTTTTGGAAACCCTTTCCGTCATCATTCAAATCTTTTCCAAAAAATACCTCAAGAAAAAGGTCTTTCTGATCGCTCCGCTACATCATCACTTTGAAAAACTGGGCTGGCATGAAGCCAATATCGTCATGCGTTTCTGGATTATCGGAGCCTTTATTGCCGGCTTTGGTATTATCCTCGGGGTAATTTAGATATCAACTTCAAAATCTATTCTGACAGCACTTTTTACATCAGCAGTTGACTCCTGATCAACCATTACATTTTGCATCTCCAGCAAAGTCTTTTCTTCTACTAAGATTTTATATTCTGGATATTCACGCATTAATTTGTCTATCTCCACCAAAGTTTCGTATTCGAGATTAGCGTCATAGAGATATAAATCGACCAAACTATATAACTCCTGCAGCAATTCAAATGGAATAGCTTGATTTTGATAACCTTCGAAGATTTCAATCAGCTTATTAATACTACTCATTTTCACATTCTGAACAATATTCAAAAATTGCTGTTCATCTTTATATTTAAGCTGTTTTTCAATAGCATTGAGTTTTTTCAATTGATTCAATTGTTCCCGAATCAATTCGAACAATTTTGTCTTTACACCTTTGACATCAGACTCATTTACAAATTCCACCAATTGATCCAATTGATCTAAATATTGCTTGAAAGTCGACTGTGCCAACTTCAATTGATTTCTATTAATCAAAGCCTCTACTTCTTGCAACTTGTTACGTGCAGCTTCCAATTTAGCTTCTATTTGATCCAACTGCCCCTCCGCTAATAATCCGGACACCTGATAAATGTAATCCTTAACCAGATACAGATTTTCTCTTGGCAATACTACCGCCAAATTCTTCTTCTGCACCTCCACATTCTCCTTAATCAGCTTAAGCAGCAAATCTGCCCGTTCTGCATTCTGCTCCTTAAGTTCGGGCATTTGAGCCAAAATATTCTCCACTGTAGATAAATAATCCCGCAAATATTTCAAAGATTCAGTACGATTTTGATTATCACTGCTAGCACTGTTTAGCAGATTTTGAGCTTCAATGAATCCAAGATGAGCTTGCACAAAATCCTTTCTCAAACGTTCCAATTGAGGATCAACGAAAATAGATTTGGTCAAATCCTGAAAGTCTGAGAGAGCTGTCAAAAAATCATTCTTTCCACCCAACACTTCATTATTACTCTTAATAGCCTGATCCTTAATCTTCTCTTCTTGCTCTTGATCCAAATTCAAATTCATTTCAGTCCACTCAGCATTGCCCTCCTCAGCAATAACTGATTCATGATCAGTCAAAGTTACCACATTTTGATCATCAGCCACTTGCGCCACAAATCCGGTAATAACCGGTTGAGTTCTCTCTAAAGCACCCGACTTTTTACTTACATCCACCACATTCTCAAAAACCGCCACACTGGTGGAAAGACCTTCTTTTGATACTTCAAATGCCGCTTTATCTTTAACCTTAGCTTTGGCAAAATCAGTTTCCATCACAAAACTGGAATCTTCTCCCACTAAATTGGTTACTTTTGTCCAGGCCTTACCGTGTTCCAAAATCACTTGCACTTCGGTTTCAGTAGTATTTTCTGGAAGAGCAAATAGTTTATTTAGCTTTAATAATGAATTTTCACTTAATCGGGTTACGCTATCATCCAAATAGCGAATTACCACAAAACTGTCAGACTTAGTAATCACTATATCGCCTTCCTGCAAAGCAAAATTCTCATTTACGCCCATCAAATTACCTTCTCTGCTAACATAAACTTCTCCTTGAATACTTTCAATAAAAGTCCACTTGGCAGCTTTGGTAATTGTCACATCCACCGGGTAAAACACCAAACTCACAAAACTAATCACGAATATCAAAACTCCGGCAATAGCACCTTGAAATCTCGGTAAAAAGCCATAGCGGGGAATCACAGTTTGAATAGAATCCAAAATACTTTCCTTCAATCCTACCTTCCGATATTGATTTAACACGGCTTCCCTGGCCTGAACACGCAAATCCAAACCTACTTTTTCCAGGCTTTCGGGCAGAAGATCAACTTGTTTGCTGCGAATCTGAGCAAGCAAATGCTTTTTCATTCCCACTTGCAACTCACTATCCAAATCTGGCTTTAGAGCTTCATTGGCAAGGCTTTTAGCCAAGTTTCGCAATTCCTGATCTTCTTTTTTTGCTTTATTGTTTCGAGTAAATCTAATCATAGTTTTTTAAGCTCATTTACCATAACTACTAGTGAACAATATTGTTACTCTAATATTTAATTCCCATATCAAGCAGTACTCTTTTCAATTCTTTGAGGGCTCTAAACTTCAAAACCCGCAAACTTCCCTCACTTTTGCGCATAATTTGGGCAATTTCCAGATGATTCAGATCATTGATATAAAAGTGAGTCAAAACTTCCTGATAATTCCCCTTCAATTTGGTTAGAGCTGACCTAACCGTATCCTTGCTTAGTGCTTGCTCAGTTACCAACTCGGGATTACTCTCCTTCTTCAGATCTCTAACTGATGGGTCCAATGCCACAATGTCCTGATGAAATCGATGATGATCAACAATTAAATTATGAGCAATTCTAAAAACCCAAGCAGCAAAGGAACTGCCCTCTCTTTTGCGATATTTATTAATATTTTCCCATGTTTTTAAAAAAACTGTTTCAGTCATATCTAGGGCCTCTTCCTTTCTCACTTTGAAAAAAATATAGCGATAGATCTTTTGCACATACAGATCATAAATCTGACCAAAAGCATCAATATCTCCCTGCTGGGCCTTCTCCACTAATTGCTCAATTTCTGCATTACTAATTTTCTTTTCAGCTCCCGAAGGATACTGCTGTGTATAGTCCATAAATATCGCTAAGGCTCGTCTTGCAAGGTACCCTTTACTTAATTAAAAATCAACAAAGAATTTTGTCAAAAAAGCTGTTTCTCTAAACTTAAAACGAGATTACTGACTGAAAATTACACTTCTCTAATCAGCCTTAGCCAAAAATGGATCTGTGAATACATACTCAACAGTGCCGACTTCCCTTTTTCCTGCAAATTTATCCTGCTCAATCATATTGGAAATCGACTTGATATTGGCTAAATATACATTGTTAACATCATGTTGCGATTTAAGATCTTGCCTGGAAATTTCCAGACGCTTCAGTACATAACCTTTGGTCGCCACCTGATTAAAATTTATCAAATATAAAACACCCAAAAGCGCAGCTACAAGCATCAAAACTATCATAATCAAATGCGGGCTAATATCAAATCTGATTAATTCCGCACTGGCAACACTTGGCTTAGCTACAACACTTTCCTGACGTGCCGCCATTCGATAAGGACTGCTTTTTGAGTAGATATAAGTCATTAGATTATTTTTTCAGCATAACGTAATTTTGCGCTTCTGGCCCGAGGATTTTGCGTGATCTCCTCTACTTCTGGCACAAGCGGCTTTTTGGAAAGAATTTTCAGCTCCGGATTTAACTTAGTAGTAGTCAATTCATTAGGTAAATTGATATACTCCCTGGAGCGCTCTTTAAAAAACAATTTCACTATTCTATCTTCTAAAGAATGATAAGAAACAATCACCATTCGCCCCCCTTTGCGCAACACTTTTAAGGATTGGTTCAGCACTTCCACCAAACTCTCCAATTCCATATTCACTTCAATTCTGATCGCCTGAAAAACCAAAGTTGCCGGATGAGTTTTCTGATTTCTATTGAGATTACTCTTTACTATCAATTCAGCCAATTGCTTAGTAGTAGTAATTCGCTGTTCCTGACGGGCTCTTACAATTTGAGTGGCATATCTTTTCGCCTGCCTCTCTTCACCGTATTCTCTGAAAATGTTCGTCAATTCCTCTTCGGAATAATTATTAACAACATCTTCAGCAGTTAATTGCTGTCTTTGATCAAAGCGCATATCCAATTTCCCTTCTCGCATAAATGAAAATCCTTTTTCGCCACGATCCAATTGAGGAGATGAAAGACCCAAATCCAGCATCAACCCATCAATTTCGCTAAACTCTAATCTCTGCAATACCTCCTCCAATTTGGCAAAATTCTCATTAATATAAATGATTTGGTCCTGATAATCTCTCAGCCTTTCACGAGCCTGCTCCAGATTATCCTGATCTAATTCGAATGCTATAACCTTCACATTGGGACCGGCTGCCTTCAGCAAAGCCTCTGTATAACCTCCCAATCCCAGCGTACCATCAACAAAAACTTTCTTTCCGGTAATACTTAAACAATCAATCACCTGATTGACCATGACCGGATTGTGTGAAGGGCTTATTTCAGTCATTTTTTTGTTTTGATAGTTCTTGATCAAATCTTCTGAACAAGAACAGTTCAAGTTTTTTGATCTTGCTTAGCCATCTCCAAATTACTGATTGTCATCACTAAAGTCAAAGAAATTGTTCAACTTAGTATAACTTTTTTGCACTAAAAAGTACAAAAAACACAAACATAGCTTTTAAAATAAGGAAAAACATCACCTGACAAATATCATTGTCAGAACAAAACCATATTGCATAACAATTTTATACTGCTCGGGAACAAAATTTATGTACATTGTCCAAAAAAGCTGTAAGATAAGTTCACTTAAAAAAAATCTATGCAGATCCCAGCTGAAATCATTGTGTTTTTTGCGGCGATGTTACCTTTACTGGAGATCAACGGATCTATACCATTAGGCTCTTTGCTGGGATTACCCTCAGCCGCCTCACTATTCTGGTCAATGTTGGGTATTACCACTGCTTCCTTGATTGTATTTAAAATAATTGATCCTATTGTTAAGTTCATCTTTGAGCATGTTGCTTTTCTCAAAAAGCATGTGCAAAAACACTTTGATAAACTACACACCAAGCACTCCAAGCGCTTCAACGAAATTGGCATCATCTTCCTCTGTCTTTTCGTCATCATCCCCTTGCCCGTAAGTGGTAGTTACACAGCCATTGCCGTTGCTTATATTTTCAATGCCCCTTTTTGGCCGGCCATGTTAGCAATATTACTTGGTAATTTAGTCAAAGGGTTATTCTTTACCGGTGGCGTTGAGACAGTACTATTTTTCCTTCGACTTGCATAAGAGCACAAGACTATTAATATATAGCTGAAAGCAAAAATAAATAACCTTCAATTTTATGCCTAGCAAACCAAAAGTTGCCATCAATGGCTTTGGCCGTATCGGTCGCCAGATTTTCCGTATCAATGCGGAAAAGGGATTTCCTCTCAATATTGTGGCAATTAATGATTTGGGAGACCACGAAACTCTGACCCATCTACTTAAATATGACTCCAACTACGGAAAATTCGAAATGGACATCACAAGCAAAAAAGATTCTCTACAAATTAAAAACAAAACAGTGAAGTTGCTTCAAGAAAGAGATCCTGAAATGCTTCCTTGGAAGAAAATGGGCGTAGACATTGTATTGGAATCAACCGGAGTATTTCGTGATCGGGACGGAGCATCAAAGCATCTCAAAGCCGGTGCCAAAAAAGTTATTATCACAGCGCCAGCCAAAAATCCCGACACTACTTTATTGATGGGAGTGAACACTCAAACTTATAAACCTAAATCCCAGCATATTATCTCCAACGCTTCCTGCACCACCAATTGTATGGCCCCAATTGTCAAAGTACTTAATGACACTCTGGGCATCAAACAAGGACTGATGACCACTGTTCATTCCTATACCAATGATCAAAGAATTCTCGATTTGCCTCACAAGGATTTACGCCGCGCCCGCGCCGCTGCAGTCAACATAATTCCAACCACAACCGGCGCCGCCGTCGCCGTCACCGAAGTCATCCCTGAATTAAAAGGTAAATTGGATGGACTTGCGCTGCGTGTTCCTACGCCAGTAGTTTCCATTCTTGATTTTACTTTCCTGACCAACAAGAAGACCTCTGTCAAGGAAGTAAATTCAATCTTGAAAAAAGCCACCAATGGTGCATTAAAAGGCATTCTGGGTTATTCCGATGAACCATTAGTGTCCATCGATTTTCGTCAGGACAGTCGCTCTTCAATCGTAGATGGCATTTCCACTCAAGTCATGAAAGGCAACATGGTCAAAGTTCTTTCTTGGTATGACAATGAATGGGGCTATTCCAATCGCACCCTTGAACTTGCTGAAATGGTTGCCCATAAGCTGTAAGCTTACTTCTTGAACAAACCGGTCATTCTTTGAATATTGGCAAATATTTTCAGTTTTATTCCGGGAATACTCTTGTTTTTACCATCCATTAATTCCAACAGATCGGAAGTAATCCTGGCTATACCTTGAGTTTTGACAATTTTAAAAATTCTGAGCACCTTCTCCAATCGATGGCTTTGTTTATAATCAAATATATTTTGCACCATCACACAATAGCTATAACCTGCTGGTGATATACACCACTTCAGCCAACTTTGTTTTGTTTTCCATCTTGATTGAGTAAACCAACAATCAATTTTCGTACCATAAAAGCTATCCGATTCGGATCACAAGCTGTTTTTGACAAGCGAATATTACCCACTACGGAAATAATTCTGGAAATCGCACGCAAGGTGTCCATTTGCATTTCTTCAAGTAAATGCAACATGCGTAACAATTCTTCTCTATCCTCCTCTGTTTCAATTTTATCGGCAAACATCTCAATTAAATCCTCCATATCATCAACAAATTGTTCACGAATATGTTGCTTTTTAACTTCTTCAGCAATCAGCTGAGTATCACTCTCATTCATATTTAAAATTAGTAGCTATAAAATAACCACAAATTCTAGTTATATCAAGTTATTCCTCAATTATCTAAATTTGCTTTTCTAAAATTAGCACTGTATAATGTTAACTGCTAATTTTAGAATCCGCTAA
This sequence comes from uncultured Candidatus Peribacteria bacterium, assembly GCA_964424075.1. GTDB lineage: Bacteria > Patescibacteriota > Gracilibacteria > UBA1369 > UBA1369 > CAYRGY01. The sequence goes on from CAYRGY010000003.1 coordinate 123,772, forward strand.
TGAAAATGGATCGTCGCTTTGAAGTCTTGAAAGCTATCGTAAAGCACTTTATCAACACAGCCGAACCAGTCGGTTCAAACACAATTCTGGTCAGCTATAGTTTCAATGTCTCCCCTGCCACCATTCGCAATGACATGGCTATGTTGGAAAAGAAAGGTTTGATATATCAACCGCACACCTCTGCCGGCCGAGTTCCTACTGATCTGGGTTATCGACTTTTCGTCGACGAGCTTGGTGAATATGAAGAGGCTAAACAGGCTGCTGTCAAAGCCATCCAAAAAGCTCAAAAAGAATTAACCACTCACCGGGCCAAACAAAAAATCCAGGACATAGTTTCCCTGCTGGCACACGTCACCCAAAACGCCAGTTTTGCAACTGTTCCGGGCAGCGGACGCACTTTTTATCTGGGACTTTCCAATATTATCCGCCAACCGGAATTCATGGACGATTACTCACGAGCCAGCCAAGTAATTGAAGTTTTCGAACGCAATGACGGCTTCATGAATCTTCTTTCCAAATTGAATATTGATGAAACTGTTAAATTTTATATCGGAAAAGAAAATATCATTCCTGAAATTCAAAGTTGTACTCTGCTGGTCACCCGTATTAAATATTTGGGACATAACAGCATAGTCGGCATTCTCGCTCCCACTCGTTGCAAATATGCATTCAACAAAGCAGTTCTAGAACAAGCTAAATCTTTAATAAAGTAAATATGGACGATCAACACTTCGAACAGGATCAGCAAACTGATCCTCAGTCTAAGACAAATCCGCAATCCGGAAATCCTCCCCAAGATGACTCAAAGAAGCCACAAAATGAAGGACAGGATCTGCAAAAACTTCAACAGGAATTAGAAGAAACCCGTACCCGTCTTGATGAACTAACTACAATCAGCCAACAGGCACTCGCTGACTTACAAAATTACAAAAAGCGCAATGAAGATGAAAAACAACAATTCGTCAAATTCGCCAATGCCGCGCTAATCCTGCAAATTCTACCCATTCTCGACAATATTGCCCTGGCTGAAAAACACTTACCGGAAAATCCCGATGCCCAAAAATGGGCAGAAGGTGTACTGTCCACCGTTAAACAATTGGAAGATCTTTTAGCTAAAGACGGTTTAAACAAGATTAGCACTGAGGATTTATTCGACCCCGACCTACACGAAGCAGTCACTATGCAACCCGGCCCCAAAGACCAAATTATGCAAACCATGGAAACCGGCTACAAAATTGGTGAACGCGTTTTGCGCAGAGCTAAGGTCATAGTCGGCAATGGTGAGTCAGCTGCGACAGCTAGCTGACCAAATGGATAATAGCTGCCCAAAGGGCAGACCACCTAAGATTATAAACAACTTAACCTAAAAATATATGCCTAAAATTATCGGAATTGATCTTGGAACTACCAACTCCTGCGTAGCCGTCATGGAAGGAGCCGAACCGGTAGTCATTCCCAATGCAGAAGGTCATCGTACTACTCCTTCAGTGGTAGCAATCAAAAACAGTGAAAGATTGGTCGGCGCCAATGCCAAAGCGCAAGCCGTCACCAATCCTGAAAATACTATCTATTCATCCAAACGCTTCATCGGACGCCGTACAGACGAAATCACCGATGAAAAAAGTCGTGTTTCTTTCAAAGTAGTGGACGGCAGCAAAGGTGAAGCCGAAATCATGCTGGATGGCAAGCAACGCCGTCCGGCGGAAATTTCCGCTATGGTTTTACAAAAGCTCAAAGCTGATGCCGAGGCTTATCTCGGCGAAGAAGTCAAGGAGGCCGTCATCACGGTGCCAGCCTATTTTAATGATTCGCAAAGGCAAGCAACTAAGGATGCCGGTCAAATTGCCGGACTGGAGGTAAAGCGAATTATCAATGAGCCCACCGCCGCCGCCCTGGCCTATGGCCTGGACAAAAAGAGCGGAGACAAGAAAATCGCCGTCTTCGACCTTGGTGGTGGGACCTTTGATATTTCCATTCTCGACCTCGGCGACGGAGTTTTCGAAGTTTTATCCACCAATGGTGACACTCACCTCGGAGGTGACGACTTCGACGATGTTGTCATGAACTGGATTATCGACGAATTCAAAAAAGACCAAGGCTCTGATCTTTCCAAAGACAACCTGGCCATTCAACGCCTCAAGGAAGCTGCCGAAAAAGCCAAAGTCGCCCTTTCTTCCCAACATGAATCTGAAATTAATCTGCCTTTCATCACTGTTGATAAGGACGGCACTCCCAAGCACTTAATTATGAAACTGACCCGCGCTAAATATGAAGATTTAGTAGCCGACTTGGTCAAACGCATCGAAGAGCCCTGCAAAAAAGCAATCGATGACGCCAAAATTTACGCTTCGGACCTGGACGAAGTAGTCTTAGTCGGCGGCTCAACCCGTATGCCTGTCATTCAGGAAAAAGTAAAAGAGATTTTCGGGAAAGAACCGCATCGAGGCATCAATCCTGACGAAGTAGTTGCTCTTGGCGCTGCCATCCAAGGTGGAGTCTTACAAGGCGACGTTAAAAATGTCATCCTGCTCGACGTCACTCCCCTCACCCTGGGCATAGAAACTTTGGGCGGAGTATCCACTCCCCTGATCGAACGCAACACAACTATTCCTGTCAGCAAATCCCAGGTTTTCTCAACCGCAGCTGACAATCAAAATGCTGTGGAAATCCACGTCCTCCAGGGCGAACGCCACATGTCTACCGACAACAAATCACTGGGCCGCTTCATCCTCGACGGCATCCCACCCGCTCCCCGCGGCGTCCCTCAAGTCGAAGTAACTTTCGACATAGACGCCAACGGTATCCTTAACGTCAAAGCCAAAGACAAAGGAACCAATAAGGAGCAAAAGATCACCATCACCGGCTCATCTAACATTTCCAAAGACGAAATCGAAAAGATGAAACAGGAAGCCGAAAAACACGCTGAAGAAGACAAAAAAAAGAAGGAACAAGTCGAAATCCGCAATCACGCAGAAAGTCTGGTTTTCCAAACCGAAAAGACCCTCAAAGAAAACGGTGACAAAGTCAGTGACGACGTCAAAAAGCCAGTCCAAGAAAAAGTCGACGCCCTCAAATCACTCCTCACCAAAGAAGACGCCGCCATCGACGACATCAAGAAAGCCTCCGAGGAACTCTCCGAAGTAATCCAAAAACTCGGCGCCGAGATGTATAAGTCCGCAGGCGACACCGCAGGTGGAGCAGGAGGACCCCAGGCCGAAGCCGCAGGCGCAGGCCAAACCCAGGACGACGTCCGGGTAAAGGACCAACAAGGTGCCTCATCCGAAGGCGATGTAGCAGAAGGAGAAGTTGTGGAAGAAAAAAAAGACGACGGCGAAGAAACCCCCCCACCAGCTGATGAAGAGAAAAAATAAGCAGATCATTAAAACCCCAGCGAAATGCTGGGGTTTTTAAACTACAAAGGACTTCTAATCCTCCTCAATTCCCGATTGGCGACTTGCGTATATCTTTGAGTGGTTTTGAGATTCTCATGCCCCAACAATTCCTGCACATACCTCAAATTCACACCGTTTTCCAATAAATGCGTGGCAAAAGAATGCCTCAAAGAATGAAAAGTTGCCCGCTTAAAGATCGCCGCTCTTTTTAAAGCATTAGAAAAGACAAGCTGAGCGGTTCGCACCGACAACTTGCCCCCTCTTTCACTTTCAAAGACATAACTGTCCCCCGCCTTTCCAATAATAAAGCTTCTTAGCCGAATCACGATTTTATCCGGCAAAACGGTAATTCTGTCTTTTTGCCCTTTAGCACATTTCAAATGAATTATCATTTGATCAAAATCAAGATCCCGTACTCGCAAAGATATAACTTCACTGACGCGCAAACCGGCACCATAGGCAAGCGAAATCAGCAGCTTATGCTTGATATTCGATATCGCACCCAAAACTCTGTCCACTTCACCTCTCGTTAGCACAACCGGCAACATTTTTGACCTCTTCGCAATTCTTACTCTGATTTTTTCGGCATCACCTATTACATTCCTATAAAAAAACTTGACCGCGCACAGATAAGTGTTTCTACTTTGCGCTGATAGCCCCGCATTTTCCAGCTTAACCAAAAAATTCCTAACACTCTCCTCATCCAAAGCATCCAATTCAACCTGCTTATACTCAAAATACTTACCTAATCCTTGAAGATAAGCCTTAATCGTCTTTTTGCTATAAGCTCGGATCTTTAATTCTCTTTCCAATCTCCTTAGCTGCTCCTGCATTTGTATACTCATACAAAAAAACGTACACGACCTACATTAACAACTCCTAAAAAATCACTTCATCTAAACCCCCAAAATTGCTATTTTATCCGCAATAAATTCGTATAAAATGGAGTT
>CAYRGY010000004.1:0-122200 GCA_964424075.1 uncultured Candidatus Peribacteria bacterium
AATCGATGGGTGCTCGGAAACTGCGGTCGGCGTGCTCGTAGAGCATGCCGACATCAACCAGCCCGACTACTTCGTCGGAACCTGGTTCGAGGCAGATAGTCTTGGTCGCAGCGGCCAAGGCCTACTCTTCGACAGCATGCCGGAAGGTAGCTGCGGAGCTCCGGTGGTGGTAACGGCAAGCATATCAGGGAAACCCGATGCGTCCTTCGACCGGTGGATGCAGGGCTACCACGCGAACGTGGATTACGCCCTCAACTTCTACGCCGCCGAATGCGAAAACATCGGGGGAGAATGCCTGGGTGGCATTCATGCCCCAGGTTTCCTAAGCTTCATGCACGACGTGGCCATGTGTCACCTCGTCGACTACCGCTGCCGCCTCACGACCGGCATGCAGAAAGCAACGAACGGAATGTTCCAGCCGATGGGTACGGCGGAACGTTTCAACTCAGAGGTTTGCGGCGAAAGCATCTTCGCTTTCGTGCAGACTCTCTGAACAACCCGGGTCGGTTGAGCTGGTCTGCAAAGACAAGTGCTCCCGACACCGGACACAAAAAGCAAGATGGGATCAAGAGCGCCAGCCTTCACCGGCCACGGCGCTCTTCCCATTTATGAATGCAAATAATCATTTACCGCTTCTCTCCAGGAACGCAATTCAGGCAATTTGGTATTATTTAGAGCTGAGTATTGGGGTCTTAAAACAGTAGACTTCCAGGAGTTTAAAGGAACAGTGTTTACCGGACGATGGATACTCAATTCATCCATCAAGTCAGTGACCAGATCAAGCCAATTTAGTATGCCACTATTGGTAATATGATAAGTACCAAACTCATATTCATTGCTTTCAATAAGCCAAAAAGTTTGTAAGGCCAAATCATGTGCGTAAGTCAGTTTAAAAAATTGATCATCAACTGTTATCAAGTCTTGATTGGAGCGAATTTTTTCCAACAATTTATTTACGATATTTTGCTTACTTTTACCAAATAAGTAAGACAATCTGATCAAATAAAATTTACCATCCGGCAATCCCTCTTTTTCCATTTCCATCTCATCAAATAGCGCTTGCTCTCCTATATACTTACTTAATCCATATTTGTTTATCGGGGCGGGGGAGTCATCTTCGTTATATCCATCTCGTTTTTCACCATTAAAAATGTAATCAGTACTGAAATGTACCAAAACAATCCCGAATTCCCTACAAATATGAGCCAAACGTCCAACAGCATAGCCATTTAATTCTGTTGCTTTTTCGGGCTCTTCTTCAGCTTTAGCTACGTCAGTATAACCAGCAGCATTTAAAATTACTGTTGGCTCCAAATCCATAACCAAGTCCCTTAATGCCTCTGCATCATTAATGTCTATTTCTTCGCGATCTACTGCAATAATATCTCTTCCCACCGCGGCCTTGACCAGCTCGGAACCGAGCAGTCCTTTAGAACCTAGAATAAGATATTTATGATTCATGAAATAAAAAATTCCAATTCGGAAAATAATTTGTCAAGATCGACCATTTTAACCTCTTGATATTCTCGCAGTTTCCATTCTATTTGATTGCTACCAAGAGTTCTTTCACTTAGCACCAATCTTAGTGGGCAGCCAATTAAATCCGCATCCTTTAGTTTTTTGCCGGCACCTTCATCTCTGTCATCAAACAATACTTCATAACCCTTTTCCATCATCTCTCTATAAAACCTATCCGCACTTTGCATTAATTCATCACTTTTACCAATCGTCACCAAATGAATTAGGAATGGAGCCACATTCGATGGCCAAATTATTCCTTTATCATCATGATTAGCCTCAACAATAGTGCCAACTAAGCGCGAAATTCCAATACCATAGCAGCCCATATGCACCGGCAATTTTTTACCATCTTTAGAGGCGTAAGTTAGACCAAAATCAGTAGCATACTTAGTGCCAAGTTTAAAAATATTTCCTGCCTCAACCGCCTTACCTTCTTTTAAAGGCTCTCCCTGATGGGTCATCTCTCGCCCCTCCTTCACTTCCTCATTAAAACCTACACCATGCTTTTCGCTATAATAAATCGTATCCTCGCCAGCAGGAGTTAATACTTGAAATTCATGAGAATATTCATCAGTAAATGAGCCTCCTGAGGCTTCTATCACATAAGCATTACATCCGCACGCATCAAATACTCTTAAATAAGCCTCAATTACTAATTCATAGAATCGATTCAAATCATCAGCATCTGTGTGAAAGCTATACATATCTTTCATAGTAAACTCTCGTCCTCTTAAAACTCCAGATTTAGCTCGAGGCTCATTTCTAAATTTAGTTTGAATCTGATAAGGCATAAATGGCAAATCTTTGTAAGATTCAATAAACTTTTTAGCCATCGGAGTAACAATTTCTTCGTGTGTCTGTCCTAAGAAAAATGTCTTATTACCATGTCCTTCAGTACGATAAAGAATGTCCGCGCAAGTTACATCACGACCTGTAGCAACCCAGTTCTCAGAAGGATGCAAGGCTGGCATCACAATTTCCTGTCCTCCAATTGCATTCATTTCTTTGCGAACTATTTTCATGATCTTATGCATTACTCGCAAACCTAGTGGTAAATATGTATAGATTCCTGCCGCTACTTGATCGACAAAACCACCCTGGATTAAATATTTTGCATTAGGAGTATCAGCATCATGCGGAGCTGTATGTTTAGTTTTTCCTAAAAGGTGCGAATATCTCATTTTTCTAACGATTTAATATATTTTTCGTACTTATTTATATCACGAATATAGAGATTCTCATCATAATTTAGATTGCTAAGTGCAGCTAAAACTGCTCCTTCTGAAAAGCTCACAAACTCTCGCCAATAATCACCCTTCATCACAATCGCATCTTTCGGGCCTTGTATCTCATATTCCTCCCAATTCTTCCCAGCAAAAAATCGAGCCTTACAGCTACCTTGCAGCATCACATAAATCTTCTTCTCACCCTTCATACAATGCCCACCACGATCCAGCATTACATTTGTAACGTAATAAAACCTCTTAATTTCAAAGTCAATCTGATCCTTAAACTCTATCACACTTAAAGGGCCGCGTTCATCTCCATGAGTCGGTACTTTAAACAGCCTAATCCCATTCATTTTAAAGCGTTTTAATTTTCTTATCTATAACATATGCTTCCAGGCGATCACCGTCCTCAAGTTTAATACCTCCCGCAACTTTTAATCCGCATTCACTACCTTCTTTAACCTCCTTAACAGCATCTTGATTTTTTTGCAGAGAAGTAATTTTTGTTTCTCCAATCATTTCATCTCCTCGATAGATCCGTAGTTTAGCATCATTACTTATATAGCCCGAATCAACCTGACAACCTACAATCATTTCTTTCTTTTTACTGAAGAAAATCATCTTTACAGATAGCTCTCCGACCACTTTTTCCACAAATTCAGGTTCTAGCATACCGGTTAGAATATTTTTAACGTCATCAAGCAGCTTATAAATTACACTGTAATTAATTATTTCCACATTTTCTCTCTCAGCAACTGAAGCGGCATTAACATGAGTTTTTACATGAAAACCCATCACAATGGCACCACTGGCAGCAGCCATCATCACATCTGATTCACTGATGTCTCCAACGCCGGACAACAGTACCTTAACGCCAACATCATCATTTTTAATTTCACTTAATGATTGTTTAATTGCTTCCAAACTACCATTAGTATCTGCTTTCAAAACCAACCGTAGATGTTTTAATTGACCGGAGCTGATGGCGGACATAATCTCGCCCACACCTCTTTCTCTTTGCTGAGCTTCCTTCAAGCTCTTAATCGCAACGGATTTCATTCTAGCCGTCTTTTCGTCAGGAACAACCTGTAAAATATCCCCACTTTGAACTGCATCTGAAAGTCCGGCAATTAAAATAGGAGTTGATGGTGGTGCTTCTTTCAGCTTCTTACCACGATGATCTTTCATCACTTTTACTCTTCCATAGCATTCTCCAACTACTACATTATCCATATTATGCAGTGTTCCTGTATTAACTATAACAGTTGCCACCGGCCCTAAACTTTGATCCAGATGAGCCTCGATAACAGTTCCAACAGCACTTCTGTTAAAATTAGCTTTAAAATTCTCCATTTCTGCGACAAGCAGAACCATTTCCAGCAAATCATCAATACCTTGACCGTTTAACGCAGAAACCGGAGCCATAATTGTTGATCCTCCCCAGTCCTCCGGAGTTAAATCATAGTTTGCCAGTTCACCTTTTACTCTATCGGGATCTGCATTCGGTTTATCAATCTTATTGATTGCCACAAGGATAGGCACTCCTGCGGCTTTGGCATGTTGCAGCGCCTCAACCGTTTGAGGTTTAACTCCTTCATCAGCAGCTACAACCAAAATTGCAATATCCGTAACTTTTGCACCTCTGGCACGCATCTTAGTAAATGCTTCATGACCAGGGGTATCAATAAAAGTAATTTTATGTCCATTCTTCTCGACCTGATAAGCACCAATATGTTGTGTAATTCCACCGGATTCTCCTGATACAACATCTGCTTGTCTAATCGAATCAAGCAGCTTGGTTTTACCGTGATCCACATGACCCATTACTACAACAATCGGAGGCCTTTCATCAAGTATACTATCGTCAGGTTCAGCCAATAAATTTTCCAGATTCCCCTTCATTATATCCTCAGCTGATCCAATAGTTTGCTTTTTCTTAAGCTTGACTTTCAAATCCTCAGCAATAATCATTGCTGTTTCATAGTCTATTTGCTGATTGATATTCGCTAGAATTCCGTTTTTCATCAGCTCACCAATAATTTTAGCAGCTCCCAACCCGGTCTTTTCAGCAAATTCCTTAACCGTAATGACATCAGGGATTTCCACCACCCGATTTGGATCATATTTAACGGTATGGCTGATAGTTGGAGATTTCTTAATTTTCCGACCATCATCTTTACCCGCCATCTTCTTGCGTTGTTCATGTACAATTTGTCTTTGTCTCTCTTCTTCAATCATTCGATCATACAAATCAACCGTACTAGCCGGGTTTTGTTGATCAATGCCTAATAACTCATCTGCAATAGTAGTGTCTGACTTGGGAATTTGCTTTGGTCTTCTTTCTCCAGTTTTGCGTTTAACCTTAGGTTCGAATTTCCTTACTTTCTTGTCTTTTTTAGGTTCTTCCTTTGGTTTGAGCTCAATTTTCACATATTTATCCTTCTTTAGTTTCTTCACCTCATCAGGGAAAATCACAGTAGCCTTCTTAGGTTTTCTTTTAGGTTTTTCAGGCTCTTTCTCCTGTTCAGTTTTGACAGTAGCCGTATTAGGCTTAGGCTTTTCGACTACAATTTTCTGCTTTGCGGACTTCTTTTCGGCTTCTGCATCACTTTTTATAAAATGGTCAATCAATGTCTTAGCCAATGATTGTTCTACTCCTCTGGCTGTTGGTTGCAAAGGCTGACCAAGATCACGAGCAGCAAAATGTATATCTCTTACCGAGACATTACATTGTTGAGCTATTTCTATAAGAAGCACCTCTTGAGCTTGAGCCAAAGCCAAATAGGTTAAGTTTAAAAAGCGATCGTATTGTAGCCTATACTATAAAAAAGTCAAAAGAAAGCGAATTCTAATTTGCTTTTGCACCGGATTTAACTGCTACGGATTTTCTACCAGCATGAATAGAGCCCTTTCTTCTACCATAAATTGAGTCGAAGTAACCGTAACCACTTTTAATTAATGGCTCAGATAATTTGGCAAGTTGCTGTTCATCAATAAACCCTGCTCTATGCGCAGCCTCTTCAATACAGCCGATTTTATAACCTTGCCTTTTTTCGATGACTTGAACAAAATCGGATGCATCCATCATTGATTCAAATGTTCCGGTATCCAGCCAAGCAGTCCCTCTATCTAATATATTAACTTTCAATTTACCTTGTCTTAAATATTCAGCACTAACGTCTGTGATTTCATATTCACATCGAGCGGAAGGTTGAACTTTTTGAGCAATCTCTACAACTTGGTTATCATAAAAGTAAATTCCCGGGACAGCAAAATTAGATTTAGGATTAGTCGGCTTCTCTTCAAGGCTAATAGCTTTTCTCTCACCATCAAATTCCACCACTCCATATCTTTCAGGATCATTAACATGATAAGCAAAAATAATTCCGCCAGATGGGTCAACACTAGACTTTAGCGTTCTGTTCAGCGATGTTCCATAAAAAATATTATCACCCAAAATCAAACAAACTTTATCATTTCCAATAAACTCTTCTCCAATTATAAATGCTTCTGCCAATCCTCTAGGTTGATCTTGAATTGCATATTGGAAATTACATCCTAATTGGCTACCGTCACCTAATAAATTTTTGAACGAAGCATTGTCATGAGGAGTTGTAATAATCAAAATATCTCTAATTCCAGCCTCTATCAAAGTAGCCAAAGGATAATAAATCATTGGTTTATTATAAATTGGCATCAATTGTTTACTGATAGCTAGTGTAATTGGATAGAGTCGAGTACCGCTACCTCCTGCCAGAATTATTCCCTTCATCTAAATATATTAAGTGATCGAAAACTAACATATAACTAATAAAAGTCAACAATTACGCCTGACTATTGGTTTTGGGATCCTTGATTTGAATTCTTTCTTTAGTAGCCTCCACCCAATCCTGATTATTTAAATACCATTCAAAAGTTCTCTTTATTCCACTTTCAAAATCAACTGTCGGCTCGAAGCCCAGCTCTTGCTTAATTTTGCGGGCATCAATTGCATATCTCCTGTCATGAGCCTGTCGATCTACCACATATTTAATCAAATTTTCATTTTTGCCCAAAAACTTCAGAATCATTCGGGCTATTTCAATATTTTGCTTTTCATTATTGCCTCCAATATTAAATACCTGCCCATGCAAATCACTTTGAGCAATCATATTAATGGCTCGACAATGGTCCTCTACATAGAGCCAATCCCTCACATTTTTGCCATCACCATAAACAGGTAAAGATTTTCCCTCTGAAGCCAATTTAAAGAAAAAGGGGATTAGCTTCTCCGGAAATTGATATGGCCCATAATTATTGGAACATCGACTAATAGTTATCGGAAAGCGATAAGTTTCAAAATAAGACCTGACTAGCAAATCAGCTGCTGCCTTAGCCGCTGCATAGGGACAATTAGGTGCCAAGTGTGTATTTTCCGTAAAGAAATCCGTACTTCCATCGCCCAAATCTCCATAAACTTCATCAGTAGATACCTGGTGATAGCGCTTAACTCCGGATTCCATCGAAACATGCAGTAAATTATGAGTACCGACTATATTTGTTTGCACAAAAATTCCCGGATTAGTAATACTCCGATCTACGTGAGTTTCAGCTGCAAAATTGATCACCAGGTCAAAACCTTGTTGGAAAAATTCCTTCAGAAACGTTAGATCCGCAATATCTCCTTTGGTAAATGTAATAGCATTTTTATCGATTAAATCTTGAATATTAGGTAAATTAGCCGCATAAGTCAGCTTATCCAAAACAAAAATCTGATCTTCAGGATGTACTCCATGGTGATAGTGAACATAATTAGAACCAATAAATCCGGCGCCTCCTGTGACTAAAACTTTTTTCATCTAAAATATTTAAATATTAGACCTTGTTTAAGGCAAATTTATTCTATATAAGCCTGGAAAAAAGTCAAAAAATATGATAATATCAATAGATAAATTTAACTCTTTAGATTAATGGCTCAACAATCACCAGGACAAAAACACCCGGAAAAGCCGCAATTTGAACAGGTATCACAAAGAATGGAAGACAGATATGCCGAAACTGCTAAAATGGCAGTACTAGATCGTATGTCACTAGAAAAACAACTCAAAGAACATACTGAACAGATTGATCCCCAAAGCTATCAAAGCTACCAAGAGGCATTTTCCAGACTTCGTGCTCGTATGAAAACTGAAGATCTCACCAAGCCGTTAGAGGAAACCTTTGAGTTGCCTGATAACAGAAAAGTGCTTTTAAGAGCCGAATTGGATAATAGGGAGAATCTGATCATGACTACATACGTCGAAATAGAAGACTTCCTCAGTTGGGCCAAACAAGATAAACCTCAAAGCTAGTATGAAAACTTTCAATACAAGCCACAAGCTGCAGCTTACGAAAAGACTAGTTTTTGAACATAAAACAGCTTCAGAACTTAATGAAGCTGAAACTGTGGAATATTTAGAAAGCTTAAATGAAGAAGCAGCCGAAGTTGTTGAAGAAGAGGATAGAAAAAGTGTGATTGAACGTGTACAAGCTATTGCAAGGGGAGTGCTACAAGCTAGGTCTGAACAAGAAGACCAAGCGTCTGCCGATGCTTCGGCTAAAGAGCCAAAACAAGAAGAACCTCCTAAAAAAACTGACACTAATGAAAAAATACCAGAAGTTCCCCAAGAATACGAAAATTTAACCGTGTCTGAAGAGCCGCCTGAAAAAGAAGGTGATCATCTCGTTCAAGATGTCGAATTTGGGCAAGGAGTGAAGGGTTCAATTTCCTATCCAGAAGAACCTAATGCCAGTCAAGAAACTACAGTGGTTATACGTTATGTCGATGATCGTAATGATGTTCAGGCTAACAAAAAGTTCTACGAGCAATTAGCTAAACTGCAGCAGAAATATGGCAACACAGTTGTAATTACCATGCAGACACCTAAGGGTGAGCAGCAAATTGAAGGGGATCAAGCTCAGTTTATGCAAGATGTCATGGGTGATGTGGAACTATTTCAGCAGGAAAATATGTCGAAAGCCCAAAGGGCGGAAAGGGTGATTGCTTTGGCCAAAGAGGAAAATCAACCAGCCAGAAAACTGCTCAGCGAATATCAAAGCAAAGTCAATGATCCCCGTGCAAAAAGCATGCCTATCATTGATACGGATGCATTCGACGCAGCTGTTGCTGCAGTAAAAGCTAAGGAAGATAGTAGTTCAGCACCAGCAACAGCACCAGCACCAGCGTCAGCATCAGCACCAGCACCAGCACCAGCGTCAGCATCAGCACCAGCACCAGCACCAGCACCAGCACCAGCACCAGCACCAGCGCCTGCCCCGACAGGCACACCTTCCACCTCTGCGGAAACTCAGGAGTACTCCGATGAACAGCTTGATGCTATGCAGCCACAAGGTGAAGCCGCAATTTTCGGGGACTCAAATCTAGCTAACATTAACATGGACGCTCTCAGTTTTAGTAAAGGTGGGCATCGCTTGGCTATAGATAGCTTGCACGCCAATCAAGTACTTAATAAAATGAAGTCTAATGAAGCGCTTTTAAACAAGGTAGATCATGTAGTGATCGGCGTAGGAGCTAATGATATTTACAGCAATCGAACTTTGGCTGAAGTACAGGAAAACCTGGCCGATATGATTACTTTCCTTAAAGATAAAACAAATATTAAGAATATTTACTTTTTGGCCATTCCTCCAACCGGTGGATATAAGAGTTCTGACGGAAGAGAGGCTGATTCACTTGTGCAGAACAACGAGAAAAAACCGGGCACTGATCAATTGTACACTGTAAATGAAAGAAGAGAGGCTATAAATCGATTTCTAGTTGATAAGCATGGCAGTGATAAAGTCCATGTTATTAGAACGGACCAATTACTTGCTGATCCGAATGATCCCAATAAATTAAAATCTGAGTATAATAAAGGAGATAATTTACATATCAAAACCAAAGAATATGCAGAACTAATTAGAGCCGAGGTATTTAAAGCTCAGGGGGGTGAAGTTCCGGCAAGTGGAGAACAAAATCCTTCCAGTAGTTCAGAATCTGCTCCTGCCAACTCAGTTTTCGGGCCTGAATGGCAAGCTGCAACCAATTTTCCGGGAATCGGCGCTTTCGCTAAACAAAAGCTGCAAGAATATTTAGATTCAAGCAAAGCTCAAGGATTTAGTGAAGAAATTCCATACAGAGGTAAAACAGTCAAAACCTATTTTACTAAACATCAGTATACTTTTAGGAAAGGTCAAAAAGTGAAGCTAGATCAACCTACACCAGCTGTTGAATGCTATGTTAAGAGAGATGTTTAAGCTTCTTCAGAAGAATCTTCTTCAGCAACTTCCTCCTCAGATTTCTTAGACTTTTTCTTAGGAGCTGCATCAACAGCCTTAATTGATAGTCCAACTCGATGCTCTTCAGGCTCAATTGCAATTACGCGTGCTTGCACTTTGTCACCCGGCTTAAGAACATCAGCAGGATCTTTCACATCATCAGCAATTTCAGTTACATGCACGAGACCATTAATATCATCTGAAAGCTTAACAAATGCTCCAAATGGTGTAACACGGCTAATTTCACCTTCCACCACAGTATCAATTTGGTATTTCTTAGCTGCTTCAAGCCATGGATCTTCTGTCAGTCTCTTCATTGATAGTGAAATCTTATCTCCATCTATACCAATTACTTGTACTCTAATTTTATCTCCCAGTTTTCCATAATCTGCAGGATTTTTAACATGGCCCCAAGCAATTTCAGAAATATGTACAAGACCTTCCAAACCATTGAAAGCTACAAATATACCAAATTTAACCAAGCCGCTGATCTGACCTTCGACAACATCACCTACAGTAATATCGTTTAATGCTTCTTGTCTTTGGTCTTCAATAGCTGCTTTTTCTGACAGAATCAACTTGCCATTCTCTTTGTCGATATTAATAATCTTAACCTTAAACTCTTTTCCAATTAGCGCTTGTAGTCTAGTTAAAATTTGATTGGCATCAGCACCGTTCACACGTGGATAGTTCATCGGAGCCAATTGAGAGACTGGAATAAATCCTTTTATTCCATCTATATCCAGCAAAAGACCACCTTTATTAGCTTCATTTGCTGAAACTGTAATAACCTCGTCGTTTTCGTAGGCATTGAGGAATTTCTTCCAAGTCTTTTCCTGACTTGCTTTGCGCAGGGACATAATTATATACCCTTCTTCATTTTCACCTTCAATCACATAGGCAGAAATAGTGTCACCAATTTTAATGTTATGAATTGTATCCTGACTGTCTTTAGCTTCCTTACCAGTAATTAAGCCTGTCGCAATACCATCCAGATCAACCAGAATATTGTTTTTTTGTATAGCCACTACTTTACCATCAGCCAATTGACCAGGTTTAGGCACATTAAAATCAGGAATCAAAGATAGAAAATCATCTTTTGTCTGAGTTGAATTAGTCATATTATGTATTTGCCAGCAAGTGTTAAATTATACATGCAATGCTGATTAGAAAGCGCTTGCTGACCATTACTCTCTGAGCATTGCTAGCAAACGTTACTAGCAACTACACTCTAAGTCAAGTTAAATCATGGAAAATTCAAGAATTTTTAGGTTCATTTTGGAAAATAGCATTTTAGATCCGGAAACACTGCAAATTGAAAAGGTGTTTGTACTTAAAAAGACGCAAGAAAACGAAATATTCCTGCAGTTAAAAACAGTTTTAAGATCAAGAATAGGGGATAGAGTAGTTTTATTAAACAAAATCACCGTTGATAATCCGGTCAAAGCATATGAATTTCATTTTTCCTTAGTCGAAATCAATCATGAGGAATTAGTGTTGGAGCTTTTTGACTTAAAGGAGAATTGCAATGAATTACCTGCTAAACTGGAATTAGCATTTTGTTTACCAAATAAACCAAATAAGCTGGATTTGGTCCTGCAGAAAGCAACAGAACTGAGAGCTTCCAAAATTCACCTGATTGAAAGTGACTTCACTCAATTCAAACATCAATTAAAATCAGAAAGACTGCAAAAAATTCTGATTGAAGCAGTGGAACAATCAGAAAGGGGCAAAATACCGATAATTGAGCACATTAAAGACTTCCCCAACTTTATCAATGAAAATGCAGCTGATATTTTTATAGCTTTGGAAAGAGCTAATTCTAAGCCCGCTCTGCAAATGAAGCCTGCAGCAAAGAACGTTATTTTAATTGGCCCAGAAGGAGGATTTAGTGAAGCTGAAAAGCAGCAAATTGAACAACTTGAGCTTCACACCTTTTCATTGGGTAATAACATACTCCGAAACGAAACCGCAGCAATTGTTGCTCTGGGAATTTTCAGCTTAAAGTTGGAAAACAGCTAGTTTTTCTTCTTCAAGACTATTTTACCGTCTTTATTTCTGCCGATTTGAATTGTGTCTCCTTCGCAGAATTCTTCCATTAGTATACCTTCTGCAACCGGATCTTCAATTAATTCCTGAATTTTACGCCTTACAGGACGTGCGCCATATTCAGGATCGAAACAAATTTCAGCAAGTCTATCCAAAGCCTGTTTAGTATAGGTGAACTTAATACTCTTTTCCTTACTTCTTTCTTCCAATTTAGCAATATGCAGCTTCACAATATCTTTAACATGATCGTGGCTAAGAGGCCTGAAAACCATAATTTTATCTACACGATTAACAAATTCAGGGCGAAAATTCTTCTTCAGCTCATCCAAAACTTCATCTTTCATCCTTTCATAATCCTGCTCAGCCTTGGACAGTTCATCAACATTAAGATTAAATCCGATTGGAGCTGCTTTTTCAGTTAACTTTTTCGCACCTATATTTGTAGTCAAAATGATTACAGTGTTTTTAAAATCAACTGTACGCCCTTTACTATCGGTTAAAACGCCATCTTCAAGGATTTGTAACAACAAATTGAATACATCCGGATGGGCTTTTTCAATTTCATCAAACAGGACTACTGAATAAGGTTTACGACGCACAGCTTCAGTCAATTGCCCGCCTTCTTCATAGCCAACATAACCGGCAGTAGCACCGACAAGTCTGGAAGTATTATGTCTTTCCATAAATTCACTCATATCAATCTTGATCAGGGCATCTTTATCGTTAAACAATTCCTTAGAAAGGCATTTAACTAGCTCAGTCTTACCGACACCCGTAGGCCCCATAAAAATAAAAGAACCGATTGGACGATTATGATCAGCTATGCCTACTCTGGAGCGGCGAATAGCCTTTGCCAAAGCTTCAACAGCCTCATTCTGACCAATTACATTTTCCTTCAGTTTTTTGTCTAAATTAATCAGTTTTTGAATATCATCCTTAATAAGTTTTGTCACTTCGATACCAGTTATTCTGGCAACAACCGCGGCAATATCGTCTGCGCCTATTGATTTTCTCTTGTCACGAGGAGTTTTAACAATTTTTGCTTCTTCAATTTTCTTGAGAACCTCTAGTTCTTTATTGCGCAATTCTGCAGCGTGCTCATAATTCTGATTAGAAACCGACTCTTCCTTAGATTTAATAATCTTAGATAATTCTTTTTGCAGCTTCCTAATATTATTATTATTGTCTTTAGACTTAATAGTCTTCATTGAAGCAGCTTCATCAAGCAAATCTATAGCCTTATCAGGCAAAAATCTATCATTGATATATCGTTTAGACAGTTTTACAGAAGCATCTAAAGCTACGTCCTCAATAATTAAATTATGATGATCCTCAAATCCTTCCCGAATACCATGAAGAATTTTTAGTGAATCTTCAGGGCTAGGTTCCTCAACCATAACAGGCTGGAAACGTCTTTCAAAAGCGGCATCACTTTCAACTTGCTTACGATATTCTGAAATTGTGGTCGCTCCTAGTACTTGAATTTTCCCTCTGGATAAAGCCGGTTTTAATATATTAGAAGCATCAAGGCTACCTTCAGCGCTTCCAGCACCAATTACTGTATGCAATTCATCAATGAACAAAATTACATTTCCTAAACTGGAGGCCTCATCAATAATTTGTTTAATTCTTTCTTCAAATTCACCTCGATATTTTGTGCCGGCAACCACGGATGCCATTTCCAGATTCAAAATTTTCTTATCAAGCAACTTATCAGGTACTTCTTCATTTATCAAAGCATAAGCAATACCTTCAGCAATTGATGTTTTACCCACACCTGGTTCACCAATAAACACAGGATTATTCTTGGTTTTTCGGCAAAGTATAGAAATAGCTCTTTCAATTTCCTTATCTCTACCAATAACCGGATTAAGCTTACCTTGCTTGCATTCAACTGTTAAATCAGTGGTGAAATAATCTAAGGCAGGAGTTTTGGTACCTTTTTGAGTTTTACCGTCAGCTTTTTTATAGGGAGCAGCAGTCTTATCTGTATCCGCCCCATTCATCAAAGCTCCTTGAATTCCACTAAGGAAAAATTCAATTGGATTCATTTGCATCATTGTTCCACTTTGATTTGGGCCTTGCTGCGCTCCTTGAGCTTTCTTGGAGCGTTCAAAAGTCTCAATAAGTTGTTCCTTAATAGCTGCAGGATTCACTTTCATGTTCTCCAGAATAACAGTAGCTGCCGTTTCATCCTGACAAACCAAAGCATATAACATATGTTCAGTACCGATATAATTATGATTATATAAATGTGCTGAACGTACAGCATCTTCAATCACTTTTTTCGCTTTGCCTGAAAGTCCGCCCCATCCTTTTTGAGGAGCGCTGGTAGATTGGCCAACTCTTCCGACATTCTTGATAACCAGATCAACATTGTCTACTTGTATTCCAAAATTAGCTAAGACGGTGCTGCCTAGTGATTGTTTCTGGCTTAACACGCCAATTAAAACGTGTTCTGTGCCCACATAGTTTCTTTTAGCCTCTTTAGCCTTTTCTTGAGCAACTATCAACGCTTGCTTAGCTTCTTTAGTAAATTTTTCAAAACTTGGATGATTCATGTTTAAAATTAAAATTCAGTAAATAATAGCATAAATTACTCACTATTAGTACTAATTAGGCTTTACTTAAGCGATTATTATTTATAAATATCTAAGCTTAACTAGCACTCTTAATTTTAGAGTGCTAGGTGTGAAAAGTCAAGCAGTATACTACTTCTCTTCAATTGATAGAGCCATAGTTAAGATTTCATCCTGCATAGTGGCGGGTCCTATAACTTTATAAATTCTACTATTACCATCAACCCAAACCTCAACTGTCCCAGCTTCAGATTTTACTACAACGTCTTTCCCTTCAATTTGCTGGATTTGGCCTTCTGGTAAGTAATCTGCCATCAATTGAAAACTGATTTCTCCCGGCTTATCTTCCAGTGGCTCGGAACCAAATTGGTATTGTCTCACGACCTTATCCTCATCAGTATCAACAGCCTCAAAATAAAAGGATTTTGGATATTCCACGCTAAAACCAAAGGTATCACTTTCAAAGTTTTTAACTTCATCCAGTAGATTAAAGTCGATTTCTGTAGCTGTAGGAGGAGTGTCAACAGTTTCAGATTCATCAGACACTGTTTCAAGAACCGTTTCTTGATCAAGTTCGCCCTCAATAATTTCCGGATCTGCAGCATAATCTATACTAAAATCCTGAGTTGAGAGTTCCTCTGGCTCATCTTCTTCTTCAGTTTCAATAGTTGAGATCTTCAATGACCCTAAAATATCAAAATACATATTTTTATCCTTGAGTGCTACTTGATTCCCACTGGATATCACCGCAACTTCATAAACAAACTGCTTACTGGGTATATAATAAATAATCTCATCAGCGCTACTTTCTTGTTTATAGGCTTGATATGAATATTGTCCCACCTTACTGGACTGCAGGTTTTCAGCCAGCAAATCTTCTCTTTCGAGTGACTCAACACCAAGAAACTCCGCTAAATCGTCATATTTACTTTTCTTAATGGTAATTTCTGATAATGCTTCGTCATTATCTTCCAGTTCTTCCACCTTTCTTATTAACACAATTTCGTCAGCAGAATCATCAAGCTCAAAATCATCTCTATATTTAAACGATATCTCCTTAATATCACCATCATAATCCTTCCATTGTGGAACCGTTTGATTCACATCAATATCAGTCTCAATAATATCGATACTTGAGACATTCATAATACTTTTACCGGCAACAGTTGAATTAATAATTCCTGTCAATTCAACACTGTTTTGCAAATATTTTTCTGCACTCAAATCCACATTCTCACTTTTTAGTAGGATTGTTGTCCCATCATCCAAATTAAGCATATGAGTAGCGCCATCACTGTTAAAAACATCTCCTAGCACTTTAATTTCCCCGATTCTTCTTTCTTGAGTGGTGGAGGCAAATTTAGAAATAGAATCAGCATCTGGAGCACTTTGGCATGCTGTTAATAAAAAAGCCAAAACTAAAAACAATGTTCTCTTCATAATTATTTTGTTATTTGTGATTTCCTTAAATGATTCAAAGCCTTTTTAGTGACTAGTCTGCCTCGAGCAGTTCGTTCCAAAAATCCCAACTGAATTAAATATGGTTCATATACATCTTCAACAGTATTTTGATCTTCACCAGTTGCAGCGGAAAGCGTACTGAGACCAACCGGCCCTCCCTCAAATTTATCAATTATTGTAGATAATATATCTCGATCATGCTTATCCAGTCCAATACAATCTATTCCTAATTGTTTTAGACAGTATTTCACATCTGATTCCTTGATGGTATTTTGTCCATTAACTTGTGCGTAATCTCTAACTCTTTTCAACAATCTGTTAGCAATTCTGGGAGTCCGTCTAGCAGATTCAGCTAATCTCATAGCCGCTTCATTATTAATGTCCACAGCCAAAACCTTAGCTGATCTGATAATTATATCTTTTATTTCCTCTAAGCTGTAAAACTCCAGCCGATAAACAGCTCCAAATCGATCCCTTAGCGGTGCGGAAAGCATACTGACTTTAGTTGTAGCACCTACCAAAGTGAATTTGGGTAAATTGATGCGCATGGATTTTGCAGCGGGACCTTTCCCCAGAACAATATCTATCCCAAAATCTTCCATCGCTGTGTATAAAATTTCTTCTACTGTAGGTTTAAGTCTGTGAATTTCATCAATAAACAGGATGTCATTTTCCTGCAAATTGGAAATTATTGAGGCTACATCACCTTGTTTTTCCAGAGCGGGGCCGGAAGTAACTCTAATGCTTACACCCAATTCCTTACCAATTATATTTGCTAAAGTGGTCTTTCCCAAGCCGGGTGGCCCATGCAAAAGTACATGGTCAATACTTTCCTTACGCTCCTTCGCTGCTGTTATAAGCACCTTAAGGTCACGCTTTGTGTCGCTCTGGCCGATATACTCATCAAAACAGCTTGGCCTGAGAGTATTCTCAAAAGTATCACCTTGATCACTTCTAATCAAAGGCTGCTCTGCTTTTTGCTGTTTATTTTTAAAGCTTTCTAAAACCACGAAATAATTATTTATCTCGCTAAATATAACAGGATTAATACACTTAATCTACTTTACTTAATTCTAATTCTGCCTTCTGAATAAACTCCTGTTTTTGCTTAACCTGGTCATTTTTTTGAGTGGTAAGCTGTCCGTGACGTTTAGCTAGATTATAAATAAAGTATTTAACCCCTTCAGGATCCGGAGCTTCATTAAACTGAACCGTAGTTCGGGTTGAGGCAGTCTCCAAAGTAAAAGTGCCAAAATCCAAGAATGGAAACTTAGAGAAGAAACCGTTTTCATGTGTTTCAATATTTTGAATATCATCCAGCATGGCTTGTGTTTCAATATATTTAAAAATACTTATCCAATCCAGATGAACCACACGTCTGTTGGTGACAACCAAGGTGTCCATGTAATATATCAGAAAGTCATATAGATGAATTGCTCCAAATAGCAGTGTAATTCCAATATAAGTTAAGGCCTGCACATAAACTCCAAGCGAAAACGTAATTATATATGCTAAAAAGAAAAACGGCACACTTGCCAGCCAGACTTTCAGACCTCTGGCTACAAAAAAGTATTTGTGATGGTGGAACACCTTAATGATTTTTTCTTCGTGTTGTAATTTCATACTAAAATTAAGTGATATTAGATTACCATAAAAATAGAAAAAGGCAAATCGATTGATATTCAATCAGTTACTTGTCTATGTTACTTTTTCTGCCACTAATTAAAGCTATGAAAAATACAGTGCAAACTGCAGATGATCTGGATTTTAATCAGCATTTGCAAGCCATTGATAAAATGCTCCAGACAAATAAATTACCTGAAAGGGCATTAGTTAATTTTGAAGCTGCTTCTGGAAGTACTCTTGTCTGTCTTTATCCGAGAACTAAAGAAGATCAGTTGCTCTTTGATGAAATTGGATATTGCTCGCCATATTTTGAAATAATGACCACTGTGCATGCGGGAATTATGATCGCCTTAAAGATACATTTATCGCATCAACTACATGATTTACTCAAAAAAACGAACACCACGAGCAAGTGGGAAGACTTGTCACCACAACAGCAGGGAAATTTTAAGCGCATAGGAAGAGTTTTATTCCAACAAGGTGAATTGGTTTCCGACTTGAAGAGTAGCCAATTTGCTCAGTATTTTTCACAAAACAAAACACAAGCCTCCTTTTTAATGGCCTCTGCGCCAATAGAAGATTTGGATGAAGCATATTCTGAAATTGACAAAATATTTGCCGGCCTTAGAAAAATATTTAATCTAGCGCTTGCAGAATGAGAGCTGTGGGAATGTAATCTGCAAGATATCTAAAATGGTACGCCCGGCAGGATTCGAACCTGCGACCTTTGCCTTAGAAGGGCACTGCTCTATCCAGCTGAGCTACAGGCGCAAAAGGCACTTCAATCTGAAGTGCCAGAATATTAAACAATAGAGCCTTAAAAATCAAACTAATTGTAGAATCCCTCAATATCGCTATTATCAACTACCAATGAGTTGGAATAGCTGTCCTTGCCGTTAACTTTGGTAATAATCAACTTGTAAAGTATTTCCGAAACCTCACCTCTTTCCAGCGGTTCATTTGGCCCAATCTTATTTGAGGAATCTGCCAATAAATTCATTTCCTTAGCTTTGGCGATATATTTAATATGCCAATCTTCAAAATTCACATCAACATATGGCTTTCTTCTGACCTCATAGTCTTCTACATCAATTTCAGCAGATAGTAGCAGCATTTTTAAGAATTCAGCTCTGGTAACGGTATTGCCCGGCTTAAAGACATTGCCTTCATAACCCTTAACTATGCCTTGTTGCTGTGCCGCTCCAATATATCTTGCATACCAGGCCTTGGAATCAGTATCGGCAAATTCTAATACAACTGTTTTTCTATAATCCTTATTCAAACCTTCATAAATAAACTTCAAAGCCTCCACACGCGAAACAGGATTATCAGGCTTAAATGAACCATCCGGATACCCTCGTATTACATTATTATTCTTTAAGAAATTAATCGCCGTAAATCTATCGTCATTGGCATCAAGGTCTGTAAAAATGCTTGATTGCATAACATCAGATAGTGCTTGAATCTTCCCCTCACTGACGCTGAATCTCAAACCGAATTCTGCAGTAGGGGTAATCTCAAATTCGGCAATTCCCATTACGAAGTCTGATTTGTCTAAAAACTTTGTGGAAAGCTCAGCCGATCCGTTTTCAATCTTGATGTAAACAACATCATCTGGCTTATAACTGTTAAAGACCTTGCCATCTTCATCAAAGGCCACCACTTTTACCTTTTTAGGTTGATTCAAAACTAATGAGTCGTCATAGCGTAATTCAAACTCTGCTAATTCTGGAAGTGGTAAAGATTCAGGCTTCTCCTTCTCTTCTTCAACTTCTTCAACTACAGCAACTTCTTCAACTTTAGCAACTTCAGAAGAATCTGAACTAGCATCAGGTGTTGATACAGTGATATCTGGAGGTAAATCGCCAATTGTCGTTGGTAATTCAGCTTCAGGTTCTTCATCCCTCTCAGGTAATTTGACAGGCTCTGCTTCAGAGACGGGTTCTGAAACAGGCTCTACATCTGGCGCGGGCTGGCTTTGTCCGCTATCATCTAGATACTTTTGAACATAAAGCATCGGATTTATAGTTGTTTCTATAGCTTTATCTTGGCCTAAACCGGTGTTAATAGCTTCAAAAAATGATAAACCTGCGGCATTAGCTTCACTATAAGTAAAAGGCCAATAAGGATGCCATGGCGCTTTTGAATTATCAATTTGGAAATGCAAATGCGGAGTTGTAGCAGTTCCGGACTGTCCGCTTAAACCTATTTTCTGACCTTTTGTAACAATATCACCTTCACTAACATGAATATTGCTTAAATGGCTGTAACTTGAATAGTAGGTCTCTTTAACATTAGGATTGTTTACCGATGGAAAATCATCATGTCGCACAACAATATGTTGCCCAAACCCACTGCTTTGAGGTGAAACTTTGGTCACAACGCCATTACCGATAGCAAAAACAGGAGTATTTATCGGTATCTTAATATCTACGGCCAAGTGACTACCGACAAACTCTCTACCGTCCAATTTATAATTACCCATATACGGCACGCTGAACGTGACTTGGGCATTACGAATCATTTTGTCCCTTTGATTACTCCAATTTAACGAGCTGGGATCTTTCTTTAATTGATTGGGATCATATTGTGGCAAATCTATCAATAAATTCTCAGGTAATTGACCATAACTCCAATCCCATTGATTAGATGTTAATTCTACCCAATTAGGTGCTTTTTTAATGGGTAAGCTTAATCCGTCATAGGGGGCAGCCTTTTTACCGGCAATTAAATTGGTTTGAAAATCGAGAAGTGTAGTGTTCAAAACCAGCATAGCTATGGCAAAAATGCCCACTACAAGTGAAATTTGGGCGCCTCGTTTTTTAAGTAGAGTTTTAAGCATTAGAACTTTATTTTTGTTTTGAATATCACTATATTTTACCTGTTTCCCGCAAATTAAGCAATATAATGATTCAGGATAATTTAAGTACTAATCAACGATCAGCAGAAGAATTTATAGTCAATTCTTTACAAGATCTGGGCAAAATCGCCCAAGAAGTCAAGAATCGAATTAAGAAGCCCAGCATTGTTTTATTGCAAGGCAATTTGGGGGCTGGGAAAACCGCATTCGTTAAAAAATTCGTTGAACAATATGACTATCCCGCTCGCAAGGTCAAAAGCCCAACTTTTACGATTATAAATAATTATTATATTGGGCAGGAAATGACCATTAACCATCTGGATCTTTATCGAATCAATCAATTGGATCTATCCTTACTGAATGAAATTCTTGACTTAACTACTAATAATAATTCACATACCTTTATCGAATGGCCTGAATTGTTGGAAAATAGAGCATTCAAGGGTATGAATCAATATTTAATCCAATTTGAAATCACTGAGCTCCCTCAGCGCAAAATAAAATTTCAACAAATCTGATTTTCATGCTAAAAACTATCTAAGCTATTCACTTCAATTAGATGTCCTTTGTTCACCTGACAGCTCACTCGCACTTTAGCCTTTTAGATGCCTTGGGATCGCCCAAGGCACTGGTAAAACATGCCAAAGAACAGGGCCACGACACTTTGGGTCTGACTGACACCTCCTACGTTTATGGTCTGACTGATTTTTATAAAGCTGCCAAAGCAGAAGAGATTAAGCCGATAGTTGGAGTCGAATTCTACGTTGCACCTGGATCTAGACATGATAAAAGCTCCAGCCCTGATAATAAGCCACATAATTTAACCTTGCTTGCTAAGGATTATCAGGGTTATCAAAATTTACTAAAATTATCTACTGCAGCTTCACTTGAAGGCTTCTACTATCGACCTAGAATTGATTTCGAACTTCTGGAACAACATCATCAAGGTCTAGTTTTACTGTCCGGAAATCGTTGGGGAGAATTAGCTCAGGCCATCTTGGTAGATAGTGAGGAGATTCAACAAAAAATAATTCAGAAATATCATCAACTTTTTCAAGATGATTATTATTTAGAAGTTCAACGCCATCCTAACATTCCTGAATATCAACAAATTGAATCAGCTTTAATCAGTTTAAGTCAAAAATCAGGCATTCCTCTGGTCGCTACTCAATCTTCCAGATATTTAAATCCACAAGATACGTCAGCACATGACATTTTAGTATGTATTGGCACACAAACCAATATTACCAATTCTGATAGAAAAGTTTATCCAGACGATTTTTCTCTCAAAAGTGCAGCAGAAATGCAAGAAATATTCAGTGATTTACCCGAAGCATGTGCCAACACCCTAAAAATTGCTGAAAAATGTAATGTAGAAATAAAGTTTGGCCAGAATCTCTTACCACATTTCAAAACACCGGATAACAAGCCGGCTGATCAATATTTAAAAGAGCTATGCTATCGAGGACTAGAGGAGTTTTATGCCTCTGAAAAACAGCCGGAAGCAAAAAAGCAATTGGATTATGAACTAGGAATCGTTAATGACATGGGCTTTAACGACTACTTTTTGATCGTATGGGACTTTATCCATTATGCCAAAACCAACGGTATTGCAGTAGGGCCCGGTAGAGGCTCGGCTGCAGGTTCAATTATTGCTTATACATTAAAAATTACAGAGCTTGACCCGTTGCAATACGGACTGATTTTTGAAAGATTTTTAAATCCCGCCAGAGTTTCCATGCCTGATATTGATATTGATTTTGCAGATCACCGACGCAATGAAGTCTTGGATTACACTATCAATAAATATGGAAAAGATTGTGTTTCTCAGGTAATTACATTTGGCACAATGTCTGCTAAGGCTGCCATCAGAGATGTCGGACGCGCCATGGGTTATCCTTACAGTGAAGTAGATACAGTTGCCAAAGCCGTACCTCCAACTGTTCTGGGCAAACATTCTCCTCTTAAAGTTTCCAAAGAAGCAAGTCCCGATCTAAGCAATCTTTACAAAACCAATCCCAGAGCTAAAGCCTTAATTGATAATGCCATCAATCTTGAAGGTACTGTTAGACATGCCGGTACTCATGCCTGCGCAGTTATGGTCTCTGACAAGCCACTTGTAAATTACACAGCCCTCCAGCGCAGCACTGATGGTAGTGACGGAACTGTCACCCAATACTCCATGAAACCTTTGGAAGAAATTGGACTACTTAAGATGGACTTTTTAGGCCTCAAAAACTTGTCCATCATTGAGAAAACTATTAACATAATCGGCAAAACCAAAGGTGTAAACATTGATATTACCAAAATCCCCATTGATGACAAACAAACTTTTGAACTGTTGCAAAGAGGGGAAACAACAGGAGTATTCCAACTAGAGTCATCCGGTATGCGACGATATATTCGCGAACTCAAACCGACTGAATTTGAAGATATTATCGCCATGATTTCTCTTTATAGACCCGGACCGATGGAGTGGATTCCTCAATATATAAAAGGTAAACATCATCCTGACACAGTTAAATATCCCCACAAATCTTTGGAGGAAATTCTTAAAGAAACTTATGGAGTAGCCATATATCAGGAACAGGTTATGAAAATATCAGAGATATTTTCCGGCTTTTCACTTGCCGAAGCTGACATTTTGCGTAAAGCAGTGGGCAAGAAAATTCCTGAACTCTTGGCCGAACAGAAGCAGAAATTTGTTGATGGCGCCATGCAGCTGGGTCACAGCAAAGATTTTGCTACTGAAATTTTTGAAAAAGTAGTAGAACCTTTTGCTGGTTATGGTTTTAATAAATCACATGCCGCCTGCTATGCAATGATTTCATATCGAACTTCCTATTTAAAGGCTCACTATCCGACTGAATTTATGGCCGCTCTGATGACGTCAGATCACGGCAATACTGACAAAATCGTTTTAGAAATTAGAGATTGTGAAGAAATGGGCATTACAGTACCTCCACCCTCAATCAATGAATCATTTGGTGACTTTACCGCAGTCGAAGATGGCAAAATTCGCTTTGGTTTGAATGCGGTCAAGGGTATCGGGGAAGGTCCGATTGACGCCATAATCGATGCCAGAAAAAAACACGGCAAATTTCAATCTTTAGAGGAATTGGCATTAAATCTGCCTTCAAAGATACTCAACAAAAAAACCATTGAAAGTTTGGCCTATTCCGGTGCATTAGACGAATTCGGAGAGCGCAAAATGATAGCCGAAAACAGTGACACAATTGCGCGTTATGCGAAGGATTTCAACCCGGATGAAAAAGAGAATCAAGATCAAACTGACTTATTTGGAGCAATCAGTGAAGATATATCTGATCTAAATTTTGAACCAATAAAGCTCAAAACAGTCGAGCCGCTTAAGTTAATGGAAAAATTAAAACTGGAAAAGGATTATTTGGGCTTGTACGTATCAGGGCATCCCCTAAAGGGTCTCAAGCATTACTTAAAAAGAAAGGTTAAACTGATTGAATCCTTGACCAAAAAGGATGTTGGTAAAAGCTTCAAACTTGGCGGCCTGCTTAATAGCCTAAAAACCGTCATGACCAAGTCCGGCAAGCCAATGGCGTATGCTGAACTGGAAGACAATACCGGTAAAATCCCCGTTGTTTTCTTCCCCGGTGTTTATGAAAAAGTGAAATTTTCCATTCAGGAAAATCAAATTTTAATAATTGAAGGTAAAATCAATCAAAGGAACGATGAATTGCAACTAAATGCCAGTGATTTGAAGACGATATCACTTGATACAATGATTAATAATGCTAAAGAAGCAGGTATATATAATTTAGAAGAAGCAGGGGAGAATCTTAATCAGTACGAAGTATTTGAAGACAAAGTTACAATTAATATTCCTCAAAATTTTGGATCAGAACAATTTAACAATTTGAAGAAATTTTTGGAGAGCCATCCTGGTCAGAAACAAGTGATTCTGCGTGTGCCAGAAGCAAGATCAGTAAAATCTTTAACCACTTCTCTAAAAATTGAAACTAATAGTGAAACCTTGCAACAATTGGAAAAACTGCTTGGCTAAAAAGCAAAAAACAATATACTAATCAAAACTTTATCATAAAATTATGTATAGAACACATACCAACAACGACTTAAACGCAACCCATCTAGATCAGGAAGTAACACTTTGCGGTTGGGTACACCGACGTCGAGATCATGGTGGAGTTATCTTTGTCGATTTGCGCGATCGATATGGACTAACGCAAATCGTTACAGATCCGGAACTGTTTGCTGAAGCTCATCAGAAAGCAGACCAAGTTCGCCCTGAATTTGTAATCAAAGCGACAGGAAAAGTGCGGCGCCGACCGGAAGGTCAAGAAAACTCTAATATGGACACTGGAGAAATTGAAGTCCTCATTAGCGAACTTGAAGTTCTAAACAAGGCGGCAACTCCTCCTTTTGAAATTGACCAAGAAACAGACGTTAATGAAGAGCTGCGCCTTCAATATCGCTATCTAGACCTTCGTAGAGAAAGAATGCAAAGAAACATTATTATGCGCCACAAAATGGCTATGGAGATGCGCAAATTTTTTGACCAAGAAAATTTTCTTGAAATTGAAACTCCAATTCTTATCAAAGGTACACCAGAAGGAGCCAGAGAATACATTGTACCTTCACGACTATACCCTGGAAAATTCTTCGTTCTTCCTCAATCACCTCAACAGCTTAAACAACTATTAATGATTGCAGGATATGATCGCTATTTTCAATTAGCTCGATGCATGCGCGATGAAGATCAAAGAGGGGATAGACAACCGGAATTTACGCAGCTCGACCTAGAAATGGCATTTGTAGATCAAGAGGATGTACTTGAGCTTTTTGAACGCATGTTGATTGAAATGTCTGAAAAGCTCGTGCCACATAAAAAGATTATTCAGAAACCTTTTCCTCGCATCACCTGGGTACAAGCAATGAATGATTACGGCATAGATAAGCCCGATATTCGCTACGACCTTAAAATCAAGGATGTCTCAGATCTTGTACAAAATTGCGAATTCTCTGTTTTTTCCAATGCTATCAAGTCTGGCGGTGTCGTCAGAGCTTTGAAGGTTGATGGTGGCCTAGAGCTAACTCGCAAGGAAATTGATGACTTAACCGAATTGGCGAAAATACATGGCGCTAAAGGTTTGGCATATTTACAAATTACCGATGAAGGCCCCAAATCAAATATTCAAAAATATTTTAGTGAAGATGAATTGAAGGCAATTGTCGAGCGAACTGAAGCAAAAGCAGGCGATATTATTTTCTTTGGAGCTGATAGTTTCAATACTGTTTGTGCTGCTCTAGCCCATGTAAGAATTGCTTGCGCCAAGCGCTTCAACCTTATAGACAAAGATAAACTTGGATTTTGCTGGATAGTAGATTTTCCGCTATTTGAAAAAGACCCCGTTTCAGGGGAATTGGCAGCAGTACATCACCCATTTACCCATCCCAAAAAGGATCAAGTAGAAATGCTCAATGATCCAGAGAAATTAGACAAGATTTTTGCAGACTGCTATGACGCTGTATTAAACGGTTATGAGTTGGGAAGTGGAAGTATTAGAATTTTTGAGCCAGAACTACAAAGCAAAGTATTTGAAGTTCTTGGAATCACTCCGGAAGATGCAACTATGAGATTTGGACATATGATGGAGGCTTTCAAGTATGGTGCTCCACCTCATGCGGGATTTGCTATGGGCATAGAGCGTATTGCTATGATATACTTAGATGAAGAGAATATTCGCGAAGTGATGGCCTTCCCTAAAGATCAAAAAGCTAAAGATTTAATGTTGGGCGCACCCTCCGAAATTCCTGAAAAACGGCTAGAAGAAGCCAACATAGAGATCAAAAAGCAGGATTAATGTATTACCTCCTTCTAAATATCGTTTCTATAATTCTGGGAATTGGCCTGGTGATTTTGCTGGCAATTATCATCAGAAACTATATTTTGCACCGTAAGAACATGGAAAGGTCATTAAATATGGTCTTTCTACAGGTTAAAATTTCATCTAAAGAATCAAAAACGGATCGGGAAGAGGAGCAAGGTTCCGGAGCTAAAGATTTTAAAGAAGCCGTAGCCGTCATGGCTCAGTTTTATGATTCCGTTCATTCTATTCATAGTGGTAGTTTTAAGAACAAATTTATTGGAGAAGATTTTCTTTCCCTGGAATATGTGGCCTTGGACGATCAAATTTATTTTTACTTTGTTGTCCCCAATTACTTATCAGGCTTATTGGAAAAGCAAATTACCGGTTTTTATCCTGATGCATATGTAGAGAAAGTAGAAGAATTCAATATATTCCAGAATAATTCTCAGGTGGCAGCTAAGGCCTTAACTTTAGGAAAACATTTTATGCATCCCATTAGAACTTATGAACAACTAAGTTCTGATCCCATCAACAATCTTACTAATGCTCTTAATAAACTAAGCATAAATGAGGGTGCAGTAGTACAAATAATGATCAGGCCTGCAGATAAATGGCAAAAAAAGGGTAAAGATGAGGCTAAAAATTTGGCCAATCAAAAAGAAAAGAAAAAGTTTACTATTAATCCGATCAAACTTCTGGGGGCATTTTTTAATATGTTAATTAGTGGAGGCGGTTCTGGTAGCGATTCTAAGGCTCTAGATAAGGCTACTCCGATGGCGGAAGAAGAGCTCAAAGAATTAGATAAGAAAAATTCTAGTAAAGGTTTTGAAGCAATGGTCCGCGTTATTGTCGCAGCTGATGTAGAAAGAGACGCTAAGGCTCACCTAAACAACATTATTAGCTCTTTTGCTCAATATGATAATGAAGCCGGCAACAAACTTTCCGGTGTAAAATATTATCCCGAACGCAGGATCATCGAAGACTATATTTTCAGAAGCTTTCGCTATCCTATCTATCAATGGTTGCAAAGGAAAAAGGCAATTTTCAGCAGTGATGAATTAGCCAGCCTATACCATCTTCCCAGCACCAGATATAACAAAACACCAGGAATCAAATGGCAAAATTTCAAATATGCACCTGCACCCAAAAATATGCCGCAAGAAGGACTATTACTTGGTCATAGTCAATATCGCGGAGTTACTACAGAAGTGCGCATGTCAGCAAAAGATCGTTTCAGACATTTCTATGTTATCGGTCAAACCGGTACAGGTAAATCCTCCATTTTTCAAATTATGTTGCGTCAGGACTTAAGAGAAGGCCGCGGAGTCACTGTCGTTGATCCGCATGGCGAATTGATTGAAACTATCATGCCATTCATCCCGCGTGAAAGAGCCGACGATGTAATATATTTTAATCCTGCAGATCAGGCTCGCCCCTTGGGACTGAACATTCTTGAAGCCGATACGGATGACGAAAAAGAGCTGGTGGCACTTGATGCCATGAATATTATGATTAAATTATTCGGAAATGAAATTTTCGGACCTCGTCTTCAAGACTACTTCCGTAATGGCTGTTTGACATTGATGGCACATCCTGAAGGCGGTACTATAACTGACATTGTCCGATTATTTACCGATGATGCATTCCAACAGGAGAAGGTTAAATATATTAAAAACCCGGTAGTAAGATCATTTTGGGAAGATCAGATGGCAAAAACCGGCATGCGTGAAAAGCAAGAAATTATCCCTTATTTTGCAGCCAAATTCGGCCAATTTATCACTAACTCCATGATGCGTAATATTATTGGACAATTACGCTCAGCTTTTGATTTTATTGATGTCATGCAGAATAAAAAGATTCTCCTCATGAATCTGTCCAAAGGTGAAGTCGGAGATATTAACTCCAAATTATTGGGTCTGATTATTGTATCTAAATTGCAGATGGCTGCATTAAGAAGACAAAGATTTGCAGCTGAAGATAGAGTCGATCATTTTATGTATATTGATGAATTCCAGAACTATATCACCGATTCAATTGAAAGTATTTTGTCCGAAGCTAGAAAATATAGACTTAGCCTTAATATGGCGCATCAATATATCGCTCAATTGGAAGGTGAAGAGGGATACTCTGGTAAATCTAAAGTAAAGGATGCGGTTTTTGGAAATGTCGGTACTATGATGTGCTTTAAAATTGGTGCTCAGGACGCTGAATATATGGCTAAAGAGATGTCCCCCACCTTTACCGAACAAGATCTTATTAATGTAGATACATTTAAGGGATGCATGAAACTATCCATAGACGGACAGCCCAGTAAGCCATTTTCCATCACTATACCTTTCCCATGGCTGGTGAAAGGTGATCAAGAAGTAGGCGAGGCCTTGAAGCAGCTTTCACGGCTTAAGTATGGACGTGATCGCGAATTTGTGGAGCGCGAAATTACTCGAAGAATCGGAATTATAGAATAAACACAAGCCCGAGCAAGATAAAGGCCGCGAAAGTGGCTTATTTTTGTGCTATAATTCTAAGATTTAATTTTTACTCAACAATGAATTCGATCAAATTTATGTTCTTACTGGCTATCATTGGCGCCTTATTTTTCTTCGCCAATGCCACTGATGCACATGCTCAAGAAAGTCAGGAATACCCATATGAACATATATATACAATTACAGCTTATTATTCGCCCATAGAAGGGCAAAGTCGCTATTTAACAGGCTCTCTTGAAGCTGAAAAACGCCTCAACGGTAATGGTACCAATGGAGCAGACGGCACACCGGTTTTTCCGGGCATGATTGCAGCGCCCAAAACAATCCCCTTCGGTACTAAAATGGATATACCAGGTGTAGGAATGGTTTCGGTACATGATCGCGGCGGAGCAATTGTTCCGGCTGGGCAACGTGGCCAAGCACATGACCGACTTGATATCTGGATGGGTTACGGTGATGAAGGTTTAAATAGAGCGCTTGCCTGGGGG
This sequence comes from uncultured Candidatus Peribacteria bacterium, assembly GCA_964424075.1. Lineage (GTDB taxonomy): Bacteria > Patescibacteriota > Gracilibacteria > UBA1369 > UBA1369 > CAYRGY01. Next base: position 29,460 of record CAYRGY010000004.1, read on the forward strand.
AAAAGAACTTTAACTGTTAAAGTTTATGGAATTGACCCAAGCGTAGCAGAGGATGTACACCTGGAAAGCTTACAGCAAGTTTATTATTCTCCTGCATCAAATTCAGCCCCTCAAATATTCCGTAAAGATGTCGGCTATGGAAAAATTGATCAAGAAGTAGCAGTATTACACGAAAAACTGGCTGATCTAGGCTATTATCAAGGTGATGGTGGTGAGGAATTTACTTGGGAAACTTATCAAGCAGTACTACAATTTCAATTAGACTATGAAATAGTCTCTGGCGACGACAGTTTTGGAGCAGGCTTCTTTGGCCCGCAAACACGAAAAACATTAGAGCGAGCGATTTCTGAAGATTTAACTCCTGAGAAAAGTCATCAGGAAATGATTATTCCTATTGCCAAAGCCGCTCCTGTAATCCCGGATCTAGATAGTGAGGAAGAAAAAATTCTCTTAGCTGGCAATGGATTAAGCTTCCTGGAACAGGATATTGGCCTGGGAGATGAAGGTCAAGCTGTTCTAGAACTTCAATCCGAGCTTCGAAAACTAAACTTATTTGGTATTGAACCAACGGGTTATTATGGAGATTTAACAGCTCATGCTGTTTTCAAATTCCAACAATCTCAAGGCATATTACAAAACCAAGACCAGCTTGGAGCCGGACATGCAGGCCCTCTAACCAGACTGGCTCTTGATGCCATATTGAGTGAGCGAGCTGGCACACGCAAGTTAATTGCTGAGCGCTCTAATAAAAAGGAGTTATTAGCACAAAATTGATTCTAAACAGAAAAAGGGGCCCGCTTTAACGCGAAACCCCCTTTTACGGATGGAGACCATCCTTCGAGCCCTTGTTCTCGGGCCGTTGGATTATTAAATTGTCTGAAGGCCCCGCACGAATGCGGAGCCCGGCGGCACTAGGCCGCCTGAGCGTTGTTGTCCTCGCCATCTTCCGACGAGGTATCGGTGTACACGGGATCAGCAATCCCACCCTCGAAGACATAAGCCCCGGACTGAGGAGGCTCCTGCTCTTCCGACACCGGTTGAATGTACTGAGGAATCTCGAACTCTTCGATACGTCCTTCTGAGATGAAAAACATGCGGATTTCTCCCTCCAGGCAAGTCAACGAAGTTTTAACTTGCCCAATAGTTGTAGTGCGTTAGCACCTTCATGACAACGACGCACTGACTGTGCCCCATCTCCGACTATCCACCATTAGATAATCAGAGAAGGACCAGTCTAAATCGCTTAATTGACATATATTTTAATGCGTAAGCACTAAATTATCAGCTAAACATTACGACTTATCTATTTGTCAAAGAACCAAAAAACCCCTCCTCGCTGTGCGGAAGGGGCTGAAAATCTTTTTTAATTCACGATTTATGACCCCTTCGACACGACTGCTTTCTTCACATTATTAACAGCCGCAGTATTTACTGCGTTTTTTGTGAAGACAGTTGTGTAGGAAGTCATATTTAACATAGCTCCTATTTTAGTTTTTAATCCTATTTTGTCAAATATTTACTTGAACATAGAACAAATGTTCTGTATTATGAATATAATTAATAATTCTATTCCAATGGTTAAAAATAAGCAAGAAGGGCTTACTGCCAAACAAAACATGACGCTGCAGACTGTCGAATCTTTTCAGGATCGCTATAAATATTTTCCTTCTACTCGTGAAATCGCTGAACAAATGGGGATTAAATCATCAAATACCATTTTCAGTCATTTGCAGGCACTTCAAAATAAGGGTTATTTGCAAAAAAATACTAAAGGACAAATTATAGCTCTGCGTAACGGCAAGCCTTTTCGCTTTCTCCACGACTTCAAAAAGGCGGTTCAGATACCATTCTTCCCCGACACAGTTCCGGCCGGTTTTCAAGCTCCGGCTGAAGATGCTAAAAAAGAACTTATCACCATCGATCAATATGTTATTCGCCATCCTTATAACACCTTCGCTCTCAAAGTTCGCGGCAACTCCATGGAAAAAGCCGGCATTATGCCCGAAGACCTAATTCTGGTGGAAAAACGCACTGATGCTAAGCCCGGCCAAATTGTCGTAGCCCATCTCCCCGGCGGCTTCACTGTGAAACGCCTAGTGGAAAAAAACGGTCAACGCGTCTTGCAGGCCGAAAGTACTGAGCAATATGAAATTAAAATGGAGGAGGGGACTACCATTTGGGGAGTAGTAGTAGGCACTATTCGCAAATATACTTAAAATGTTCGGACGCAAATCCTTTACCACCGCCTTTGCCCACATCGACTGCAACGCGTTTTTCGCCTCAGTCGAACAAGCTTATAATCCGGCACTTAAAGGGAAGCCTGTCTTAGTCGGTGGACTCGGTGGAGGCTGCGTCATTACTGCCAGCTATGAAGCTCGCAAATATGGCATTAAACTTGGCACGCCGGTTTTTGAAGCCAGGCGTACCTTACCTCAGGCTATTATCGTGCCCTGTAACTTCGGCCGCTATGCTATTTATCATCAGAAGCTACTCGGCATTATTGGTAAATATGGCCCCACAATCGAAGCAGCCAGCATTGATGAGTGTTATCTGGAATTAAAAGGCCTTAGACGGCTCCATCGCAAGCCTTACGCTGATATCTGCTATGATATTAAGGAAGATATCAAGCGCAGCCTGGGCATCACCGTTTCCATTGGAGTCTCCGTCACTAAAACCCTGGCTAAAATGGGCAGTAATTTTAAAAAACCCGATGCTATTACTGTCATATCCGGCAAAGACATTGAAAATTTTCTCAACCAGGTCAAACTTTCCGATGTTCACGGCATTGGCCACAATACTCACGCCCTCCTGAATAAATTCGGTATTCACACAGCACTTAACTTCACCAATGCCCCAGAAAGTCAAATCCAAAGATTACTCGGTAAAGTCGGCTATGAACTCCAGAAAGAACTGCAAGGCGAGGCAATTTACGCCGTGGTCACCGATCCAGCCCCACCCAAAAACTTAGCTCGCACCCGCTCCTTCAAAGTTACTAAAGACCGCGACTTTATTTATCATGAACTGATGAAAAACATCGAATTGGCTTTTTTTGAGCTGCGCCGTCAGCAACTAAAAACCCAATGCGTCGGTCTCATGCTGCGCACTGATAATTATAAAGTGCATACATATGAAATACCGATAGGGGAGTACATCAACTGCCCTACTGCCATCACCTATCGCATTAAGGAAGGCTATGAGAAACTCTTTAACCCCAACCTTAAATACCGCAGCTCCGGTTTTATCACTACCAAACTTCAGCGCGAAGCCATTCTTCCGCCAACACTTTTTGACAGCGAAATCGAAACGTCGCAAACTATCTCACTTTTTGAGCAAATTGACCGTATTAATCATAAATATGGCCATCAAACTGTGGCTCTGGCCAGCGCCTCTAAGGTCGGTAAGCCCAAATTGCAGCTGACCAATCTTCAGACACCATTTCTGGGCGAAACCATCTAGTCTTATTCTAGAAATGTCTCGGCTCTATCAAATCTCGGTTTTTCTCCCTTTTCGACAGACAAAATCATATCCTCAAAACCTAAAAAGCTGGTAACACGTTCCAACTTCTCTTGTGTGTTATCATGTGACTCTGGCTGAGCTGAAGGAAGCTTATTTTCATAAATAAATCTGGCGTTGAATAATGAAAACATACTAATTATTAAGTATTAATTAATAATACAATAAAGAGTATATCAGTAAACGCTCCTGCAAATATAAATTTTAGTTTTGGTGCTGGAGAGAGGACTCGAACCTCCACGTCTTGCGACACCAGTTCCTAAGACTGGCGTGTCTACCAGTTCCACCACTCCAGCACGAATGGTTTAAAAGAGCTTTCTTGGCCGAAAGCGCCAGAAATATACTCAATTATCCTAATAAATGCAAATGAATATGCATAATTTCCTGACCTCCATCACGACCGACATTATAAACTAATTTATAACCGGTTAAGCCCAGCTTGCGACCTACATCCCGAGCAACCAGCATCATATGACCCAAAAGCTCCTGGTCTTCATCCGAAACGTCCATAATGGTTGGAATTGGTTTTCGAGGAATAATCAATAAATGAAATTTACTCTTAGGAAATTTATCGTGAATGACGACACACTTATCGTCTTCATATTCGAACTGAGCAGGCAGCTCCTTATTAATTATTTTAGTGAATATAGTGTCATCCATAAGAAATAACATTAAAAAAAGCTCACTTAATATAGGCTTTTTTAAATATTCGAGCAAATTAAATTAAACTGCAGAAGCATCTAAATCATAAACTGCGCGACCAACACGGACAAATTGAGGATTCTTTTGTAAATTAAGGGAAATTGTACCCTTCTTAACCTTACGTTGCTTCAAAACTCCTGCGATTATTTCCTGCTTAGTGAGAGGAGATTTCTTCTTAAGTAAACTTTCAATAACATCAGCAACAGTTCCTTTCTTAAAGCCCCATTCCTTCAGCGCATATAGTCCGCGACCAACCAGCACAAACTGATCATATCGAATAAGTTCATTGTGAACAGCTTGAGTAGTAACAACTTTTTTATCAAAACCGGATTCAGAAATTTTATTAGCTATGTCAACAAAATGCAGTGGATTTCCTGATTTCTTCAGAATGATATATGCCTTATCTCTAATACTGCGAGGATTAATATGTCTCCAAGATACTAGTCCATAACCCTCCTCCACTCTCTTAACCCGTTTGTCAATTTCCATAGCGGAAAGGATAAACATATCATTAACCTCTCTGTTCTTTCGACTTAGGACTTCGTTTACCTGCTTAATTAAGTCTTTATCGGAAATTACATCAGCCTTTTTATTCAAAACACTAATTCCAATACTGATTACTTCCTTAATATCATCATTGATTATTGTAGAAAGCTTCCAATAGGGCTTGTAAAGATTATTCTTTTCAAAAGTTGAAATTCCATTATTGATATTTAAAGCCAATCTTAAAATGTGCTTGTCAGTTAAATCATTGGTAGAAAGTTTGGACACTAATTTGGCAACAAGTATATCTTCAATCAATATACCACCATATTCATTAAGAATTTCCACAGCCAAGTTGTTAATTAACTTAAGCTTAGTAGTGTCAACAGTTCGTCGTAGCTTCCCCAAAGCTATTTTCTCAATCTGTCTGACACGCTCTCTAGTGACTGAAAATGATTGCCCGATACGTTCCAAGGTTTGCTTCGGCCCATTATCGAGACTGAAGCGCTTTATGATAACCTCTTTTTCTTTTGAGGTGAGAACCATAAACATGTCTTCTATAATATCGACTAGGTTTATGCGCTCTTCTTTCTTCATGATAGATACATCACTCATGTTATTATTATTATGGGGAATCTGTATATTTGAGAAGCAGTTGCAAGATTAGTGTTTTACCCTTATGTTGTCAAGCAAGAAATTTGACAAAAGATATAGTTTGCGCTGAACTTAAGGCGCAATATAATAATTCGAGATTTTAGATTTGTCAAATCGATAATAATTAATATAATTGGCACGAAACTATATTCATGAAAAAAACCACACAAGATCCAAAAGAGTTAATTAGGGATCATAAATATTGGAGACTGGCGGAACTGGTACCGGGGCTTTTAACCTGGGGAGCCTTCAGTTTTGTCATTCTAGGTTCAATATTCATCCCCAACATAGTGGCAAATTTAGTCCTTTTATATACATTAGTTTGGATTTATCGCTCGTTCTACTTCTCATTTCATCTATCCAACTCATATCAAATTAGTACCAGAGCACAAAAAACCGATTGGATTCGCTTATTGAATTTTATTGAATATCCTCAAAAGCTGCACAAATCTAATAACAGACAAGAGTTTCAGGCAGATCGAATTATTTTAAACAATAAAAAACAGCCACTTGAGCAAACTTTGGAACAGAGAATTGAAGAGCTAAAGGGTACTGAACAATATTTAAAACCTTCAGATATCCTTCATTGTGTTAACTTAGTTTCCTATAAAGAACCATATGAGGTGATCAGAGCCTCCGTTAAATCCATAGTAGATAGCAATTTTGACCTGAAAAAAGTAATTTTAATGCTTTCACTTGAGGAAAGAGACTATCGGAACGCTACATCAATTAATCAAAGAATTGAGGCTGAATTTGGTCATTTGTTTAAAAAATATATGTTCACCCTGCATCCAAAAAAGCTACCTGGTGAACATGTTGGAAGAGCGGCCAATGCGACTTGGGCGGGCAAAGTACTAAAGACGTATTTGGAAGAAAACAAGATAACTTATGAGAATCTGATTCTGTCGACTTTTGATGCGGACACAGCAGTAAGCCAAGAGTTTCTCAATGAACTAACCTTCCGATATTTGGTCACTCCTAATAGAGTGGAGGTTGGCTATCAACCAGTACCTTTTTACCACAACAATATATGGGATGTGCCGATTTTTAACCGCCTTGTAGCTATTTCTTGTACATTCTGGCAGTGGTCGGTTTCTTTAAGAAAAGATGAAAATAAAAGCTTTTCTTCTCGCTCCATGAGCTTTAAATCGGTTTTGGACTTTAATTACTGGGACACAACTGTTGTTCAGGATGATTCCAGACAATATTGGACAGCATTTTTTGTTTATAATGGAAGGCATTACTGCGAAAATATCTATAGTCCAGTCTATATGGATGCAGTTCAAAGCAATTCCTATTTTCAGACAGTAAGAGATCAATATAAACAACTGGTAAGATGGGCTTGGGGCGCCAGTGATTTCCCTTTTATATTGTTCAATATGATCAGAAATAAACACATTTCCTGGACCCGGAAAATTTATGAATTAGTACATTTTCTTGAAAGTATTTTCTTTTGGGCTACCGGCCCCATTTTACTTATTTTCGCAGGCTCCATCCCTAGTCTGTTAAACAGTGAATTCAGAGATACTGTCCTAAGCTACAATTTGCCCAAGGTAATGAGCATATCACTAAATATTGCTACAGTTGGAATACTGGTTTGTCTTTTGATTACACTCAAGATTATACCCAGAAATGAGAATACCACTTTCTGGCAAAAAATCTCCTTATACTTACAATGGATATTAGTCCCTATTGTGTCAGTGATCCTAAGCTCACTTCCTGCTATTGAAGCGCAAACTAGATTGCTGTTTAATAAGCGTCTCGACTTTCATGTCACTAAAAAGACTAGAAAAGTCACAACTTAGGACTGCTTACCCTTTACGTATTTCATCCACATATCACGAATGTATTCAACAGCTTGCAATGCTGATTCCTTAATCAACTTCAAAATATCTTTCAATTTGCGTATTTCCTTCACCAATTCATTAATAGTAGCAGGTGTCGCTTTATGTTTAATTATTCTCAATTTCTTTTCCTTCACAGCAATATTCTGCTCAATCTTAGCTATTATCTGCTCTTGCATTTGCTTAACAGATAATTCCTTCTTCTCTACAATTGTGGCCGAAGACTTGGCTCCACTTGAGGTTACCGCACTACCTTGCTCTCCGGGACCTTTACCTGCCTCCTCTGACACATCTCCTGTTTCTACACCCTCAATACCAGCTTCTACACCTCGCATTGCCTCAGTTATTTCTTGTCCCTTATCACCTTTCTCTTCTACCTGACCAGCTTCAAAAGGCCCTATTTCAGGTCCATTTTCAAGACTATTTTTTAATATTTTGTCATCAGCCATCTTCATAATTATATCACAAATCACCCACTATGGATAATCCTTTTATTATATGTTATAATATACTGAAATAAATAAACTTACATGTCAGATTTAAGCCTAAAGGATTTAGAAAAACAAGTAAAGTTGTTGATCTCGGAAGAGGATTGGTCCAATGCCTATAAAGTATGTAGTAATGTTCTCAGAATAGACCCTGAAAACAGCAAATTCGTAAAGCTAAAAAACAAAATTGAAAAAGAAGTGCGTGCCAACAACATTAGAGCTATTCAAATTGAGCTAAAAAGGCTTGAACCGTTAAGAAAAGCCAAAAAATATAAAGAGTATCTTCAAGCATTAAGTCCTTTGCAGACGTATATTTCGGATTATCCTGAGCTTACCAAAATAATCATTAAAGCAAGGGAGGAATATGAAAAGTATATTGTAGAAAAAAATAAAGCCTTTATTGAGGAGAAGAAAAAAGAAATAAGTGAATTAGTTAAGCAAGGTGAATTTGAGCAAGTAAAGTATCAACTGGAACAGTTGATCAAGTTAAGTCCCAGGGATGCAAGTCTAAGAAATTTTGCGCTACAAATAAAGGACGAAGTAGTTGAACAAATGATCGCTAAACATAAGTCACTGCTAGAAACTGAAAAATATGAAGACATTCTAATGCAACTATTGAAAATCAAAGCATTTCAGCCGGAGAACAAAAAAATCAACGATCTCATTAAAAAGATAAAAAAATTCTACAAACTTTATCGTCTAGAGCATAGAAAAGACTTCATCTATAAGACCATGGAAGAAGCAAATATGCTGAAATTAAAGAAAAAATATTCTAAATCTATCGATTTAATCGATCGAGTTCTAGAAATAGATCCAAATAATAAAGCTGCTAAGTCTGAATATAAGAAAGTGATAAAAAAGCTGCTACATTGGATGAAATCCAAAATTGAAAATCAGATAAGCAAGAACTATCAATCTTTCAAACTACTTAGCAAAGAAAAACCTAAAAAGTTTATTAGAATTTAAGCAGTGACAAGCGAATATTGCTTACGACCAACTCTAATAAACTGGTCTTTACTTTTTAGGCTCAAAATAATAGTAATCGGTTTAACTTTTCTTTGTTTCAAAACAGCATCAATAATTTCCTCCTGGGATAAAGATTCTTTCCCTCTTAGTAAATCAGTAATTATATCGGCAACTGTTCCAGGCTTGAAGCCCCATTCACTTAATCCGTAAATTCCTCTTCCAATCAAAACAAAGTCAGGATGTCTGATCAATTCATTGTGAACAGCTTGCAAATTAATATTTTTCTTATCAAATTTAGCCTCAATTATACGATTTGCTATTTCAACAAAGTGCATTGGACTCTTCTCTGAACGTAGAATGAAGAATATTTTGTCTCTTAAGGTCCTAGGATTAATATGTCTCCAGTCAGATAAACCTAGCGAATTCTCATCTACAAGTTTAATTTTCTTATCTAAGTATAGCAGTGACTTATAACCTTCCTTAGAAATTTCCAATCCCTTATTTTCAACCAATACTTTATACAAAGCATCAACTGTCATAATATCTCTGTTCTTCTTTAGTTGAGAGATGGAATTCTTACAAAGACCGGAAATCATACTCTCCTTAAATTCTGAAGATACAATATATGGATGAAAGTGCACAGTATTTGGAATTCGGTTATATCTTTTATCTATGCTCAAAATCAACTGGATAGATTCTCTTGAATGCTCAGGATATTGCTTAAGAAGCTCGGCTATCATCATGTCTTCAATCATCACACCGCCTGCATTCTTTAAAACTTCATAAGCGCTGTTACTAACTGTTGAAAGAGGCGCATTATCAAGATTTCTTCTTAATTTATTTAGAGCATTCTTCTCAATTTGCCTTATTCTTTCTCTGGTGACTGAATACTTTTGACCAATTTCCTCTAAGGTGGATTTTTCTTTTTGATCCAAATTAAATCTTCTTTCAATAACATATCTTTCCTTTTGTGTAAGCAGTAAAAGGAAATCCTCGATAACTTTTAAATAATCATTAACGGTAGCTTTAGACATACTTGTAATATTAATGTTTTGTTTGGTTTTTAATAATTTATGGAACTGGTATTAAGTATATTCAAACTTCGTTTAATTAAAAGAAAATATAGTTGAGCTATGAGCAAAAAGTGTTTTGTTATACTTATTGAAAAATATAACCAGAACAAGGAACAGTAATAATATATTCTCTGTCCACCTCCAGCCATTTTAGTATAGCCCTGAGTTTACTTATATGAACATCTACAGTGTTCGTTTGTATTTGGGAATTTATGTCCCAAACCTCCTCCAATATTTTATTTCTATCCATAATTCTATCACGATTTTGAATCAAAAATTTCATTAATTGGTACTCCCTGTTTTTAAGCGAAATAGACTTTCTTTTGTAAGTAAGTTTGCGAGTATCCAGAGACAAGCTCAAATCATCATAAACTAATTCACTATTATGATGTCGTTCTATATTATAAATAAATAATCTTAAATCATTAGCAATTAATTGATAGTCAAAGGGAGCAACATAAATTGACAGTAAGTCTAAATTCTTCAAATTAATCTCCTTAAGTTGATCTGCATCTGCCAAAAACAAAACCACATTACTAATCTGTTCTTCTATCTTATCAAGATAACTATTATCATTCAGAATTAATAGATTAATAGAATCAAAGTAATTTACTTCCGATAAATTACTAATTAAACAAATACTCAGCTGCACTCCCTCATTTTGAAGCCGTCTTCTGACATTTTCTGCTAACAGCAAATTATTTGTAATAATTCGTTTTATCATAAGAATAAATAAATACAATATTACAAAAGAAAGTCAATTCGTCACCAGAGGCAACAAGCAAGAATAGTTTGAAATAAAACAAAATAGCAGGCTTGAACAAGTGTTGTTGTTAAACTACAACAAACTAAAACAAAAAAGCCCTAGGAAAATTTGCGAATAATGCTAAATTATTTGTACAGAAAATACTTTTTCAAATTTTTACTATGGCTGATCAAAACAATCAACAGGGACAAAATAATGTCCACCTTAAAGTAGATTCAAATCAAGAACAGGGCGTTTATTCCAATGCAGTATCCGTACATGTTAATCACAATGAGGTTATTCTTGATTTAGGTTATCTGATTCCTAATCAATCTCCTGTAACAATTAAATTGGTAAATCGAGTTAATTTAAGTCATAAAACAGCAGAAAGCTTACTTAAAGTCCTTTCCAATGCCATGCTAGATTGGCGCAACAAACAAGCTGAAAAAAATAAACAAGCATCTAATGAGTAAAGAAGCTGATTTAATGGATAAAATTCTTTCGCTCTGCAAGCAAAGAGGATTTGTTTTTCCTGGTTCTGAGATTTACGGAGGAATAGCTAATACATGGGATTATGGGCCTTTGGGCGTAGAACTTAAAAATAATATTCTACAAGCTTGGTGGAAATTTTTTGTACACAATCGTCATGATATGGTTGGCTTAGATGCTGCCATCATTATGAATCCTAAAGTTTGGCAATCTAGTGGTCATGTTGAAAACTTTAATGATGCTCAAGTCGATTGTAAGCAGTGTAAATCTAGGTTAAGAGCAGATCATTTGATTGAAAACGCTATAGAGAATATCAAAGTTGAAGGCTTATCTATGGAGGATCTCGATAAGTTGATTACTGAAAACAATATCAAATGCCCTCGTTGTGGAGCCCAAAATTTCACTAATTCTCGTGTATTTAATTTACTTTTCCAAACCCATATCGGTCCTGTAGCCAGTGATAGTGAACCGGTCTATTTGAGAGGTGAATTAGCTCAATCAATGTTTACCAATTTCAAGAGCATCCTCAATACATCTCGCAAAAAAATACCTTTTGGAATAGCTCAAGCTGGAAAAGTTTTCCGCAATGAAATAACACCAGGAAACTTTATTTTTCGCACTTTGGAATTTGATTTGATGGAATTTGAATATTTCATCCATCCCGATGAATGGGAGAAACAATTTGAATACTGGATGGAACAGATGCATCAGTGGCTTGACTATATCGGGATAGATAGACAAAAAACCCGGATCAGAGAGCATACTCAGGATGAATTATCTCACTATTCCAAGCGAACAGCCGACATCGAATTTAATACTCCTTTCGGTTGGAAGGAGCTTTATGGATGCGCATACCGAACTAATTTTGATTTAACCAATCATGCTGAGAAATCCGGCGTCGATTTGAGTTATACAGATCCTTATACGAACGAGAAATACATTCCTCATGTCATTGAGCCCACATTTGGTTTAAACAGGACTGTGTTAATGACACTACTCAGTGCTTATTATCAAGAAAAGGTCACAACTGCCGATGGTGGTGAGGAAACCAGAGTAGTTTTGAAGTTAGATAAAAAAATTGCACCATTTAAAGCAGCAATCCTACCACTTACTAATAAACTTAATCAACAAGCTGAAAAGCTCTGGGACAACTTAAAGAATGACTTTAATCTTGATTTGGATTTCTCGGGCTCAATCGGCAAAAGATATCGTCGACAAGATGAAATTGGCACCCCATTCTGCGTAACCTATGACTTTGAAACAGCAGAAAATCAAACAGTAACAGTTAGAAATAGAGATACTATGGAACAAGAGCGAGTACAATTATCGGAATTGAGTTCTTATTTAAAAGCAAAACTAAGCAGTTAATCTAAGTTTACATAAACAGCTATTTAAGCCTAATTCATTGAAGGATTAGGCTTTTTCTGTTATAATAATAGGATTTTAAAACTCAATAAAGTTGGTAAACCCTATTGAACAGATCGCAGCTGGAGACCCTTATGGCTATCTTAACCTATTGATTTGGTTAACAGTCTTTTATTTTGCTCTGAGAATTACTCAAAGAGTTATCAAGATCTTATTTATTTTAAGACAAAATAAGACGCTTGTGTACCTTCAGGTGCGCATGCCGAGACAGGATTCTCCTAAAGATGATCAGAAAAAAGAAGAGAAAGATTTTAAGGAAAAAGTAGGCGTGATGGAGCAATTTTACCGTAATATCCATGAAATTGCCGAATTATCATTAAGCAATATCATCAGAACCACACTTTTCGACTCCAATATTGTTACCTTCGAAATAGTCGCTCGTAAAAAACTTATCGACTTCTACCTAATAGTACCTAAAATTTATCGGGATATATTAGAGAAACAGGTAACAGCCTACTATCCAGACGCAGACATTATTCCCATGGATCAACCCGAGTTTAATCCTAAAGGGAATAAGCTTAGAATGTACTTTGCTTACACTAAAAGAGGCTACTTTTACCCATTTAAAACCTACAAGCATCTGGAAAATGATCCTCTAAATGATTTGTCAAACATCTTCTCAAAACTTACTGAGGAGGAGACCGCTGGTATTCAGTTTACCATGAGGCCGATTAGAAGCAGAAAATATAATAAATACACTGAAAAAGTTGCTTCTTTGCTTCACCTAGGGAAAAAGGCACCACTATTTGAGAATTGGTTCCTCAATTTGTTGCATAATGCTTTTCTGGGGATAACCGGGGGGAAAAAGAAGATGAATATTATTACTCCTGAAGATCAAAGTGGCTTCGTGCGCATGCTTCAGCCAAAGGAAGAAGCACATAAGAAAATGGGTGAAAAGGCTGGTCAACCTTACTTCCGCACTCTAATTAGATTCTACGCATCAGCAAAGACTACCAAAAGAGCGCAGGAAATTACCAACTCAGTCAATTTGGCATTGAACATGTTTAAGGATGAATACTTAAACTGGTTTCAAAGTAGAAGAGTAATTTTATTTGATAAAATCAACAATCTCCTGATGAAATGGTTTTACCAGGCAAGATTGATTGATACTAATTTTACATTCATAGGTGAAAAAGATAATATATTTAGTCCGGAAGAACTGGCTTCATTATTCCATTTTCCTTGTAGTCGCTATAACCGTACGCCAATAATCAACTGGCTTCCTTACAAAGTATTACCAGCACCAACTGACTTGCCGGAAGAAGGTGTTTTGCTTGGCTACAATGTTTATCGCGGCATTAAAAAGGAAATTCGCATGTTGCGGGAGGACAGGACCAGACATCACTATTGTATTGGGAAATCCGGTTCGGGAAAATCAGTCTTTTTAAGCTATTTAGCCAGACAGGATATGTGGAATGGTGACGGAGTTGGCGTAATTGATCCACACGGAGATTTAGTAATGGAATTATCTACTTTCGCTCCTAAAGAACGTGCCAAAGACGTTGTTATCTTTGATCCTGCCGACTCGGAAAGACCAATGGGATTAAATATTTTGGAGGCTGATAATCCTGAACAAATGGATATGGCTTCCAGTCAAGCAACTGAGATTTTTATTAAACTTTTTGGGGATGAGATTTTCGGTCCAAGAATTCAACACTATTTCAGAAATGCCTGTCTGACTTTAATGGAAGACAAAGATGAAGGAGCGACACTGATTGATGTACCACGTGTCTTTGTGGATGAAGAATTCATGAAATATAAGGTCAGTAAGACTAAAAATCCTGTAGTACGATCTTTTTGGGAGCATGAATATGCAAATACCGGTGATCGGGAAAGACAGGAAATGATTCCCTATTTCTCTTCTAAGTTCGGACCATTCATCACTAACTCAATCATGAGAAATACTATTGGTCAGACTAAATCTGCCTTCAACGTGCGCAAAGCTATGGACAATCAGCAAATTCTACTCATGAATCTTTCCAAAGGTAAAATTGGTGACTTAAACACTCAGCTTTTAGGACTAATTCTGGTCGCGCGAATCCAAATGGCAGCCATGTCCCGTGTAGATATTCCTGAAAAAGATCGTAAAGATTTCTATCTTTATGTAGATGAGTTCCAAAATTTCTCTACTGATAGCTTTTGCTCAATTCTATCTGAAGCACGTAAATATCGCTTAGCTCTTGTAATGGCGAATCAGTATATCAAGCAGTTAGAGAAAAAAGGGGATACATCCATTCGAGATGCGGTTTTTGGTAACGTCGGCACTATGATGTCCTTCAAGGTTGGTGCTGATGATGGCGAATATCTAGCTAAGGAATATTCACCGGTACTTACCGAACAGGACATTATTGGTATTGCCAACTATAAAGCCTATATCAAACTTAACATTAAAAATACAACCTCACGTCCTTTTTCATTGGAAACTATTTATGACATGAGTAAGTCCAATGCCAAAGTTGGCGAAATAATAAAGCAATATTCACGTATTAAATATGGTCGTAAGCGTGAATTCGTTGATCAAGAAATTAAAGCACGTATTGGAATAGAAGTATAAATGAATAAAAACCTACTCTCAAAAATCAGTATTAGATTTTTCATAATCACTCTCATAGTTATTTTACAAGCTATGGGATTCGTATTTACGCTTAAACAAAGTAACGCAGATCTTAATCTAAAGAATAAACAAATCAACAATTTAATTACTGAGATAGGGGAGTTAAAAGACGAAAATTTGCAAATTCAATCTAGAATAGAGGAAATGGAAAGCTCTAAAACCTTACGAGCAAGTGCTTTAAGTGAAATAGCCGAAAAATTAAATCAACAGAAAGAGCAGGAATTTAAAGCTGTAGAACAAAAAAATGTTGAACAGTTTAACCAAGTTCAAAATGAGCTGATTAAGAATAATCTGGCTTTGAAAAATAACCTGAATAAAAAAGAACAGGAGCTAGCTTCTACACTAAAAGCCAAAGAACTAAGTACAGGACTAGATATACTCAATGGACAAATTCAAACTATACTACTGCTTGGCGAAAACGCTAAACTGACCGATTCAATTATTTTAGTAACCATCAATCAAGAGAAACAAAAGATAACCATGCTAAGCATACCCAGAGACCTTAATGTAGAGGGTAGGAAAATTAATGAATATTACGCTGATTATGGTATTGATAAGACTAAAGAAATTATTGAAAAAGTTAGTGGCTTGAAAGTAGATAATTATATGGCAATTAGCTTTGATACTTTTGTTGATATAGTAGACACCTTGGGTGGCATAAACATAGAGATTGAAAAAGGTTTTACAGATACAAAGTATCCAGACGGCAATAATGGGTACATGACAGTAAGCTTTAAGGAAGGAATGCAGGAAATGGATGGAGAAAAGGCACTACAATATGTAAGATCAAGGAAAAGCAGCTCTGACTTTGACAGAAGTAGAAGGCAGCAACAAGTTCTGATTGCGATCAAAGAGAAAGTTCGCAATTTGAACCCGGTAGAAAATTTAGACTATATTATTACTATTGGAGAAACGATTGGGAAAAATGTATACACTGACCTGAATATTTTCGACCTTGTATCACTTTATAACAAATATTCAAGATACAGCATCTCTGCTGGCAATGTGCTTAGTAATGAAAATTTTCTTTATTCTAACAAAAATTATCGAGGGCAGTACATTTTGCTTCCTCTAAGTGGTGATTTTCAAGAATTCCAGCAAAAAGTCTTGGATATGGTCTAATTACCACCAAACTTTTTTTAATTTCAACCAATAAGCAAGAACATTTGCTAAAAGGTGAAGTATAGGAGTGATCAAAACTCCGATTGCTAAAATTTGCAATGATGCAGGTCCAAAACCTTGTGGAAATTGAGCAAATAGCCAAGCTCCTATCACAAAATCCAGCTGATCCACAATCGGCAACGTACTACCAGCCTTAATCTTAAAACGCCTCTTAAAAAAACTGCCGACAAGATCTCCAGTCATTGCTCCAAATCCAGTGATTAAGCCAAAAAAAGTCATTAGCAGAATAGCTTCCAACCCTAGATTTGAAAAAAGTCCAATCAAAAAACCACCAACCATTCCCCCAAATAAACCTAAGAGAAATCCTTCAATAGTCTTATTTTTTCCTAGTATATTAGATTTGCCTAAATTTACACCGAAATCTATTGGATGCCATCTTTCTTTTTTTAAAAGTGGTATCGCTCCAGCTAATACTGGCATCATATTTGCAATGTATGCTGGAATGAAAAAAACTATTGCTGCGACAATTTCCATCTTAAACTATTTAAATAGAAAACATTCAAAACCATTGTGAATAGTGATGAAAATACAAAATAAATATTGAACAAATCTACTCCAAACAGCACATCAATAAAATAAATTAAATAAACAAAATACAATGTGCCGAAAATAAATCTACTTTGTTCACCCAAACTATTTAAGAAGAGTCTAACAAAGAAACATATTACATAGTTAAAAAGATAAAAAACATACCAAAAACCAGCGATTTCACCATATATAAAAAGAATCATAGTAAATAACCAAACAAATAGATGGTCAAAAACTAAGTCGTTAAAACGTCCATATTCGAGATCCTTTCGTTTATGAAAACGGGCCAATGATCCGTCAAGCAAATCCAAAATTAGATTAAGTCCCAAAATTGCAATTACCCAAAACGAATATGATTCAACCAAGAAAAATATTGGGACTACCAAGATAAACGAGAAATAAGTAATATAATCAGCCTTAATACCAAGCTTATCTAACTGAGTATTTACAGGTTTTAATAGTCTATCTTTATAACGTTTCAAGCTATAAATTGGTCTAAACTCGCTTTTCAATTTTTTTATATTTGCCATTTAATCACTTAGATAATTTGATCTTAACAAAAAAAACTTGTTTTATTAACAAAAAATCCTTAATATTTGCGCTGCAATCTAGGGCAGGGTAGCTCAGTTGGTTAGAGCACAGGACTCATAAGCCTGGGGTCGCGAGTTCGAATCTCGCCCCTGCTACCAAAATCTAAATGCCGCCGTAGGCGAATTGCGTTTAGATATATAAAACTTAGTGTAAGGATTAACTCAAACACTAATATTGGAAGTTTTTATTATAATACTCTCACTAATCCTATTATTCCTCTAGAAGCCTGCACTAAGGCTTTTTTCTTTTGGAGCAACTTGAAGCTTGGAAATATTATTGAAAAACCACTTCTTATCCAATTTCTTAAGCTCTTGGATTTGTTCGGGGTTAAAACATAAACACTATTAACAAGCTTCCAGATAAATTATTTTGGTTGCGGGGGAAGGATTCGAACCTTCGACCTCCGGGTTATGAGCCCGACGAGCTGCCACTGCTCTACCCCGCGTCAATGTGCGGGTAATCTAAACTATTACTGTTTATCTGTCAAAGAAAAAGACATACCATCTTTCCAAATTACTCATTTCAGCTATTTCATCGTTTATATCAGGGTTTATATCTCGTTCTTCAGCTATAGTTGTATTTGTTTTTGGAATAATCACGACTTGTTCACCTGGATTGATAAGATTTAGATTCTGCTTAGCGATCTTATCGATATAATTATCAGAACTATAATAGTCAAAATCCTCCTTTAGCTCCCTATTAGCCTCAGCAATCTTATTATTCTCTTCCTGAAATTCAGCAATAACTAGATCTATTTGATAGCTTTTGTATACAGAAACTGTTAGCGTATACAATAGATATGAAACTAAAATCAATTCGCCAATAATAATTAGTTTTGATACTTTAGATGAAGGAGAAATTTTCATTTCCAACAATGTTTAAGAAAAATATTCATTTTATCGGTATTGGAGGTATAGGAATTAGCGCATTAGCACGAATATTGCACGATCAAGGTTACAATATATCCGGCTCAGATGCAAAGCAGTCTTCACTTACTGACCTAATTGAAGGTGAGGGAATAAAAATTTATATAGGCCATGCCGAAGCAAATCTTCAGCCAGAAGTTGAGCAAATAATTTATACAAAAGCTATACCAATTGATAACTTAGAATTACAAGCGGCTAAAAAAAGGGGATTAGATCTACAATCTTACCCTCAAGCATTAGGCCTGTTCAGTGCTGATAAACTTTCTATTGCTATAACAGGAACTCATGGGAAAACTACTTGCACCGGCATGAATGCTCTGGCACTTATTGAAAATAAACTGGATCCCACAGTGCTAATCGGTTCAACCATCAGCAATTTCCAAAATAAAAACTACCGCATTGGCAAAAGCAATTATTTTTTATTTGAAGCCTGCGAATATCAACGTTCATTTCTGAACTATCATCCGGATATCGCTATTATAAACAATATTGAGCTTGATCATTTAGACTATTTTACCGACTTGAATGATTATCTGGAAGCATTTGATCAGTTTATAGCTCAAGTTAAAACAAATGGCACTCTCATAATCAATGGTGATGATATTAATATTAAGCGCTTAAATTTCAAGAATCACAAAGTTATAAAATATGGATTATCTGATCAAAATAATTTAATCCTTAAAAAAGATCATGTTTACTTTAATAACCAACAGATAGGACGATTAGAGTTAGCAGTCCTTGGAGAATTTAATAAAATCAATGCATTATCAGCAATTGCTCTTACTTTGGCCTTAAATCTAGATGCTTCAACTACATTTCAAGCTCTTAAACTGTATCAGGGTTCTTCCAGAAGGCTGGAATATCTAGGAAAATATGCAAATCTGGAAGTCTTTGACGATTATGCACATCATCCAACTGCGATTAAATTGACCAGCGAGGGCCTTAAAAACAAATTCCAGCATCAAAAAAAGATCCTTTGCGTATTTCAGCCACATCAATATTCCAGAACAGCAGAATTGCTGAGTGACTTCGGAAAATGCTTTGAATTTTGCGATAGAGTAATTATACCTAATATTTATGAAGCCAGAGATTCAGAAGAAGATAAAAGAGCAGTTTCAACTGACATTTTAGTAGCAGAAATTAATAAAAATATACCTAATAAATCAGAAAATGGGTTTAATTTTGAGCAGACAAAGCAACGTATTGAAGCATTAAAAGATCAATATGATATTTTACTGTTTATGGGAGCAGGGGATATCACCAATTTAGCCAGGCAGTTTAAAATTTCCTCCAAGTAGTCGGAGCTCCGGGTTTATCCAAAAGTTTAACCTGATATTTTTGTTCTATTTCATCTCTTATTTGATCAGCTAATTGATAGTCTTTTGCTTTTCTTGCTTCCTCTCGCTGCTCTAAAAGATTATTAATCTCTTGATCATAACTATTATCTAATTTGGGCAGTATAGAAAAAATTTGATCCACCTTCTGCAAGGCTTCCAAAATTTTATCTACATCCTCTCCATTCAACTGCTTGGCTTTGATAAGTCTGTTTACAGTACCGATAAATTCATAAAGTGCAGCAATAGCATTGCTAGTTGAGAAATCTTCATCCATAGCCTGCTCAAACTTAAACATAAATTCATCTATCAGAGAATCTATACTGTCAAATTGATTGGAATCTGGGACATAATCCTTAAGGTTGTAATAAAAATTATGAATCTTCTCTAACGAGTTCTTAGCTTGTTCAATACCTAATTGATGAAAGTTTAATGGCTGACGATAATGGCTTTGTAGAAAATAAAATCTAATAGTTAGCGGATCATATTTAGCAAATATATCCTTCAAAGTAAAAAAGTTACCTAAAGATTTGGACATTTTTTCACTATCAATCATAACTAAACCATTATGCATCCAATATTTAACGTATTGCTTTTGATCAAACTTTTCTGCCTGGGCAATTTCACAATCATGATGAGGGAAAAGTAGGTCTTCACCTCCTCCGTGAATATCAATAGTATCTCCGGCAAATATTTCTTTAATCATTGCAGTACATTCAATATGCCAACCGGGCCGCCCCTTTCCCCATGGACTTTCCCAGCTAGGCTCACCTGGCTTTTCAAACTTCCATAAAACAAAATCTACAGGGTTTCTCTTCCCTTTCACAACATCGATTCTTACCCCCACTTGCAAATCTTCAAGATTTTGCTTTTTCAATTTTCCATATTCCTCAAACTTTTTTACATCATAATAAACACCGTCACCCTCTATGATATAAGCAATATCTTGCTTTTTTAGCTCACTAATAATTTCAATAATTTTCTCAATAAAATCAGTAGCTTTTGGTTCATAATTTGCAGTATCTACATTTAATTTTGCAAATTCTGTATTACACTCCTTAATAACTTCATTTGCCAACTGAGGTACGGTAATGCTTCTTTCCTTTGCCCTATTGATCATTTTATCATCAATATCAGTGTAATTTCTGACCAAAGTAACATCAAATCCTTTAAATATAAGATATTTCCTGATCATATCAAACATAACTGCAGACATCCCATGCCCCAAATGGGGGCTATCATATACAGTCAGTCCACAAACATACATCTTAACTTTACCTTCAATTAATGGCTTAAAATCTTCTATTTGACGAGTTAATGAATTATATATTTTCAACATTAAACAAATGACAATACTAAAAATCTCACTAGATCAATTGCCAATATAGCTGCTATTGGACTTAAATCAAACATTCCAATTGGAGGTATTACTTTTTTAAATAAACCGAGTATTGGATCTGTTATATCATATACAAACTTTGCAATTGCTCCATGTTGATTTACTCTCATCCAGGACATGAAGATTCTCACAATTATCGCTATGCTCAAAGCATCAGCTAATATCGAAATGAAAAGTACAAAATATTCTTTAATCATATGCTTTTATTTTGGAACTATTCTAGCAGTACCAAAACAAAATGCTATCGTTTTTTTCTGATAAGAATGAATCCGGAAGCTAAAGCTCCAGGAATAAGGAATAATAGTCCTGGACCGGTGGAAGAATGTCTGCCAGGCTCTACTCCATACGCAGCGGGATTTAATTCATCATCAGGAGTAGGTAAAGGTTGTTGTGGCACAACTTCACTTAATTCATTATCAATCTCCAAGACAAATGGTATTCCACTGACAATTTCACTTCTATCTTCACTCTCATTACCTTCGTCATCAACAGCTGTGGCAGCAAAGAAATATTCCTCTCCATTTTCTAAATTAGGGATATACCAAGTAGTCGAATTATCCTTTGTATTAGCTATCTGATTTAGATTTCTTATACTTGTGCCATAGTAAATTCGATAATTCATAATCTCTCCATCATCAGTAGCTGCATCCCATACCAGCGTGACTTTTGAATCTGAACCATAGGCGATTAAACCGATAACTTGAGTAGGAGCTTCAACATCCTCCTCTTCTTCCTCTACCTCAGGCTCCTCAGTTTCAGTCGGCTCTACAACCTCCTCAGTCTCAGTTTCCACAGTCTCTTCATCATCAATTTGAATTGTTGTATCTGCAGGCCCAACCGTCACAACGGCCTTATCCTTCAAATTTAGTTCATTTTCTAATTCATCTACCAAGATTATATCAATTGGATATTCACCTGGAGTAGCCGGAGCTTGAACTGAACCCTCATATAGAGTTGGGTCGCTAGCATTTGCTAATAACTCAACTATATCGGAATTAAAGATAATTGCAGCTTGACTAAGATTTGCCTCACTAAATATCTTTACAGATATGACATCGCCAGCTGAAATGCCTGACTTAGGATCAATTCGCAGCTCATCTACTGAAGGCCCTTGAGAATCAATATTAATTTGTATTGTGTCAGAAGTTGCTTCTACTTCTCTGGTTATTGAATCTAGTTGAACAACGTAAATTTCATGCACTCCGTCATTCAATGAAGGTGTCTGGAATGAAAATTTTCCTGTAGAATTTACAGGAGTCTCTCCAATATCAAGTCCATTGTCATAAACTCTAATTGTTGAACCGATTCCAGCATTACCATTTAATGTAATAGTTTTCTGGCTATAAGTACCTTCAGTTGGTGAAGCAATTACTGGTTTCGCAGCCGAACCGCTTCCTGATTTGCCTGAAGAACTTCCGGAAGATGAAGCTGAATCATCAACTGTTATTGTAAGCTCACCTGTTTTTAAAAAGTCATTTGTATCAGTCACTACAATTGAATAAGTACCAGATTCTGCAAAACTCAATCCTTGTGAAAATTCATGCTCACCTAAATCTTCAGCTTCAAACTTAAAATCTAGCGGCAATTCAACATTATTGTAATTATCTCCGGTAGCTGAAAATCTGATTGTACCTGTATAGTCCTGGACAGTTACATCGTCGGCATCAATTGCTCTTACTTTAAAGCTTACATTATCATTTAGTTCTAATGGATCATCAAGATCAAAAATTTCAAATCCAGCTAAAGGACCAGCCTCTTGAGCATAAGCAATCGGGATTAGATCGCCGCCCGCATTAGCAAGCAACTCATTTCTAAAACTTACAGCTACTCTATTATCCAATATTACATCCTCAGTACTATCAATTGCCGTATAATAACTTGTCCCAGCCTCGTCACTACTGACATAAAACGTAACATTTCCTTGATTATCAGTTACATTTGAAGAAAAATCGATGTGATCATTTGATCTGTTGGAAATTAAACGTATAACATGGCCATTTACTGTATTATTATAGTTATCAAGTAACTCAACTTTCACTTGCGCTGAGTCTTCTCCATCTGCTTTGGCTATGGCTGCATTCACCTTAACCGTAGATTTTTCCACATTAACTTCTCCCGGATAAACAACAAAGCTACTGGAAGGGGATTCAATCGAATTTAAACCCGGATAATATGCCTTTACTTGATAATTACCAGCCATTTGAGTGTGATAATCAGCCAATTCTAATTTAGCTATTCCCTCATCATTGGAAAGTGTAGGAAGGGTTAGCACTGTCTGATCTGGTTTTTCAATTGAAAAGTTAACCTTAACATTAGCTAATCCTTTTGATGACTTGATAATTGTCGGATTGCCGGCAACAGTATCAATTGCGAAAGCCTGCAACTCTGTGATTGCTCCAAAAACTGTACTTGGGAACAGCAATAAGGCGAGAGAAAGTGCAACTAATGTATTTTTTATTTTCTTAGTAACCATAATATTGATTTAAATCCTTTTATTATACCAAATTTCAGTCATTTTTGCTAACACTAATTATCAATTGCTTGTATAATGACAATTGGCTAGGATATGGCTAGCTTTAACACCTTTTGATGAATTCTAAATTAATACTAAAAATTATCTTTAGCACCTTGTTTATAGGAGCGACTCTGCTAATGATCTACACCAACCAAATTAGCCAAATTACCGATTTATTAAGACAAAATGGACTTAATGATCTGATAATTTACCTTATTCTTACTATACCTATAATCACCCTGCTAATTTCCTTCACCAGAATATTCATTGGCGTGCAAATAGGAACCTATTTAACCTCTATTATCTTCATATTAACAGCTTTAATCATTGGAATAGAGATCACCCTTTTAGTTGTACTAATAAGTTTTGGTCTTGGAGCACTTTTTCGATATTTATTGAGCCAATTTCATTTCCATTTTGCCAGCAAAACATCATTTGTCTTAAGTTTTGCAATTATTGGCCTACTCCTTCTCACACCTTGGCTACTAAGCTTGCCACTTTTATCATATGCTGAAAGTCTACACCTAGTTATTTATGGCATCCTGATCAGCAGTATTCAAATTGAGAAATACATTAACTTCAAAATTACCTCTACTTCGGTAAAACAAGAGTTTTTAAGCTTAATACGCACATTAATCTTTACTACAATAATATTTTTTATCTTAGGCGGCCCCATAGTAAGCTTTGGCGGGAAGATTGAATTTAGCTCTATCAAGAATATTATTCAAATCTATCCAGATATAATTTTAGTAGCCTTTTTATTGAATATTTTTGTAGGTCTTTACACTGGTCTGCGAGTTACTGAAATTATCAAGTTTCGTAAAATGATATTTAATAAATAATGACTATTATCAAAAAATCCGGAATACTGGGAATTAATGCCAGAAATTTGCTTTATCTAAGACCTCATAACAAAGAAAAAAGCATTGAAATTGCTGATGACAAAATTAAGACTAAAAATTTCTTATCAGCAAGAGGAATTCCTGTCCCCAAGCTCTATGAAATGATTAAAAACTCAAAAGAGCTAGATAATATTAAATTTAGAAAGTTTTCTAGTGGATTCGTCATCAAGCCAAATAAAGGCAGGAAAGGATTAGGCATAATTCCAATTGAAAAAAGAGTAGATAGTCTTTTCCTGGCCAGAAGTGGGAAAACTTATTCGGTAAAACAAATAAAATCACATATTGAACAAATACTTTATGGTGTTTTTTCATTGGAAAATGTAAGCAGAGATACTGCGTTTTTTGAACAACTTATTACTTCTGAACCAAAAATTGCTGAATTTAGTGACGAGGGGCTACCTGATATTAGAATCATAGTTCACAATCTCATTCCTGTTATGGCAATGCTGCGTTTACCAACAAAAGAATCACAAGGGAAGGGAAATTTGCATTTAGGAGCAATTGGGGCAGGAATAGATATTGCCAAAGGAGAAGTGACTCATGCAGTTGTTAATGGCAATAAAGTCTATAACATACCGGAAAAAGGTAATATCAGGGGACTTAAAATACCATACTGGGATGACATTCTCCATATTGCCATTAAAGCACAAATAGCAACTAATCTAGGCTACCTGGCTGCTGATTTAGCTATCGACAAAAATGCTGGCCCTATGCTTCTGGAAATTAATGCCAGAGCTGGAATTAGTATTCAGCTAGCTAATATGCAACCCTTACGTAAAAGACTGGAAAAAACTGAGGATTTAACAGTCAAAACAAGTGAGAAAGGAATCAGAATTGCTAAAGATTTATTTGGATATACTATTGAAAAAAACATTAAAACTCTCAGTGGGAAAAAAATAATCGGTCTTTATGAAGATGTAGATGTGATTGTCAATAAAAACAGATTCTCTACCAAAGCCTTTGTCAATACGGCCAAGAAACAAAGCTTGATCAGTCTGGACTTCGCCTACAGAATTGGTCTTATTAAAAGTAAAAAGTATGATTTGAATAGCGAAAATCTAGTTAAAGCAAAATTAAATATTAATGGTAAAAAGCTGATTACTTTTCTTAAACTGGAGAAAATTAAGAAGAAATACCAAATTGTTCTTGGACAAAAAGATATTAATGAAAATTTTTACTTAGATCCAAGCATATCCAAATTAGAAAACAAACCTACCAAAGCAGATAGCTCCAACATTTTTGTTCGCAAATTTGCACCAGAAGAGGTTGATCAAAAATTGTGTTCATATGATCATCAAATCTTTTTTCTCAAAAATTTCCGGCCATTAAATCTTAATGACGAAAGAGAAAAGCTATTAAAGAACATCAACTATCATCCCAGACTAATCTACCCGAGATTTGATGAAGAACTACTAGATATTAAAAAGGATCTAAAAAAAACCTATTGCAATGATTCTGCCTTGGGGCAATTATTTCAAGCCAAAATTAACCATTTGGTGGATCTAATCGATCTAATCAAAGCAAGGGGTAGCAACGAATTTCAAGCACTTTCTAATAAAGTTTTTGGTGAGCCAAATCTTGAACAACTATTAGCATTTAAGAAAGCCAATTTCATCAAAATAACCAAAAGTGTCAAAATTGATTCACATCAATTAAAAAAAATATTTGAAGATGTACTGGAACAATATAATATTAATAATTGGCGAATAATTCTTAGCAAAAACATACTTTCCAAATGTGTAATCAATAAAGATCAGAGAATATACATTAAAAATAATGCCCGTTTTTCCAAAGAAAGAATTAAACATTTAATCATTCATGAATTAGAAACACATTTGCTAACCTCTCACAACGGCGCAAAACAAAAATATGGACTGTTTCAAAGAGGATTTGCCAATTTCATTCAAACACAGGAGGGATTAGCTATTTATAATATCTACGATCAAAACAACCAATATCTCAATCCCAATATATATTTTACCGGCCTGGCTATATATCACTCCTTAGACAAAGACATGATGACAGTCTTTGAAATGCTCAGAAGTCTAGGCGTTGGGATAAATAATGCCATTAACATACTATTTAGAATAAAAAGGGGACTAACAGATGTAGTGAAACCAGGCTGCCTTACTAAAGATTTCAACTATCTAAGTGGCTTTTTGCAAGTAAAAGATTTTGTGGAAAATGGTGGAAATTTACAAGATCTATACTATGGAAAATATAATCTTCAAGATTTAGACCTAATCAAGTCGGTAATTGAACCAGCAGACATAGTCCTCCCAAAATGGCTTATTTAAAATAAAAACATCGCATCTCCGTAGCTGTAAAACCTATAGCAACGTGAAACAGCAAATTCATAAAGCTTTTTTGTATGCTCCAATCCAATAAGTGCAGATACAAGCATTATTAAAGTACTTTTTGGTAGATGAAAATTAGTAATTAAAGCTTTTACGACTTTCCATTCATAACCTGGAGTTATAAAAATATCAGTATCACCCTTGCTTGCACTAAAACCAAAGTCTTGCTTGTAAGCTGATTCCAGCACTCTAACACTGGTAGTTCCAACCGCAATTATACGTTTCCTACTCATAATAGCTTGGTTTAAGCGATGTGCAGATGTTGCAGAGATTTGATAATACTCTCGATGCATTTTGTGATGCTTAACATCATTTGATCTAACTGGTAAGAAAGTACCTAATCCTACATGCAAGGTTACTTCAACCACCTCTACACCTTTACTTTTAAGCTTGTTCAAAAGCTCTTTGGTGAAATGTAAACCTGCAGTCGGAGCCGCAGCACTTCCCAGTAATTTTGAATAGATAGTCTGATATCTTGATTTTGCATCATTATCATTGTGAATGTATGGCGGTAAAGGCATTAATCCATATTGATTTAGAAAACTCATTAGAGCTGAGTAGCTCAAATTAACTTTTACAGTCTTCACTTCTTTATCTCGTGATACAAACTTTATACGCAAATTATTGAATTTTAACTCTGTCCCTGCTTTCATCTTTTTAGCTGGTTTCCCCAATACTTCCCAAGAGTAGTCATCAATCTGTTTAAGGAAAACAATTTCCAATTCCTTACCATCTACAGAAAATTTCAATTTGGACGGCATGACCTTAGAATTATTTATGACCAAAACATCATTTTTGCCCAAATATTTATATAGATCATAAAAGTAGCATTCATCAATCTGCTGAGACTTACTGTTAAAGCAAATAAGCTTAGAGTTATGTCTTGGCTTAGAAGCTTCCTGAGCAATTAATTTGTCAGGCAAATGATAATCAAACTTTCTTAAAAGCATGGAGATTAACTATCTAATTTAGTTTTAATATCTCCAATTTGCACATCTTGCGCTTCATTTGCAACTGGTTCTTTCTCATCAGTCTTTTTTTCTTCGTCTTGATCCTTTTCTGATGACTCATCATTGCTCTTTTTGTCATCATTCCACCGCTCAGTCTTATGATCAAGAACTGCTTTACCTTCCTTACCTAAACCTAAGAATTTAACAGCTATTAATGTTACATCATCTTCTTGAACATGTTCTTCCACAAATCCTGAAAAATCTCTGGCAATATTTTGCACTATAAATTGAGCATCTTCATCTGCAGCATACAATTGAATCTGATCAACAAGTCTATCCAAACCATACATTTCACCCTTCATATTCTTAGCTTCGGTAATACCGTCGGTATAAAGAATAATTATGTCTCCTTCGTCCAAGTCTATGTCTTTTTCGTGTACAATTTTGCTATTATTAGGAATCATACCAAGAGCAATGCCCCCACTTACAGAAACATCACATTTTCTTGTTTTAGCTCTATAAATAACCAAATGCTCGTGTCCACAACCTACATAAGTCATTTTTTTATAAACTTCATTCCATTTCAACATCAACATACTCATAAACATAGTAGCTCTTATACGCTTTTTTAAACGTCTATTGGTATTCACTACAATTTCATAAGCTGTATCATAAATTTCCGCATAAGCATTAATAAGCGTATTCACCATAGTCATTATGATAGCTGCCGGAACTCCATGCCCGGTAACATCTCCTACATAAAAGATAAAACTATCTTTAACCTTAATAAAATCGATATTGTCACCTCCTAATTCTTCAGCTGAACGATTTTTGATAGCAATATCAAAGCCTTCAATTGTTGGAGCTGTAGTTGGCATCAGCTCTTTTTGTAATTGTCCGGCAATCTCAAGTTCACCCGTAACCTTTTTACCCTCTCTAATTTGTTCAGAAACCTTTTCAAAACTAGTTGTAACTTCATTAAAAAAATGAGCTACAACTCCAATTTCATCAGTTCTATCAGTAATGATTTTCTTATATTTCTTACCGGTCAATAAGGACTTAATTTGTAGTAAAACATGCTTAAAAGGCCTGGCAAACTCAGTTTTGTAAATTATTACTGCAGCCAAAGTTAGCAGAGCACCTAAATAGAGCAGATATTCACTAGGAATAGTATCTTGTTTACTATATAGAAAATAGCCATAAGCTATAACTGTTAGTAGAGCTAAAACTACTACTACTTTAAATATCAACTTTTTGGTTAAAACAGATTTAAGCAACTCTATTCTTTAAAAATTCTACTAAATTAGGATAGTAATTAATATTATTCAGGATACCAACTACTCTTAAAACATCTTCAACATTTTGTTTTGCATTAATTATAGCCATAATTTGATCCTTGGCCTTTAATGTTTCATGAATTTCCAGAATATAGCTAATAGATTCACTATTAATAAAGCCTAGATTCAAGAAATTTAGCACTAAATATTTCTTTTGATGCTTATCTACAAATTGATTTATTTTATCTTTAACCTTAGCCAAATTAACAGAATCCAATTCACCAACTAAATCAATAATTGAATAATTCTGCTCTGGCTCTTCATTAAAGATTACACTAAACCTTCTATTCATTTATAAATTTACATTTCCTATCATTTTAACTTAAAAGTCGAAAAATGTAAACTTTACTATTTAGAGAGAGTAACGAACAAATTTAACTACTTTAATATTTTCTCCCAGCTTATTGATTGCATCCGATAATAACTGTTCAATAGTCTTTTCCCCATCCTTAATAAATACTTGCTTCATAAGAGAGCTTTCATCTCGAAATTTCTTCTCCTTATTTTCAATTATTTTACCTAACATCTCTTCAGGCTTACCCTCATTTTTTAGCTGAGCCTCCCAAATTTCTTTCTCTTTTGCAATAAAGTTGTCATCTATATCCTCTGGATTAACAGCCAATGGATTATTAGCAACAACTTGCATAGCTAAATCCATTCCAAATTGAACAAAATTTTCATTTTTTGCTACAAAATCTGTTTCACATGCTAATTGTATCATTGCGCCAACTTTCTTGTTTGTATGAATATAAGAAACAACAATTCCTTGACCTGTTGTTCTATCAGCTTTTTCAGCTGCCTTTACTTCACCTTTCTTCCGTAATGCCTCCAGAGCTTTATCATAATCTCCATTAGCTTCTTCAACAGCTTTCTTACAAGCCATCATTGAAATACCTGTGACTTCTCTAAGTCTTTTTACATCATCTAATGATATAGCCATTTTATCTGAACGTTATGAAATATTTATTATTTTGCTGGTTTATCGTCCTGCTTTGGAGCAGCTTCAGGTTGTGCTGCTGGTGCAGCTGATTCAGAAGCTTCTACCTTGGAAGATTCGGATGGAGTTGAAGTCTCTGCTTGTTGAGGATCAGGCTGAGCATTTTCAACATTTGGTTGATCTGGTGTAACAGTGGCTGTTGAATCTTTCTTTTCTGCTGCTTCAGCATTCAAAGTATCTTGTCTATTATCATAATCTCTCTTCACCTCTCCAATTTGACCTGCTGCATTTTCCTTAGCTGTTTTTGCAATTAATTCTATCGGTATAATTTCTGACATTTGCCCAATCATAGGAATTTTCCACCAAACACCATTGATAACTTGATATGCAGAATATCCCAAAATAGCTAAATAAGCTATAAATACCAAGGATGCGAGTATTCCAGCAAAAGTACCAAGACCTACCAGTCCCATAAATGTAAGAAAAAACATAGCAAGAAATGATAATGCAAATAACATTATCCCTTGTCTAACATGCATTCTTACATATGCACTATCAGGTAGAAACAAAATACTTACCAACTGAATAAAAGGAACATAACCTATTGCTCCGTAAATCTTTTCATCTTTTGTTACAGGAGGCTGCTCTGGGTTTAGCTCTTGCGCCTTATTTTCCTGTACTGCTGCTTTTTCCTCTTGCTTTACTTCAGGGCTTGAAGGCTGTTCCTGAGTAGTTTGCTGCTCAGGTTGTACTTCAGCATTTGTTTTAGCAGCTGTTTCGTTATTTTGATTATCCATAAGAATTTAACTATTTTTTATTTGATTTACCTTTTGACTCATTAACAGCATCAGTTATCTTGCCAACAACATATTGTATTGATAATACAGCATCATCATTGCAAGGTATTACATATTCAACACCATCAGGATTAGCATTTGAGTCTGTTATAGCTACTACCTTCAATCTTTTTTTCACAGCCTCATCAACAATTATTCTATCTCTTACTACATCTGCAACAAAAACAATATCCGGTAATTTCTCCAATTCCCTTACACCTCCAAATGCGTCCTCAAGCTTAACCAATTCCTTTCTTAACTTAGAAGCTTCCTTCTTAGTGTATTTTTCAAAATCTCCAGCCTTTTCTTCATCTAATAATTTGTTATAGTATTTAATCCTTCTTTTTATAGTAGAAAAGTTAGTTAAGAGACCCGGCATCCATTTGTTTATAACATATGGCATACCGCATTTTTTAGCAGATTCTGTAATTATAGATGCAGCTTGTGGCTTAGTGCTTGCAAAAAGAACTTTTTGACCATTAGCTACAGAATGCTTAATAAATTCTAAAGCTCTTTCAATATATAAACTTGTTATTTCCAGATCAAAAATATGTATTCCGTTTTTGGAACCATATAAATATCTTTTCATTTTCGGATTCCAGCGTCTGGTCTGATGTCCAAAATGTAAACCAGCATCCATCATTTCTTTGATAGGAAGCTTTAATTTTTCCTGTGTATCAGTTGTCATGTCCTTAGGTTATGTAATATTATTTTCCTCTAATCACACGAATTAGAAGAGGACTTGATTAAAACAGTATGAATCTATTACAAGATATACTCAATTGCAAGAAGAAGTGTTTGCCCTTTTGACATTTTTCCATAAATTTGATATTATATTAAGAAATTCTTTTCACAAAAAGGCACTATGGCTGAAACAGCGCCAAAAAAAGACATCAAGCATAAACCAATAGAAATTACGATTACTATGCCCACTCAAGCATATTTTCTATCTGGAATTAGAGATTTTACTCTGAATCTGATCAAGAATATGACTGATTTTACTGAGCAATGGGCATATAGATTCCAATCAATTGTGGATGAATTATGTAATAATGCAATTGAACATGGATCTAAAGAAGGTGATATGATAACAATTCACTTCTTCAGCGATCCCAATAAATACATACAGATATCTGTAGAAGACCAAGGTCACTCCGATCAACATCTATCTGCAGCAGAAATTCAAAAACTTATTGATGAAAGACGCAGAGATCAATCATTATACACTTTGATTAGAGGTAGAGGATTGCCAAAAATTGTAGCTGAATGGACAGATGAATTGAAATTTGAAGATACTGAGACAGGAGGAATTAAAGTAACAGTCAAAAAAAGCCTGCATGATGAACAATTAAACAAGCCGAGCCCACAAAATCTTGAAAAACCTGCCCATATCATGCTTAACTAGTATAAATAATAATTATAAACAAACACATGACAGAAATAAATATAACAATTGAGGATATACCAGTAACACAGGAGGGAGTCGTGGCAAAACTAATCAAGTTTCAAGGCCAATTGGATGAAAGTAACGTAGATGAAAAGGCAAAAATTATTTACTCTGAAATTGAGAAAAATCCACAAAGGCTTTACTTGCTATTAGACTTTGAAGAGTTAGAGTATATGAATTCAAAATCTATTGGATATCTTACTGACTGGTACGGAAAAGTAACTGAAGGTGGTGGGAAAATTGTCATAGCAAAAGCAAAATCTAACATCCTTGATATTTTAGAGGTTGTTGGACTAACACAATTGGTTACTTGCTATCCTACGCTTGACGAAGCTAAACTTGCCTTATTTGGAGGCTAATTAAAAGTACATGAATTCTAATATAGCATATCTACTTTCAGGGCTTCTGGCATTCATTCCGGCCCTGGTTTGGTTAAGATTTATAATCAGCGGCAAAAATAAAAACCGAAAAGTACAGGCCTTCATCTTCCTTTCCGGAATTTTAACGGTAGCACCTATTTTTTTACTGAACTTTTTCTTTTTCAACTATCCTCAATACGACCTTATCTCTTACATTCAGCAACAATATCCTAATCCGCATCTCCAATTCTTAATTCTTTTTGCTTGGGTAAGTATTATTGAAGAGTTTCTTAAACAATGGGTGGTGCGATTTGTAGATGATCGCAAACTGATAATTGAAACAATAGGGGACTCAATTCACTACAGCTTAATTGCCGCCTTAGGGTTTTCATTCGCCGAAAATATATTCTACTTTTATCAAATAGGAACAGAATTGAGCCCGATGGCATTCCTTTCTGCGTTTTTCTTTAGATCAATCTTTACCACCAGTGCACATCTAGTATTTTCAGGCATATTTGGCTACTTTTATGGCATTGCGAAATTCTCTATTGATGTCTATGAACATGCAAAATGGACTGGCAAAAAGTTCAAAATTGTCAAGCTATTGGCTAGAATGCTTAACATTTCCAAATTTCAAGCTTATAAGGAAATTCAAGTTCTTCAAGGACTACTTTACGCAATCTTACTACACACTATCTTCAACTACCTTTTGGAATTAAATCAAATAATTCCAGCAACCTTGTTTATTTCCGCTTGTTTTATCTATCTTAGATATTTATTGAAGCACAAAGCAGGAAAACTGGTTCTAATTACAGATTCATCAGAAGAACAGGAATCCAGTATGGCTAAAAGTGATGAAGATGTAGTTATCGAACTTGTTGGACTATGGTTTAATCAAAAACGCTACGTAGATGTCTTACATATATGCAATAGATTACTAAAAAGAGACCCTGATAACAAAATTGTACAATTGTTCAAAGCCAAAGCTATGGATAAAATGGAAGGCAATAATCCTTATCAACAAATTTTAGCAAAACTTTTTCCTGATAAGAACAAAACTAGCAGTTTAGCTGAAATGTCTCAAAAAAATATTTCCAAACAGCAGTAATTTGATTAAGATGTCAAAAAACTGCTATGAATTTAAAAAAATTAAAAATTGCCATCGTCTGTGACTGGCTAACAACGAGCGGTGGAGCTGAAAAAGTAATTCTTAGGCTGCATCAACTTTTTCCTGAAGCTCCGATTTACACCTCCGTCTACAATCCTGACAAGGTCAAAGGGCTAGAAAAGGCAAAAATTATCACTTCTTACTTACAATCCCTACCTCTCGCCAGAAAGAAGCATCAATACTTTCTGTCTCTTTTGCCAAAAATCTTCGAAAGCTTTGATTTTAGTGAATATGATTTAGTGATATCAAGCTCGCACTCCTGTGCAAAGGGCATAATTACTAATCCTGGCACTTTACATATCTGTTATTGTCACTCGCCAATGAGATATGCTTGGGAAGATAATCAGCAATATGTCTCTAGCTATAATATGTCATCACTAATTAAACTGTTTGTACCATTTTTCATCCACAAAATTAGGCAATGGGACAAATTGACCGCCGACAGAGTAGACCACTTCATTGCCAATTCGAATTATGTTAAAAACCGTATTCATAAATATTATCGTAGAAATTCTGACGTGATTTACCCATTCATACATGCCAATAACTTTCAACCAGGCACACAAAGAGAAGATTTTTTCTTGGCAGTAGGCAGAATTACATCATATAAAAAATTTGATTTATTAGTTGAAGCCTTTAATAAAACTAACTACAAACTCAAAATAGCCGGAACCGGTAATTCAATGCCAGCTCTGTCAAAAATTGCCAATTCCAACATTGAATTTCTGGGTTTTGTCAGTGACAAGGAATTAAAAGAACTCTATCAAAAGGCAAAAGCTCTTATTTTTCCACAATGCGAAGATTTTGGCATAATCCCGCTTGAAGCTATGGCATCAGGCTGTCCGGTAATCGCCTTTAAAAAAGGTGGAGCACTGGAAACAATCAAAGAT
The DNA here is from genome assembly GCA_964424075.1 of uncultured Candidatus Peribacteria bacterium. GTDB lineage: Bacteria > Patescibacteriota > Gracilibacteria > UBA1369 > UBA1369 > CAYRGY01. The sequence continues at coordinate 64,114 of CAYRGY010000004.1, forward strand.
CAAACAACCGGCGTCTTTTTTGAAGAACAAACTACATCATCGCTCATAGATGCTTTGCAAAAGTTTAACAATTTAACGTTTAATAGTAATGAAATAGTTAAACATGCCAGGAAATTTGATGTTTCGGAGTTTGATGATAAACTAACAACTCTTATAAAAAATATTTATGAATCTGTTTGAATACCTGAAAATTGCTCTACGACGCCGCTATTTCCTATTTTTCTTCATCCTAATATCAGGAATTATTAGCTTTTTATATGTGCAAAATACTAACAAGCCATACTATCAAAATACCATTTTTATTAGTTTTAGCAGTAATCTGTCTGACGAAAGCAATCTCCCCTATATTCTTAATCCTATTGAAACAACTGATTATTTCACCGAGAGCGTTCAAGGCTGGTTTCTAAGCCCTGGCCTTAACAATAGAATAAATAGCAATCTTGAACAGAAGATCTCTTTATCCTCAATTAAACAAGAAAAACAAAATCTTTTACTGACTTATCAAACAGAACAGCAATCAACGGAGAATCCGGAAATTATCAAGCAAGAACTAGAAAAAGATTTATCAAAATTCAACTCCATTTCAGACTTGGACTTCTCCATCTCATTATATGATTTTCACCAGCAGGAAATTAAACCCAATTTATTTAAATCGCTTATAATATATATAATATTAAGCATTGTCATAGGATATTTACTGGCACTGGCTTATGAATTAGTTTTCCGAAAATTAAACAGCAAAGACCAAATTAAACAAATTTTCCGGAAAGACATTTATGCTTGTTACAAAAGCTCTAAAGACTTCAAGCTTAATAACAATTTTCTACTGCAAAAACTAAAAAATGACTTGGAAAATTATAACGCCTTAGAAATTTTCAATTTAACCAATAGTCCTAAATTTGGCATTGAAACAATATCTAAAGCTAAACTGTTTGATAAGATTGTATCAATTGATATTCCCAAAGAACTAGAAAAGATTAATCCTAAAGCGCCCACGCTAATTATTACTCAAATGGGCTTTACTAATCTACATGACTTGGAACAACTATCGAAGTTAAGTTTAACTAAATTGGAAATAGTCATTATTGATCAGATTTAAGCAGCATCTTTAATCCCATTCCAGCGCAGACTGATATCATTCACAAAGATTGCTACAATTGTGGCAATTGGTATGGCTAGAATTAAACCAAGAATGCCCAAAAAGTGATATCCAATCAGCAAAGCAAGAATAATCAATATTGGATTAAGTCCTACAGCCCTTTTCATCAGTAAAGGTACAATAAAATTATTTTCTATTTGTGAAATAGCTAAATATAAAACTGTTAAATAAAGAGCTATAGCAGGGGATTGATTGAAAACAATTGGTAAAGTTACAATCCAAGCAAAAACTCTGCCGAACACAGGTATAATCATCATAATTCCAGCCAGGATTGATATAGTCAGTGAGTACTTAACTCCAAAAGGAGCTAAAAACACAAATGTAACCAAGAAAGCAAATACTGAAACCATTAATTGGCCTCTAATCCAATAACCGATATGTTTTCTGATTAAGTGAAGCTTTCCGGTAACATAATCTCCATAATTTGCAGGGAATAATGACAAAGTAAATTTACTGAGGGCTTTTTCATCAACTGTCATAAAAAATACCAAAACTACAACAATTAGCACATTCATTAGTCCATTAAATAAAAACATTAATACACTCCAAATGTTGCCGCTTAAATTAAGCACTTGTTGATATAGAATATCCAAAGACGCTTTTAATTGATCAGCCAAAAGCTGTGTATTTATAGCATTATAAATTTCAGTCAAAAAAGGCCTAAAATACTCAGGATAATTACTAACATCATTTTTACTTATATCAATTATTAAAGCATTGGTCATTGAAGCGATAGAATTAACCTGCTCAGCTAAAAGGGGAATAAAGTGGGCAATCATTAGTAAAAACAATACAAATGCCAGAACATAAATTAACAAAACGGTTATGGTTCTGGGAATTTTTTTAGCTTCCATTTTATCTACCATCGGATCTAGCGCCGCGGCGATAAAAAAAGATACAAACAACAAGATTAAAATATGAGTAATTGAATAAAGCAGATAAGCTGCCGCAAATATTGCAATTACCACCAGCGTAGACTTAGCGACACTCAGAGTAGATATATCAATTATTTTTCTACTCTCTTCCAATTTGGAGCTCTTTCTTTTAGAAGATTCTTGCTTATTTTTTTTAGTTAGTCTTTTCATAAATTTCATATTATCCTGTTAACGCATAAAGAAGTATACTGACTATCGACCAAGACAAAAATGCTACAGCTAGCCCAATCAATGCGTTCATAATAAACTGTTTACCCTGTTCTTTAGTCTGCATGACTCCGCTTATCGCGTACATAAGACCTCCAATTACAACAAATAAAACAGCAACTATACTAATTAAACCTAGCAAGTAATTAGATAAATATCTTATAAAATAAGGAACCATTAAAAGAGAAACTCGACCAGTGACAATTGCACAACCTAACAAATTGGAAATTCCCTTATCATCAATCTCACCATTCCTATTAAAATTTTCAATAGTTTTTAAACATTCGCTCGCTTCCACTTCTGGAGTAGGGAGAACAGTCGTTGCATCTTGCGCTAAAACTAACTGAAAAGAACAAGTAGCAACTAAAATTATTAAAATCAGTTTTTTCATCTTTGTTTTTAAATTTCTTTGTGATTATACTTTCTTACGCTAAGAATACAAAATAATTATGCCAAGCACTAATAAAATTCCCATAATTGCCATCATAGGAAAGCCAAATGTAGGCAAATCCAGTCTCTTTAACAGGTTGCTCAGAAAAAGAATAGCTATCACTAGCGATATAGCAGGAACTACTAGAGACCGCATCTTTTTTCGAACCAGTTTTGATGAAATGGATGCTATCTTGGTTGACACAGGAGGTTTAGAATTTGAAAACAAACAAGATATTGAGGCCGACATGCAATCTCAAGCCAGAATTGCTATTAATCAAGCTGATTTAGTCCTACTAGTCGTAGATGCAAATCAAGAACCAACTACAAATGATATACAAGCCATAGAAGCACTCAGAAAATCACCTCAAAATATTATCTTCATTGCCAATAAAAGCGATCATCCGGACAACCTAAATTATTTAAATTGGTCGCAATTCGGCCTGGGAGACCCCCTTCCAGTTTCTGTAATTCACAATCAAAACATTAATGAGCTAAACAAAAAAGTTGTAAGTAGTCTAGAAAAAGCCGGCTACAAGAAAGCACTAACCCAAAAAAAATCTAATAAAATTAAAATTGCTTTTATCGGAAGACCAAATGCCGGCAAGTCAACTCTAATCAATTCTATTATTAAAGAAGAAAGATTAATTACATCATCAACACCAGGCACAACAAGAGATGCTGTAGATATAGATGTGGAATATAATGATCAGCATTTTACTTTAATTGACACAGCTGGATTGCGCAGAAGAGGTAGCATCGAAAAAGGTATAGAAAAATATTCTGCCATGAGATCTTTAGACGCTATAGAAAGGGCCGATATAGTATGCCTATTAATGGATTATTCGGTCGGAATTAGAGCCTTAGACCAACACATTTGTTCTTATGCTCTGGAAGCTTCCAAAGGTCTAATTCTAATAGTTAATAAAATAGACCTAATGGATGATAGGCAGGAACAGGAAAAACGCATTATCAATTTGCTGCGAAGAAGATTCGATTTTCTTTCTTGGGCTCCTGTACTTTTCACTTCCGGTATCAGACAAAAAAATATCACCAAAATATTTGATCAAGCACAAGAAATTTATCAAAATCGTTTCCAAAGAATAGATCATCTTGAATTGTCTCAATTCCTACAAAAAAACTATCATAAGCACTATCCAGGGACAGTTGGCCGTAAAAAGTTGCTGTTTTACGACATGGAACAAATTGGCATTAATCCACCCAAGTTTAGAATCGATGTGAATGATTTTGAATTGATACACTTTTCTTATCAACGCTATTTGGAGAATGAATTTCGCAAACAATTCGGATTTGCTGGAACTAGCATTGACTTTATTTACAATCCACTACCAAAAAATAAACTAAAAAAGGCCACTCCTCTTTAATCTATGCTCAAATTGTTTACGAAAAAGCTCTCTTCTATCATTATTATGGAACTTTAAGACCTGATCGCTAACTATTACTGATGCATTTTCTTTCAATTTACTTTTACTTCGATTATATCTACTTAAGGAAAAGCGCTTTAATAAAGCTTCAACTAAATTACCTATTTTCCCTGAAAGCAAAAATTCCAGTACTTTGCGAATCCAGGATTTAGAAAAGCTCTGCTCATATTCATTTCTTCTCGATTCAAAATTGTCAAAATAGTCCTGAGTCCATTTGTTTTCCTTTTCAAATAATTCCCAATACTGCATTTTTCCATAAATCGGATAAAGATCTAAAATCCAATAAGCAAAATAAATATCATATGGCTTAAGTAAATAGGGCGATAGATCCAGGGATTCCTCTGTCACAAAAAAGCTCAAGCAGAATCTTGTAGCCACCTTCTTACCATATCTTCGCAATCCCATGATATGCATCAAAACCGTACTAAAAAATTTCACAGTAAAAATTCTCTTCTTGCTAGAAACAATAAATAGATCGATGTCACTTTTCTGAGTAACAATATTCAAACTAAGATAATTACAAACTGCCACAAATTCCACAAAGGGAATATATCGAAATACTCCCTTCCATTTTGCTATTTTTTTAAAATAGTTTTGGGCAAGCTGCGAATATCTAACATTTAAGTGAAATTGATCAGTAGCGCCAAGCAATAATCTTTTGAGTAGATTTTCATCCAATTCTTTTTTAAAAATTCTAAAATATTCTCTTGTAGCAAGTTTTCTTTGATCAACCCCCCATTTTTTTGGCTCAAAATACATCTTTACTATTTAACTTTTTCAATTATCCTTTATTTATTCAAACATTTTGCCTGATGAACTCAAAAATTAAAAATGTCTTAAAAAACTTACCACATTCACCGGGAGTTTATAAATTCAAGAACAGTGATGATCAAATAATATATATTGGCAAAGCTAAAAATCTAGCTAAAAGAGTTAGGAGTTATTTTCAAAAGATTGAACAACATCCTATCAAGACTAAAAAACTTCTCGAGAATATTGCCGACTTGGACTATTCAATAGTCAATACCGAGCTGGAAGCCTTAATTTTGGAGACAAACTTAATTAAAGAATATCGACCGAAATACAATATCTTAATGAAAGATGATAAAAATTTCGCTTATATAAAAATCACCATCAATGAAGATTATCCTCGAATCCTTGTTGTCAGAAAAGTAATCAACGATAAAGCGAAATATTTTGGCCCCAAAACCGCTGCCAGCAAAATACATCAGACTCTAAATTTGATCCGAAAAATATTTCCATATCGCAATTGCAATTTATGCATTGAGGATCTTGGGCCTGCAACAGATCGTTTTGATCGCAAAAGAAAAGTTAAAGTGACCAAGGCGGGAATCAAATATCCTTGCCTTGACCTCCATATTAAGCGCTGCATTGCACCATGTATCGGTAAACCAGAAAAGCTAGAATATGACTTAATAATTGAGAATATAATCAGTTTTTTAGAAGGAAAGTACCAAAAAGTCATCGAAACTATTAAAGCTCAAATGAATGAGGCGGCTAAGAATAAACAATATGAAAAAGCCGCTAAGCTAAGGGACAAAATTCTGGCTATTGAATCATTATTTGAGAAACAACTTATCAATGACGCCAATTTGGAAAAATTAGATATTGTTAATTTCTATCAACAAGGAGAAAAAGCATTTTTTACAATTTTTCAAATTAGAGAAGGAAAAATTATTGATCAGCAAAATATAACAATTAGCAACAGCCTGGATAATGAACCTGAAGAAACACTTAATTCTTTCCTAAAACAATATTACTCACAAGCTATCAATTTTCCCAAAGAAATCATTGTCAGCCATGACTTAGCTGAACAAAATATCCTGGAATCGTATATCAGCAATTTAGCTAACAATAAAGTCAAAATCACTAAACCAAGCAAAGGAGATAAACAAAAACTACTCGATTTAGCTCTTGAGAATGCTAAAAGCTACTCTAAACAAACTCAAGCAAAGTGGGAGAGTTCAGTAATCCCCGATAAGGATCTTGCACTGGAGAAATTGGCGCAGCATTTGAATCTGAAAAAAATCCCTAAAAGAATTGAATGCTATGACATATCTCATCTTTCAGGAACATATACAACTGCCTCTATGGCAGTTCTCGAAAATGGCTATCCTAAAAAAGATCAATATCGACACTTTAAAATTTCTTTGGATAATGCGGGTTCACCCGATGATTACGCTTCAATCAATCAAGTTATTTTGCGTAGATTGAAATATATAAAACCAAATCTCAATAACAACGATTATAAACTGGTTAAATCCAGGAAAAAGACTAAAAAGTTTGCTGAAGTTTATCAATTTAAGAAAGCCAAGCAACAAATAACTGAAATCAAATTAATTCAATCTAATAAAGCTAAAACATTCGTAGATAGCTTTAACGTCAAGCCAAAAATATTGGAAATATTAATCCCCAAATTACTTTCCAAACTGAAAACCTCTCGACTCTACTTAATTATCGACCAAGACAAATTAAAAGAATTTGAAAAATATGCATTCCAGGAATTAAAAAAAACACCTGAACAAATCATTCTAAAGAAGAATCAGACAATCGTTGTATACGACAAAATCAAAAACTGGACAGACAAATCCTTTACCAAGGTTCCTGATTTAATTGTGATTGATGGAGGGAAAGGCCAATTAGGTATGGCAATTAAAGCTTGTAAAGACTACAAAATCGCAATACCAATCATTTCCATTGCCAAAAAACAAGAAGAATTTTTTATTCCGGGACAAAAAGAATCGATACAATTGGAACCTGATAATCCTGCAAGACTTTTGATTCAGCATATTAGAGACGAAGCTCATCGATTTGCAATTGAATATAATCGTAAATTAAGAAAAAAAGACTATACTGGATCTAGCCTTGAAGAAATTAGTGGAATCAGTAAGGCTAAGGCAAACCTATTACTTAAACACTTTGGTTCATTGCAAAATATCAAGCAAGCGTCCGAGGATGAAATTGCCAATCTGGTTGGAACCAAAATCGCACTTTTAATTAAAAATAATTTCTTATAAATATGGACTACGCCTTAATTATATTTGGAGCAGCGATTGTGGCTGGACTTATCTATACCATTTACCTGCTAAGTACACAAAAAAAACCTTCCGAAAATCAAAATGAGAAGCTTTTTCTGGAGATGCTGGAAAATCTTCGACGTGAAATGCATGACAATAGCTACAAAAGCAGACAGGAAATGCAAAAGCAACTAGAACTAGTAAATAATCAATTAGTGAAAGGTATTTCTGAAAGCTCACAAACTATTCAGAGTCAGTTTAAGCAAAGCGCTCAAATAATTAAAGATGTTACATCTAAACTTACTAAACTTGACGAGACAAATAAGCAAGTTGTTAATTTTGCTGAACAAATGAAATCTTTGGAAAATATTCTCAAGAATCCTAAACAAAGAGGCATTTTGGGAGAGTACTTTTTGGAAACATTGCTTAGTAATATTCTGCCTCCTAATCAATACAAAATTCAGTATCAATTTAAAAGCGGTGAAATTGTCGATGCAGTCATTTTTTTCAAAGATAAAGTTATCCCTATAGATTCAAAGTTTTCTCTGGAAAAATATAATAAAATTATGGAGGAACACGATGAAACGATTAGAGTAAGACTGGAAAAAGAGTTTAAAGCAGATATAAAAAAACGTATAGATGAAACCAGTAAGTATATTCGTCCCAATGAAGATACAACTGATTTTGCCTTCATGTTTATTCCTGCCGAAGGTATTTACTACAATTTATTAATCTATAAGCAGGGGAGCGTTGAAGTGAACACCACAGATTTAATTGAATATGCTTTTTCCAAACATGTAATTATAGTTTCACCAACTTCCTTCTATGCCTACCTGGAAACCGTATTGCATGGCCTTAAAGCAGTTGAAATGGAGAAGAACGTGCAAGAGGTGATCAAGAAAGTAGGGGATTTATCTAAACATTTAAATACCTATCAGACTTTTATGCAAAAACTGGGTAATAATTTGGGGACTACAGTTAATATGTACAATCAGGCCAGTAAAGAATTTTACAAAATCGATAAAGATGTCACTAAAATTACTGATGGTGAATCCTCAATTAAACCTGAATTGGAAACTATTGATAGGCCTTTAGTCGATGCCTAAAATTTTCACCTCCTTACGCAGCACTTCCGATAATTCCTCCTTCTTTATATAGCCCTCCCTAACTATCAAAGGAGTTTCCTTGGTCATATCTATTACTGTTGACTCCTGCCCTAGCCTTGAAGCTCCATCATCCAAAATTCCAGCAATTTCTGCATATTGTGACATCTCTTCAATAATCTTTACTGGCTCACAAAGACTTGGTGCACCCGCTTTATTTACAGAGGTGCCGGCAATGGGCCTGCCAAAATTATCAATTAATTCCAAAGTCTTGTCATTGTCAGGAAATCTAATTCCAACAGTTCCTTTACTTGCAGATACAACATAAGGGACTTTTTCTGACTTCTCCAAAACAATTGTTAGTGGTCCAGGCCAATATATATGAAATAGTTTTTCCACATCTCTATCGAAACTCTTAACAATAGTATCCATCATAGCAAAAGAGGACACATGCATAGTAATAGGTTTTGTAATCGGCCTTTCCTTAATTTTATAAATTTGCCTTACCGCAGCCTCATTAAAACCATCAGCTCCAATACCATAAACTGTCTCTGTAGGGAATATCACAAGTTTACCTTGATCTAATGCCTTCACTGCTTCCTTAATATTCAGGTATCTCATGACAGCAAATTCAATCAGTATACTTTTTGGTGGGCAAGGAGGGAATCGAACCCTCACTCCATCGCTGGAACACGATTTTGAGTCGTGCGCGTCTACCAATTCCGCCACTCGCCCTCTTGCGCTCGGCAAAGATTTGCCAATTTACTAAGTCCAAATGAAATTCAAATCTTATCACATTTGGTCTAAAGTGATCTGATTCTATAAATCTTTTCTTTTCTAGTCAAATCAAGATTATTAGACAATTTAGTACTCTTAAGCTAAGTTATAAATCAAATGAGTAGATTTTGTGATATTACAAAAATTAGTGTGCAAGCTGGAAAAGGAGGAAACGGATCCTCTCACTTTCGTCGTGAAAAGTTTATTGATAAAGGAGGTCCTGATGGAGGCAATGGAGGAAGAGGAGGAAATATCAACTTTAAAGCCAATGAGAATCAGAACACTCTAATTGATTTTCACACACAAAAGAAATATCAAGCTGAAGATGGAGGTAATGGTGACAAAAGCCTTAAGCATGGAGCAGATGGAAATGATTTATTTTTAGAAGTACCAGTTGGAACAATAGTTAAAGACATAAATACAGGTAATATTATTGCTGATCTTAGTGATCATAACCAACAAGCAATTGTTGCACATGGTGGACGCGGAGGGTTAGGAAATGCTCATTTTAAAAGCTCCACCAACCAAGCGCCTACATTTGCTGAAAAAGGTGAACCGGGTGAGCAAAAAGAATTGGAATTAGAGCTTAAACTGGTGGCTAATGTTGGGATTATTGGTCTTCCTTCTTCAGGAAAATCAACACTTATCTCCCGTATATCCAATGCCAAACCTAAAATTGCTGATTATCCCTTCACAACACTTATCCCTAATTTAGGAGTAGTGGACATGCGAAAATTTGACTCCAAGTATGATTATTCTTTCGTAGTTACTGACATTCCGGGTCTAATTGAGGGTGCTCATCAGGGAAAAGGGCTTGGTCATGAATTTCTTCGACATGTCTCAAGAAATCAAATCTTAATACACCTAGTTGACATAACGAGAGAAACACCAATTGAAGATTTCCAAACAATTAATAACGAATTGAAAAAATTTGATCCTCAACTGGCGCTAAAACCACAAATAGTTGTATTTAATAAAATTGACTCCATTGATGAGCAAAAATTAAAAACTTTACAGAGTAAGCTTAAAACTAAATACAAGCTCGCTGAAATCTATGCAATTTCAGCTGTAACAGGAGAAAATCTCAATGGATTAATGTTTCATCTGGCTGAACAAGTAAAAACTCAAGAGACACAACAACCACCTAAGCAACTAGACAAAGAAATCCCAATCATTGCTCCAAAATCTTCAACAGCATTTGAAATTACATTTGTTCGCAAAAAAATTAAAGAAAATGGTAAAGCTCAACAGACTTGGGACATTAGCGGAGATAGAATTGAACAAGTAATTACTATGACTGATCTTGAAGATAGGGAGGGGTTAGAACGAGTACATCATTATTTTCAAAAGCTAGGAATTAAGAAAGCTTTACAAAAAAGAGGTGCCCAAGCAGGTGACAGGCTGCGTATTGCTGATAAAATAATTATTTTTAGAACATGAAGTTAATAGTCGGATTAGGGAATCCTGGCGATGAATATGCGAAAAGTCGTCATAATGTTGGATTCATGTTTATCGATACGCTGGCTCAAATAAGCACCGGCGATTTCGCCTACAAAGTTAAATTTAAAGCTGAAATACTGGATATTGAACTTGCCGGAGAAAATGTTTTATTGATAAAACCACAAACCTTTATGAATAAATCCGGCGAAGCAATACTAAGCCTGACTAACTTTTACAAGGTAGATCCACAAGATACCTGGGTTATTTATGACGACCTGGATCTGCCATTTGGTGAAATAAGAATACTACCTCAAGGCGGACCGGGAACTCATAATGGCATGAAATCTATTATTGAATTAATAGGTGAAAAGTTTAATAGAATTCGTATTGGAATTGAAAACAGAGCTGAAGAGCAAAGAAAATTCCAAGACTCAGCCTCATATGTATTGGAAAACTTCAATCAAAAAGAAAAATCAAACCTGGATAAGTTGCTGGCTGAAGCAGCTAAAGCCTTATCAACTTGCCTAGAACTTGGCATCGACAAAGGAATGAATAAATTTAATGGTAAGATAATTATTTGACTTGCATTTAAAAGCCAATTTGTATAATCTTTCGCTGCTTTAGATCAATTTTAATAATTATTATGTTTGCAGTAGTAGAAATTTCTGGGAAACAATATCGAATTACTCCCAACACTAAAATCCAAGTAGACTCTCTCGGACTGGAACCCGGGAATGAACTTACAGTTGATAAAGTTCTGTTGTTAGCAGATGACAATGGGGATAAATGTGAAGTTGGAAAACCTTATATTGATAAAGAAATCAAAGCTAAAGTTGTTGAACTCACCAAGGGAGACAAAATTATCGTCTATAAGAAGAAGGCTAAAAAGAGATATGAAAGAAAAATTGGACACCGCCAGGATTATACAATTCTAGAATTCAAGGACATTTAGTATTTCTTGCAAATCGTTTGGAAGAGCCACTTCAAACTGAAGCGGCTTTTTTGTTATTGGATGACTAAATTCCAGATAGTAAGCATGCAAGAATTGTCTTTGCAAACCCAGCTTGGAATTGACTCCATATAATTGATCTCCAACCAGCGGATGTCCAATAGAGGATAAATGAACTCTTATCTGATGCGTTCGACCTGTCTTTAGATTAATATCTAACAAATCATAATTCTTATAACGCTGCTTCAAGCTATATTCCGTGATTGCATTTTTAGCAGCAATCCCTTTAACAGCCATTTTTTTACGATCACGATAATTCCTACCAATAGGAGCTTCTATAATTCCTACTTCTTGAGACAATTTTCCTTCGACTAAAGCAATATACTTTTTTATTACCTGGCGCTTTTTAAAATGTTCCACTAAATTTTGATGCGATAAATCCTCCTTTGCAACTACCAATAATCCTGACGTGTCCTTATCAAGTCTATGCACAATTCCGGGACGAATAACCCCTCCAATACTTCCCAGCTGACCTTTGCAGTGAAATAGTAAGGCATTTACCAAACTATCATCATGGTGTGCCATGCCATCTCCAGGATGAACAACCAAACCGGCAGGTTTATTGATAACAATTAAATGCTGATCTTCAAATACTATATCCAAAGGAATATCTATTGCTTTTATTTCCATCTTAACCGGCTCTGGGAAATCAATTTTAATCAAATCACCATTTTTTAATTTGCTGCTTGCCTTAGCCAACTTTCCGCCTATTGAAACTGCACCGGAATTGATTAATTTCTTAATATATTCTCGCGACAAATCACTTTCTAATTCACTTATCAATTTATCCACTCTTTTGTTAGCATCTTTAGCTATTACCTTATATTTTCTAGTTTCCGCAAACATAATCAGTTTTTATTTTCAGAGGAAATATTATACTGTTTATAATAAAGATAAACTTAAAATACAATTTTTTCATGGAAACTAGTCCTGAATTACTTGATCGAATTCTTAATCTGAACGTCGCTGATATTATTGTGCGTAAAGACTTAGAAGAAAAACTCAAAAGTGGTAAAAAGCTTAGAGTTAAATATGGTGTTGATCCCAGCGGGCCCTATTTAACCATAGGACATATGGTCCCAATTCGTAAACTTCGGGAATTTCAGGAAGCTGGGCATCAAATAATTATTTTGATCGGAAACTTTACTGCTCAAATCGGAGATCCTACCGGGAAGGCTGAAGCCAGAAAAGTTAAATCTAAAGAGGAAGTAACAAAGAATGCTTCATCTTATTTGCAACAATTTAGCAAGGTGCTGGATATAGATAGTTGTGAGATAGTCTGGAATGCCGACTGGTTCGAAAAGTTCACTTTTGAAGATGTACTAAATTTAAGCTCCAACTTTACGGTAGCCCAAATGCTGGAAAGGGATATGTTTCAGGAAAGAATTAAGCAAGATAAACCGATCGGTTTACATGAATTTATGTATCCCTTAATGCAAGGCTATGATTCTGTTGAATTAAGAGCAGATGTTGAGGTGGGAGCCACAGAGCAAACGTTTAACATGTTAGCAGGAAGAATATTGCAAAAAGCAGCAGGACAAACTCCTCAAAACATAGTTACAGTCCCCATTTTAACCGGCACTGACGGTGTGAAAAAGATGGGTAAAAGTGAAGGCAACTTTATTGCAGTCTTAGATGAACCGCAAGAAATGTTTGGGAAAGTCATGTCTATTCCAGACAAAATCATAGAAAACTATTTCGAGCTCTGCACTAATTACACAAGAACACAATTAGACGAGGTGAGCAATAGACTTAAGTCAGGAGAGAATCCCAGAGATTTAAAAATGGAATTGGCAACAAATATAGTAAAAACCTATCATTCCGAAGATCTAGCTAATCAAGCTAAACAAGAATTCATCAATGTCTTTAGTAAAGGGCAATTGCCAGATGATATAAATGTGGTTACAATACAAAACACTCCTCAGAATTTAGTTACTTTAATGGTCGAATATGATCTAGCAGCATCAAAGAGTGAAGCAAGAAGATTGATAGAGGCTGGCGGTGTGAAAATAAACCAAGAAAAAGTTACCACAGCAAATTATCAAATCGATACTGATCAGGAAATCTTAGTACAAGTAGGAAAGCGAAAATTTATTAAATTTAAATCATCCTAACTTGAGAATAAAAGAAATCACAGAATTAGTTTCAATTAGAACACTGCAGAAGATACAAGATAATTTTTCCACTGCACTGGGCATATCGCTTTCAATTAGAAATATTGACGGAGAACTGCTCACCAAGTCAATCAATCATTCTAAACTATGGCAGTTGGTTCACCGAAATCCCGCCAGTGAAGTAAAAGAAATAGGCAATTTAAAAACAGCCTTCCAAAAGTGTGAACGTACAGGTCAAATAGTGATCTTTGAAAGATTTCCCGACACCTCAACCTTTGCTTCACCAATCTATATCAATGGAAAAATAATTGCTTTCTTTGTGGGAGGACTGGTCAGACTAGGCAATCCCAATCTTGATTTGGCATCAGAATTAGCAAAGCAATTAAAAGTAGATTTGGATACATATCTTGATGCCTATTTAAGCCTTCCCTTATTTACCAATGATAGCCTGGAAGCATCAGCCAACCTAATTAAACTTATTGGAACAACAATTTCAACACTGGAACTTGAGGGGAATGACTTTAGACTCAAAACTCAGCTAATCAAGGAACAAAATAAGGAGCTGACCAAGGATCTGGAAAGAACCAGTACCGAATTAGATAAGAGTATCAATCGCTATAAAACTATTTTTGAAACAGTCGAAGATGGCATATATATTTCTTCAATTGATGGTTATTTTATCGATGTGAATCAGGCCGGAGCAAATTTGTTAGGCTATAATAAACCACAAGAAATTATTGGCAAAAAAACTAAAGATATTTATGTGTTTCCAGAAGATAAAGAAAGATATACACGATTCATCAAAGAAAAAGGATATATTAGAAATTGGATAGCGCATGTTAAAACTCCAGCTGGAGAAGAAAAATATTTTGAAACAAATGCAGTTGCAGTCAAGGATAAATCAGGTAATATTCAATATATTCAAGGCATCTTCCGGGATGTCAATCATCGACTACATCAGGGTATCTAATGCTAGCTAAAACACCTTTAAGCAAAGTGATCTCCACTACCAAGCGTCACTTGGACTTGTTAAAGCATCTCGGAGTAGAAAATCTTGGCGATTTTTTAACTTATTTTCCCAGAACGTACACCGATCAATCTCAATATCGCAAAATCGTCGAAATCCGTACTGATGAGATCAATACAATCAAAGGAATTATTAGCCAACTAACCTCAGTTCGGACAAAGCATGGTAAACGATTAATCAAAGCACGTTTTAGTGATGACACAGGCTCAGTTGATGTCATTTGGTTTAATCAGCCCTATTTACTTCGAATACTACGCAATGGGCTTAAAGTGACGCTTTCCGGTCGTGCCAAATTTGAATTGGGTAAAATTACATTACAAAGCCCGGATTTTGAGTTAAATCAGGAAACGCCCATTCATACAGGACGAATAGTTCCTATTTATCATGAAACCGAAGGCCTAAATTCAAAATGGATTAGAGAAAAAGTCAGTCCACTATTAGCTCATTCTCGCAAAGTTTTTACTGAATACCTGCCTGAGCAAGTTCGAGTAAAACACGACCTAATGCCATATGCAGAAGCAATAATAGAAGTACATTTCCCTCGCAGTATTGAATCAAAAGAAAAGGCTCGCTATCGTTTGGCATTTGACGAATTATTCTTACTTCAACTAAAAGCCCTTCAGAACAAATGGCAATGGCAACAAATTGCCGCTACTGAACAGAAAGCACTTCCTCGTCACGCTGAATTGGACAAATTCATAGCCGCACTTCCTTATCAATTAACCGGAGCCCAACAAAAGGCAACAGCAGAAATCCTCACCGATTTATCCAATAATTTCCCTATGTCACGTTTGCTTCAAGGTGATGTAGGATCAGGTAAGACCGTTGTAGCAGGGATAGCAATACTCAACACTATCCTCAACGGATATCAGGCGGCCCTCATGGCACCAACCGAAATCCTAGCTGAACAGCACTATAAGACTATATACAAACTTTTTAAAGCATATAATTTCAATATCAAATTCCTCTCCGGTAGCACTAAACAATCTGAAAAGAATCAAACCTACAGCGATCTCAAAAACGGACTAATCGATTTAGTTATTGGCACTCACGCCCTCATTCAGGACAATCTGGAATTCAAAAAGCTAGGCTTAGCCGTTATTGATGAGCAACATCGCTTTGGCGTTGAACAAAGAAGCACTCTAAAAAAGCAGGGGAGTCCGCATTTACTTGCATTAAGCGCAACACCAATTCCCCGAACACTCGCTTTAACTGTTTATGGGGACCAAGACCTCTCCATTATTGACGAAATGCCCGCAGGCAGACTGCCAATTGTCACTAGAGTTGTACCGGAAAAAAAACGTAAAGACGCATATCGATGGATTGAAGATCGCATTAAAACCGGCCGTCAGGCCTTTGTAATTTGTCCACTGGTAGACGAATCTGATACCTTAGAGCTCAAATCTGTGCTTACTGAATACGAATACCTTAAAAACGATGTCTTTCCCAATCTAAAAGTTGCCTATATTCACGGAAAACTCAAAAGTAAAGAAAAAGATGAAATAATGCAGGATTTCAAGGAATGCAAATATGATTTACTCGTTTCAACATCAGTGATTGAAGTTGGAATTGATATCCCGAATGCCACTGTAATGATTATTGAAGGCTCCGAAAGATTCGGACTCTCACAATTACATCAGTTTAGAGGTCGAGTCGGCAGGGGAGAGCATCAATCATATTGTTTTCTTTTCATGCAAAACCATTCACAAACTGCCATGCAAAGGCTCAAAGCAATGGTTGATCACATAAGTGGTTTCAAACTTTCTGAAATCGACATGGAACTGCGCGGTCCAGGTGAAATTTATGGAGTAAAACAATCAGGAATACCTGATCTGAAAATGGCTTCCTTATCTGACTCGATTACTATTGAAAAAGCCAGGAAATCCGCATCCGAAATCATTAAACAAGATCCTGAACTAAATCACTATCCGCTGCTTACCAATAAGCTCTTAGACTTGAAACAAGAATACTTTTCAGACTAATATTATTGGTCTGTAGTATAAACATTATGCACAAGATACATTGTGCAAAATAAACAGACATCAAATATAGCTATTCCCTTTCTATAACTACAAATCTTTGTAGTTGCTCTTCATCAAAATTTAAATCATCTCTTAAAAAGCTTACTAATGATCTATTTCTTAGTGAACTTGTAGTCACATCTGGCGAACTTAAAGCTTGATAAATTCTTTGTGCAAAAGCTTGATTTTCCAGCAAACCCATAGCCATGTTTACTCTATTTCTCATACCCTTTACGCTTAGCCCGTCTGAAGGCTCTCTATTAGCATTATTAGTAATCAAAATCATCAACTTTTTAAAAGCTTCTCTGTATTTCACTTCTTTACTTAAATCAATACCTAAAATCGATCTATCCACAATTAAATTGTCGGCAATAGTCAACATTTCATCATCGGACAAAAAATTATTCAAATCAGGTCCAGTATAATCTCCGCCTTGACGTAATTCATAATTCATTACATGATCTAAATATAGTTTAGTTAGTTTTTCTCTAAATACTGATGCAGGCGTGGTTGGTATAAGCACTTGTTCGCTGTCTTGATATGGATCTTCAAAAACGAAATAAGTAGTTTCCTTATTTTCATCGCCAATTTGGACCATGGAAAATGTAGGTTGATTTTTTCTACCGACACTTTCCGGGAAAGTAACAGCATATTGATTATTATTAGGATTATATTCAATACCTATCCCGCTAGTTTCAGGCAAATAGGATTCACGACTAAAATCCTCACCACCATTCTCAGTAAAAGCCACATAAGTAGCAGTTGGATTAGTGACCACTTGTTCTACCTTTTGCTTTTCTTGACTCGCTTTCTCTCGATCTAAGGCTCTTTTTGCAGCTGCTTTTCTTATCTCATCACGCCATTGCTGTTCTGTAACATTCTTGCCATACTTGAAGGTAATATCCATCATATCTGGCAAAATCTCTGCAGTGATATCCATTTGCAACATCATTTCATACTGAGAATCAGCAATACTTAAAATATATTCATTAAGCATCTTCATTTGCTCCGGAGTAAGCTCAATCAAATTTCCATCTTGATCCTTAAAAGCTTCACAGTTAATTACTTGTGAAATAAAACCTGCCTGTATATCCTGCTCATTTTGCTTTCCGTCATAATAATATTGATCAAACAATTCTGCATTAGAATCTACAAAGCTGGTAGTAAATGTTGTTAATTCGTTATACTTAGCTAATCTTTGTTCCTGGTCAATCCCCTCCTCTTCTTCACCCTCAGCAATGGGAAAGACTGAATCTATTATATTTTGTGACTTTGCTCTGATAATTACATTACGAGTATCTATCATATCCTTCTTCATTTCTTCCATGACAAATTCATTGAAATCCTGCTCCATGTCCGTTTCTCCATAGATATCTAACCAACTTGGAGTATCAGAATCTTCATCTCCTAACATGTGTTTTACGAAATAATCATTGGACTTATAATGATCAAATGCTATTTCATTGGCACGGGCTTCGTCTAAAGCTGTTGTTTCCGAATCATTTAAAAATAGGCCCTCTACACTATGTTGATGTTCACTCATTAGCACTCCACTAACTTCAAAGGCGGCTGCATGTTCAACTACTTGCTCCTGAGCAGCTCTCTCAGCCTCAACTTGTTTCATGGCCTCCACTCGCTGTCTAACACGCTTCATCGCTCTTCTTCGGGCTCTTTCAACAATAGCTTTATTCTCAGCTACATTTGTTGGTGCTTCAGCAGTTTGCTGCAAACCCTCATCAATACGATTTTGGCGAGCCTCTTCATTACTGTTCCGACGATTCGGCCTTTCTCCTCCCATAAATATAAATAAAATCCTTATATTTTACCATATTTAAAAGATTTTATAAATATTTAACCATATAAGTACCTTCTAATTGATAACCTAGCTTACGATAATATTCTCTTACTCCAACTCCAGAAATGACAGCTATTTTCCTAAAACCAGCCTTAGCAACGATCTGTTCTGCCTTTAAAATCATACTTTTACCAAGTCCTATATGCTGAGAAGAGCCGGAATTTTTATTTTGCAATTTCATTTGCTCTCCATACGTATGAACCTCTCGTATAATCGCAGCTCCTTGCAATTCTTTTAAAAAATGGCGACCACCTTTAAAATGATATGATGGAAATCTAAGTCTAAGCAAAGCACAGATTTTATCAGCCTTGAGATATTCATAATGCAAAAAATACTCTTTACCTTCTGAAGCATCATACTCATCGATTACAAGTTCTAAATCTTGCATATCTACATCCAATCCACGAATCTCTCTTGATCTTATATCTCTGGAAACAATCCCTTGTTCTGACATTTTTTGCTCAACAACTTGCCTTAAATTAGTAATTTTACACCCTGATAAAACTTTTGTTGAAGGAATATCACGATAAATTCTTGTAACACGTACATAATCAGTAAAATGTTTATTCATTTCCACCATCAACTCAATCAATTGCTCATCGGAATAACTTTGATATTTACCACTTTTATGTATTTGCTCCAATTGTGACCAGGGCACAACTACACAAGGGTAAACTTTCATCCAATCAGGCCTATAAGCTTGATTATTAAATAGCTCCTTCAAATCTCGCAAATCTTTTTCCGGAGTAGAACCAAGCAAATTAGGCATCATATGAACATTCAGCTTAAAGCCGGCATCCTTAATCAGCTTGATCGCTCTTTTTGTTTCCTTAATTCCGTGACCTCGTCTATTTAAACTCAACACTTCATCATCAAGAGACTGAACGCCAATTTCAATTTTGGTAACCCCCATTTTCCTAAATCTTTTCAATTCTGCTGGAGTAATATGATCTGGCCTTGTCTCAACAGACAATCCAATACAACGATTCTTAGCTTTCTCATTAACTAGCTGAGCCTTCTCTAAAGATCGCTCTCTCTTTTGTGGATAATTCAAAGCATTATAAATTCCTCTAATAAAGCTTATTTGATAGGGCTTTGGATAGAAGTCAAAAGTTCCTCCGGAAACAATTACGTCAACCTTATCTGTCACATGCCCGGTTATTCCCAAACTTGTCAGACGATTCATAGTTTGCCTGTAAGCATCAAAATTATTTAATATTGCTCGCATCATAGCTGGCTCTTCAGACAAATAGCTTTTAGGCATTTTAGGTTCCGTTGGGCAAAAAATACATTTACCGGGACAAGCAAATCCTTTGGTCAAAACTGTAATATTTGTAATTCCTGCTAGAGATCTAATTCCTCTTTTTCTAATAGTTTTCCAAAATTCTCTATCATCCGGCAATTCGCCTTTACTAATCAAATCACGATAAGCTGAAACCAATTCGATATTCCTAAAAGGAGTAACTTTATAACGCGTACAATAATCATTCTTTAAGTTTTGCAAATCACGATGTGTTCTAACATCTTGATGATAGGCATCTTTAACAAATTCTGAGATTATTTCTGTCTGTTTCACTAGAGTTGCTAAATATTTTAATGTGAATTACTTTGTAATAAAATTTCCGCTAAAAATCAATGCGCTCTAAAACCGCCGAAAAAATTCTTAAATCTGTTATGGATTCATATCATATCATTGCTAATGAATTCTCGGATACAAGACAATACAACTGGAAAGAATTTGAATATTTTAAAAAATATCTTTTAAATGAAGCAAATATTATAGATTTAGGCTGCGGCAACGGCAGATTGCTCAAATTTCTATACCAAAAATATCTAAATAATAATTTTAAATATATTGGTATAGATAATAGCAAGAAATTATTAAAAAAAGCTAAGGAAATACATCCTGAGGGAATCTTCATTTTTGGCGACCAAATAGATATTCCCATTGAAGATGACCGAGCTGATATCATTTTTAATATTGCTGCCTTCCATCATATTCCCAGTAAAAAACTTAGACTAAAGGCTCTCAACGAAATGCGACGCGCTTTGCGTAAAAACGGTATTTTAATTCTAACTGTTTGGAATCTCTGGCAAAGCAAATATTGGCTGGCAATCCTAACTTCCCTGATGCGATTTATCACCAGTCTAGGCAATTATCACCTGGGCGACTTTTTCATACCTTGGAAGAATAATAAAGGAGTTCATCTCAGCAATAGATATTATCACTCCTTTTTACCAAGAGAACTAAATAAACTCATCAAAAATAGCGGATTTGAAATTATTGAGAATTTCACAGCCAAGAAAGGGAAAAAAGTTCCCTTTCTACAAGGATTTAATTATTGTGTCATAGCTAAAAAGAAATAATGCAAAAATTAGCAAATATCTTAGACATTCCCTTTACTACACTATCAAAACAAGCAGTTCTGACACTTTTTTTGAACCATCTCAAAAAGGAAAGATCAACACTGTTTGTCTCTACCCCTAATCCCGAAATACTCCTTGAATCAATTGAAAATAAAAGATTAAAACATACATTACAAAACACCGATTTAAATGTACCTGATGGAATTGGGGTAATCTGGGCTTATCACTTTCTTAAAAATTGCGGAAAAACAAAGCCTGCGTTTTTATTTAAAGCCTTAATCAGCCTAATTACTTTACCTTTCAAAAAGTTTCAAACCTTCAATCAAGCAATTACCGGTACCGATCTCATGAAAGAAATCACCACTAGCGCCAATTTCAACGCCTATCGCATCTTTCTATTAGGAGCAAGACCAGGCATTGCTCAACAAACAAAGCAAGCTATACTTAAAGCAAATTCCGGAGCACAAATCGTAGGCACATCTAGCGCTAATCCTAATGACAATTCGGTTTTAACTGAGATTCAAAAGGCTAAAACTGACATTCTATTTGTAGCTTATGGATGTCCTAAACAAGAATTATGGATCGCAGAAAATCTGGATAAACTTAAAGGAGTGAAATTGGCCATGGGCATAGGAGGAGCCTTCGATTTTATTTCCGGCAACATTAAAAGAGCGCCGGGATTTCTTCGTAAAGCCGGTCTTGAATGGGTTTTTCGGCTTTTACAACAACCTGGGAAAAGGCTAGGCAGAATTTATAGAGCCATATTCGTCTTCCCCTATACAATTATCAAAACTTACTTCCCCCGAAACTAGCTCACACCCCTTTATGCATAGTTTGGTCTGAAGCCGCTCTCTTTGCTCCTCCAAAATTGTAATATGTTGTTTTAGCTTAGGGATTTTATCCAGTTTGTACTCCTTGTTTAGAAGGTTAATTTTTTCCAAACTTTCCAAAGAGCTTATTTGCCGCTGTTCACTCAAAAGTCTATTATAATCAAGTAAATATGTTGCATAAGTTTGACGTGCTGCAGTCAACTCAGTTTCCACGCTGGCTATTTCAATTCTAATATCGCTAACAGTTTGTTTAGAATCTAAATTCATACCAAAACCTGATCTTTGCCACATAGTTAGACAAACAATTATTAAGGCAAAAAACAAAATCACTTGTAAAATTCTATCCAACAATTTTTTATATTAAGGATAGCAATATTATATTAACAATCTATGTCAAGCAAGCTTATCTAACTTTATTCACTTGAAAATCAGGATCATCCTCCTCGTCCTGATGAAATTGCTCGTATTTTTCTCTAATTTTCTCAATAATTCCATGCACCATTGACCAACCTTTGGATATTTCCGATAAAACCTCCAAAGGTTCAAAGACAGCCCTTTTCACTTGTTCACTGATTTCCCGGACATTATTACTTACTTTGGTAAAATCTCTCAATATCAGAATCAGATATAGTATTAATACACATAAAAAAATTATCAGAAGAACGAATCCAAGTCCTAAAGCAATATAAAGGAAATCTAAAGATGTCATATTTATTGTAGTAAATTTTTAAGTATTTCTGTCACTTTGACCGGATTGGCCTGTCCTCTTGTTGCCTTCATCACCTGTCCCATCAAAGCTTTGAATGCGTTTTCTTTACCTCCCTTATAATCTTCTACTGCAGATGCATTCTCTTCAATCACTTTTTTACAAACAGCTTCCAATTGATCATCACTATTGATGGATTTCAAACCTTTTGCATCGATAATTTCTTTTGGATTTCCACCATCGAAAAACATTGTCTCAAATATTTCTCCTTTTGCCAAATTCATAGAAATTTCACCCTGATTAACTAATCTTATCAATTCACCAATTTGATCAGCATTAACCTTAAGTTCACTCAATTGAATTCCTTCTTTTTTCATTAAACCAACCATAATGCTTAAAACAAAACTAGCTGTTTTCTTAGCATCTTGAGAAATTCCATAAACTTGATCAAAAAAATTACTTAAATCAACATCTTCAATCAAAAAAATAGCTTCTGCTTCTGTTAAACCAAATTCCTCAATATATCTTTGCTTTCTTTGATCTGGCATTTCCGGCATATCATTCTTAAGCTTTTCCATAATATCGTCATCCAAAACAAGAGGAGGTAAATCAGGTTCAGGAAAATAGCGATAATCATCTGAACCTTCCTTGCTTCGCATAAAATATGTTTTGCCTGTTGTATCATCATACCCGACTGTAGTGTCGTAATCAGGTCTGGCATCTTCCATCCACAGTTTCTTTTGCCTTTCAATTTCAAAGCGAATAGCAGTCTCCAAAGATCTGAAAGAATTCAAATTTTTTATTTCTGCTCTGGGATAAAGCTTATTTTCACCTTTTGGACGTAATGAGACTGAAGCATCAAAACGCATCATACCTTTTTCCATATCTGCACTGCTTGAACCAGTATAGCGCAAAATCATTTGAACAACTTTAGCATATGCAACAGCTTCCTCAGCAGAACGTATATCAGGCTCTGAAACAATTTCCATCAATCCAACACCACTGCGATTAAAATCTATTAAACTGCCCCCTTGAACGTGAGTTAGCTTTCCCGCATCTTCCTCCAAATGTAATCTAGTAATTCTGATTTTTTTTGATTCATCTCCACATTTAATCTCAACTTCACCATGCTCACTAACCGGATTCTCAAATTGCGAAATTTGGTAACCTTTAGGCAAATCGGGATAAAAATAATTCTTACGATCGAAATGAGATTCTTTATTTATTCTGCAATTCAAGGCCATTGCAGCCTTCACTCCTTTGTAAACCGCATCCTTATTTGTAACGGGAATTTGCCCCGGAAACCCCATGCTAATTTCAGAAACTGTCATATTGGGCTCCTTGCCATAATACTCAGCGCTATCAGCACTGAACATTTTTGTTTTTGTAGCGATTTGAGCATGTATTTCCAGTCCGATGATTGCTTCTAATTGGTCAGCACTAAATTCTGGCATATTTTGTTTTAAAACTTGTTTAAGATTCTAAGTCTTTCCCCTAAAATTTCAATCCTAAATCACGATAAGCTTTTTTAAAAGACCTCAACGCATTTGTAGCCTCACTTTTTGTTACAGTAACACCTATTTCATGAGCAATACGATTTCTCAACTTATGAGCACTCCATACTTGATCAATATTGGTAAACAATGCTTTAGACTTTTTTAGTTTTTCACCCAAACTTCCCTCAATTCCTCGTTTTGATAAAAGCTTATCAAGTAGTTTATCAGCATCAAGAATTTGATGATTTACATGACTATTTTCATCTATATTCTTAATTATTTTGCGAAAATATTTTTGATCGGCCTCAGAAAGCTGGTTTTTTCTTTTGTTTATAGTCCAGGCAACATAAGCGACCATAATGATGGCCAGTATAAAAATCAAAAATACTATAATAGCTGCTGTATTCATATTAAAAATCAACTTCTATCTCCTTAACATGCTGACTGACCATTGAGCCCAACAAGCTTTTTAGCGTTTCCACTTCTTTATGATTCTTATTAGTTAAATATTGATCTTGATAAGCTATTATAATACTTTCAACCCTATTAGGATTAATGCAATCTTCAAGCTCAATAGTCACTATTCCACCAGCAGAAACAACTTGCAGCAATCCATAATTAAAAATTGTATTCCACAATTTTTGTACCTGAACCATTACACCTTGTATATTTTGATATTCCATCCTGATAGATGTCCTATCAAAAGGTCCATTCCATTTTACATCAATCAGACTAATATTAGTTACTAAGATTGCATCGAAATACCAATTGAATATAACCTTATTCATTGAAATTACCCCAACCAGAATCCAAATTAGAAACACAAACCATATTTCAGGAAACAAATACCAAAGTATTATAGGTAAAACAAAACCAAAGAAACTAATCTTGAGACCTTCCTTTAACATTACAAAAGGATGCCTTCTCGCGGCAAAAATAATCTTCTCATTCTCTTCAAGGTGCGGTGCAAAAAGATAATATGTAAATTTACTTACGTTTCTATTTTTCTTCATGTATATTATAATCTTTTCTAAATATAATCATACACTTGTCTTTCTAATGGGGCAAAGCTAAATTATTAGTAGTAACACGTTTCAAAATATGCGTAAAAAAAATAAAAAAGGATTTTTACTTAAATGGTTTGAAAATAAACTGAATCAAACCTCACTTTCCGATCGTCACAAACGACACTTTGTCTTTACTGCAGACATTTTACTTAATCTGGTGATTATTGTTGCTATTGTTATGTTTATCCGCACTTATATTATCTCGCCATTTCAAGTATACGGTGTTTCAATGTGTAACACTTTTAATTACTCAAGAGGTTATTGTCATGATAGTTATGGTGATTATATAATCATTGATAAAAGTTCATATCTACAACTTTTTGGTTACACTAAAGGAACTCCCGAACGTGGAGATGTTATCGTCTTTAATCCTCCGCAAGCCAATAATCAGTTTTATATCAAAAGAATTATCGGATTACCGGGAGAATCAATCAAGTTGATTGATGGATTCGTGTATCTATTTAATGATCAAAACCCCAATGGCGTAAAACTGGAAGAAACCTATTTAAATGAAGAGAACCAAGGAAAAACCTTTGCAACGGGCGGAATTGTCGAATTTAAAGTCCCTGAAGATCAATATTTTGTTTTAGGCGATAATAGACAAAAAAGTTCCGATTCCCGCATCTGTTTTAAAGATAGTCCGGGTGCACCAGGCTGTGAAAATCCTAGCATTACTCCTTATCTAAGCATTGAAGATATTGAAGGACGAGCAGCAATAGTTCTCTGGCCAACTCCCCACTTCGTCCTATCTCATCAGTACACAGAAATTAATTAATTCAATATTTGCGTCTTAAAATCAAGGCTTTTTCAGCATAATTAAGCAATTTTGTAAGATCAGAATCAAATTTTGTTTGTAATTTTTGACATAGTAATAAAAATCTTGACAAATATGCGTAGTATTGATAAATTACGTGCCTGATAAATACGTCTGATCATTGAAAATATGTGAAAATAATACAGGTAGAGAGTTTTCTGCCTATCTTATCGGTTAATCTTTTGCAAAGTGTTGACCGATTTAAGCAGAAATACTCTCTACTTCGCTTCAACAAGACCCGGAGACAATTGCATATTCTATTTATGCAGCTGCCTCCGGGTCTAACAAACCCAATTACCCGGGTAAAACCGGAAAGAGGAACCATGAGCAATCCCAGCTCGACGGGCACCCCCGACAGTGGGGGCGCTCATAACTCAGCGCCTCCTGGCGCACCACCATTACCCATAAAGGAGCCCGCTGCAATGCGGGTAGAAGGACAGACCATGAAACAAGTCCCAGCTTGGGTCTTCGGGGCTGGTGGTCTGCTGGGCGTTGCCGGTCTAATCGCCGGCTCCGTCTACCTGTTTGGAGGCTACGCCACCAATCAGCAGCAGGCTCAAGACCAGCAGAAAGCACCGTTGCATGTCGAGTGCAATAACGACTGCGACCGGGGCGGCGGCTCGAGCGACGATCAGCCCGACGAACGTGGGCAGCCTGTCAAGGCAGTGCCCGAACCCGTCGACGAGCCGGAGTACGTTCTGGCTCAAGCAAACGCGGAACCGGCCGACGACGACGCCGAGGCCGCCGACGAATCGAGCGAGCTGCCCGAAAAGGCAGCGACCGCCTCGGAAAGGCTCGCCCTCGGTCTGTGCCAGTCCGGTGCAGATAAAGAGCGCGTCTGGGCGGTAGAATGGAACGACGCAGCAGGGGCTTACCTCTGCGTGAGTTTCTGTTCTAGCTCGGCAGAGAGGCTCGCCTCGCTGCCCGCCGCAAAATGCAAGTCCGTGTGGCTTGCTATGAACAGACTGGCTCAGTCGAACGCGACCGAGCGGTCCGGGGACGACGACCTCGACCAGTGGCGGCTGCCCGCGCGGTTGCCCGGCAACGACTACATACCAGTAGTGCTGGACGAGGTGGCATACGACCTTGACCGGCCGGTCGTGCAGATCGTTCCGGCAGGGCGCGTCTACGTGGCCTCCTCCTCGAAAGGTGGCAAGCCGAGTGGCGGCAATACCACGGGCGGCGCAGCCAACACGGGCGGCAATGCCACGGGTGGCCCTTGGGCCTCCCAAAGTGACCTGGCGGTCGTCGCGGCCCGAGTCGACCGCAACACAGCCGGGATGCAGCTGCTCAACCAACGGGTGACCGTTGTCGAGCAGCGCCGCCGCCCAGTCCCGTTCAGCCATCAGGCCGAGCGTTGGCATGCATCCTCGTCGGGGATGTGAAGGTCAACCTCGCTGGCTGAACGACTTCGTGTTGAAGCGAAGTAGAGATCGAGCCCCGATCCACGCAAGTGGTATCGGGGCTCTCTCTTTTTATTGTTTTGCTACTAAATAAAACTCAATCAAAGTAACTGTTCCGATTAACATTAAGCCTGACCACCAAGTCAAAACTCCGATCAATTGAAAAACCAAACTTCCTACCGCTATCAATGTGAGTAATAACCCTTGTCGTAATGACACATTAATATGATCATAATAAATTTCATTGCGATTAAGCCAAACTCTCAAATAGAATCCTGCAACAGTAAATGTACAGAATAAAGCAAAAGCTAAGCTAATAAAAAACATCACCAGAGCAAGCCCCATTGATTCAAATGGATCCATTTTCACTAGAACTAAATAGAAAGCTATCCAACTAATAATGCCTGCGATTCCAATTATAGAAAGATATTTGTGATGTGACATTACATTTTCTTAAGTAGAATAGGTATTTTTTGCATATCATTAAGCAAGACTTGACGCAAAGCAGGATTATATAAAGCTGCTGCGGGATGATACATCGGAAGAATAACTTGTTTTTCACTAAATAATCCAGTAATTCTTTTTGTTTGACCATGAACCTCTGAAATTTTTAAACCGGGCAAAAATCTAGCCATGGAGTGCCTGCCCAGTGTAACAATCAATTTCGGTTTTATTAATGCAATTTGTGATTCCAAGTATTGCCAACAAGTTTCAATCTCATTTTCCAATGGATCTCGGTTTTCAGGAGGCCTACATTTAACAATATTGGTAATATACACTTGCTCTCTAGTGATTCCGATTGACTCAATTAATACATTTAAAAATTTGCCGGCTGCACCAACAAAAGGTTCACCTTTCAAATCCTCATCCCGTCCAGGCCCTTCGCCAATAAACACTATGTTTGTGTCATAATTACCAATTCCAGGAACTGCCTGAGTACGATTTTTACATAATCTGCACAACTCACAATTTCGTATACGCTCTGCTATTTTATCTAGAGCAACTGACTTATCCATTAATCAATAGTCTTTTTTAAAAATAAGTGAATTACCATGAATCCAAAACCGGCTATCAAAAATAAAAGCGATAATCTTAAAACCTCGTCGCTAATAAAGCCTAAAATCAAACTCGCATATTCAATAGTAGCAACGCTATGCTCGGAAAGACTTGAGCTGTTAAAAATAGTAATAAGCAACCTGTCTGTAAGAAAACTCATCCCCAGGCCAATCATTCCTGCCAAAACAATGGCAATGGAATGATACTTAATTACAGTAGAAAAAGGCTTGTAGACTAAAAATGCAATCACGACCAAAATTGATATCAAAACTATAAACAAAATATTGCTATAAAATTGAACATTAGCAATTAATGTTCCAGGAATAAATGAATTTAAATTATCAACTTCATCCGGAACTTCATTATAGATAGCGACTTCAAATTCACTTATTATAGGAGCTACTATTAATTCATAATCTACTCCAGCAGGTACACATCTAGGAAAGGCGTTTTCAATATTCTTAAAATCAGCTTCAGAAGCACAAGTAGGAAGTTTCTTAAATATATCATAAGTGAGGGAATTTGCCACAGTTAACATGCTATCCCGAAGATCTGTTAAATTCAGATTTACGGGTTGTTCGGGATTTTGCTTTAGCTTTTCGATATTCGCTCCCAATTCTGTCATTAGTCCTTTAAACATAGCTACTGTATACGCTTCTCTAATTTCAGCATCCAATTCTTCTACAGAATAATAAGTACTGATCATTTCACTTTCACCATGAATATTGGTAGATACCTCAGTTAATAAGTACTCATAACTTTGCTCGACAACGGTATTTGCATAGAACTCTCCACTAAAAAATGTCTTATTTAAGGCATATAAATAAAAATTAGGTACTGCTGCCACAATAAATAAGAATATAAAAAATGAGGCAAAGATCTTTCTGATAGTCATTTAACCGGATTTAATGCTCACTTAATTTAAACTAAAAACATCTGCTAGTAAATATTTTTAATCCTTTTTTATTTCAGGAATTATCACACTGTCAGACAATAAATATTTAGGCTCATTAGATGTTTCAGTAACTTTTTTCTTCACTAAATCCTGATCATACTGATCAGACAAAACCTTCCATTTGACCTCACGATGTAATCTTCCAGGCATTGAAAATCCTGAAGCCTTTTTATGACCACCCCCTCCGAACGCTTCAGCAAAAGTAGCTAAATCAATATCCTCTCGTCTGGTCCTAAAAGATCCTTTGACATTCCCCTTGCCATCTTCATTTAAAAGTATTGTAAATTTGGATCCGGGCACAGAATTCAAAAAGTCCACCACTCCAGACAAATCCTCAGATGTAGCTTCACACTCCTCAAAATCTTGCTCTGTAACAACAGAAATTGTTACCCCTTCCTCATTTACCTGCGCTCTTTCCAATACTCGCCCCCAAATTCTTAATGTAGCCAAAGAAGTGGTTTGAAATAAATTTTTTGAAATTACCTTAACCTTAGCTCCAAGTTCTACCAACTTTGATGAAATTTCAAAAACTTCCAAAGTAGTATTCTGATGCTTCAAACTACCTGTATCATTATAAATTCCGGCCAATAGTCCTGTCGCCATATCAGGATTAATTCGCACTCCAAGATAGGTCTGCATTTTATAAATAACCATAGTTGTGGAAGCACTTTGCACATCTACAATATTCAATGTTCCAAAATTATCATTTGATGGGTGATGATCAATATTGATAACAGGAATTGTTCCATCAAATATGCCTGGATATTTTTGATCAAATTTAGTCATATAAGATGCTCCTGCATCTACAACAAAAATTAAATCATAATCACTTAAATTGAATTCATTTATATAAAGTGATGTATCACTTAAAAATCTAAATCTTTCCGGAATTTCATCTATACAGGCTTGATCAGCAGCTTTGCCCATATTCTTCAACATAAGATATAAAGCATTTACTGCGCCTAAAGTGTCTCCGTCCGGTTTCTTATGAGCAATCAACAAGATTCTATTTGCCTTCTTAATCAACTCCCCTGTCTTTTCAAATAAATTTTTCATTTCAAACATTTAAGTTTGTAATTTTACTTAAATTTTAGCTTTATATCAACATTAAAAGAGTGCTAAAATTTTGAAGCTGTTTCATTATCATCATTATGGCTAAATTACAAATTGCATTTTTTGGGAGTCCGGAACTTGCCTGCCCTTTATTGCAAGCTCTTAACAATGATTCTGATATAAAAGTTGAAGCTGTGATTACAGCCCCCGATCGACCTGCGGGCAGAAAAAAACTTCTGTCAGCACCTCCAATAAAAGAGCTAGCTACAAAACTCAGTATTACTACATTTCAACCAGAATCCTTGAGAAAAGATAGTGAATTAAAAACACATCTCAAATCATTAAATCTGGATTTTTTGGTAGTATTCGCCTTCGGTCAAATTTTAGATCAGGTAACCCTTGATATTCCCAAAATTGCCCCTATAAACATTCATGGCTCCCTTTTACCAAAATATAGAGGCGCTTCTCCTGTTGAAGCAGCCATATTAAGCAATGAACAATCCACAGGCATTTCAATAATGAAAATGGTGAAACAGATGGACGCTGGCCCTGTTTATGAACAATATGAATTTCCCATCTCAGTTGATGACACTGCAATAGAAGTTAAAAACAATTTGGGGCAAATTGCAGTAAAATACACTGCAGAAACGCTTCAAAAAATTGCATCTGGAAAGCTTGTTGCAGCTGAACAAGATCATACCAAAGCTACTTATTGTCATAAAATTGAAAAATCCTCCGGTCAGATATTTCTTGAAAAACACTCTAGCTCAGAGATAATGCAAATGTGGAAAGCCTTTACTCCATGGCCGGGTATTTGGCTAATGCATAAAAACAAAAAAGTGAAGATTTTAAATATCAAGCCTAGCAAAGATCTTGGCTTAAAACCTAAACTCATTAGTGATAATAAAAATATTTTTTTAAGCACAAAAGATGGCTGTCTTGAAGTGCAAGAATTACAACTTGAAGGGAAAAATGCCCTCAACTCAACCCAATTTTTAAGCGGCAACAGTCAGTTTTTTACCGATTAAAATACCAATTGCAATCATTAAAATGATCAGGCCTTGTGGTAAAGTATACAAGTGATGATCAAACAAACCTAGAATGGCTAAACTACCTAATAATGACAATAAATTAACTTTCCAGGCATTCTTTAGCAAAGTGCCCCACCAAATCAAATAAGCAACAGCACCCAGCAATCCCAGTTCAGCAAAAGCCAATAAATAAATGTTATGTAGAGGCTGATTTTGCCAGGCCTCAAAACCGGACAAATTTAAAACATAATTATTCAAACCAACTCCCGTCCAAATATTATTTAAGAATAATTCAATAAATGCAGCATATTGACTGCCTCTAAACTCCAGACCGCTCCAATCCAAATTGATAATTCTAGCAATTATTAATTGATCTAACCTAAAAATAAATAAAATAAACAGTAAAACAAAAGCTATTCCAATTAACAACAACCAATCAATTTTCTGTTTGGTCCTTAAAAAGTAATCAATAATTAAAGCGACAAAAACCAACCAAGCAGCTCTGGAGAATGTTAAAATCAGCAATACGGATATGAACCCAATTACAATCCAATCATTACGGCGAGGATTATGCAATAACAATGCAGCAGTAAAAATTAAAAATGTTGCCAATATATTGGGATGGGCAAAAGTTCCATAAGCTCTCAATTGCTTCAGCTCAGCAATATCAATTTTAGCTACATTGGCAAAATCGATATTCAAAATAGGTTCACCAATAATTTCCAGGCCGACAGATGAATTATTGATGAATTGAGTGATCGCAATTAAGCCCTGAAATATTACTGTTACGATAAGTGACAATTTGAGAGTCTTGAAATCTAGCATCCCTGAAGCGATAACTAGTGCAAAAAGACCATATTGAATAAATCTTATAATGCCGAATAAGCTTAATATTGAATCAGATGCAAAAAAAATTCCCAAAATCATAAAGGAAATAAGCAGTAGCCATATTACCGACAAAACTCGAAAATCGAATTTAAGCAAACTAGGTTTTTTGTATATTAAAATTGCGAAAAGAAGCAGAATAACTGTTATAAAGACATCTGTCTGATTCAGAATAATCCAATTGAAAACATTCTGATCTGCATAAATTTGCTGCCCCGACTTATATAGTACTGTCTGAATCTGCCAAGGAAAGGTAAATATTGTTAGCATTACAAGCCATTTGACAATATTCTCCAATTTCAGTTTATTGAGCTGCTTCTTCAGTTTGTTCAAGCGGAATTGTAATTACTGGCGGGAAAATACCGGAATCCGGCAGAGCAACATTAATCATATCCTGAGCTGATTTAACTGCATCTTTGGGAGATATTGTCGCTAAAACATCATTTATAGCATTAGTGAATGCTTTGGTATATAAATCCCAATCATAAACTATAAAGCTTTCCGCAAAACCTACTTGCTCAGCAAAAACTCCATAGATCGGATCCTCAATTTGCTCTTGAATTAAATCACGTCTTGATGTCGGCCGATTAGTCTTTTCATTGTAATATCTCAGATTATCAGCAGTAGTCATAAATATCAAAAAATCCCAGGCTTCCTGTGGATGTTCGGTAGTTCTGGAAACAGTTTCCAGAAAATAATTAGCGAATACATCTCGTTTTTCAGTTGAAGTTGCAGGATCATTTACCTGTGGAACAGGCGCAATTCTAATAACTGAAGGGTCAATAACCTTTACACCTTGCTGATCATACTCGGCTACCTGATCTTGAATTAGCTGATAGTGATATGAATATCCGAAGATAGTAGCGACTTTCCCTCTAGCAAAAGAACCGACTTCTTTAGCATCTGATTTGCTATCAGAAATATATTGATTCCAAGAATAGTTTTGCTGAGAAGCCAGCCCAAAACTGGTATATAGTCTCAAGGCTTCAACTGCAGGATTGATAGATACTCCATTAGCATCTGTTGCCTGTTGATTGGCAAATTGAACCTGAGTATAACCATCATTATATAACTTAGTCTTATACTGCAACATCAGCGTATAAAGAATATCCAATGAACGACTAATGTTGTCAGCTCTGCCCATAGCAGTTCCTGCAACTTCGAAACGCTCAAAGCTATTATCTGCTTTAGTCAGCTTAAAAACATCATCCTTAAATTCATCCCAGGTTGCTGCCGGTCGACCCCGCTCCGGAACTCGATCATCATATAAATCCTTATTGTAATACAAAGCTAAAACATCAACTCCCAGCGGCAATCCAAAAACCTTTTGTTGACCATCTCGAGGGTCTATAAGTAAAGCATCCTTGGAAGCAACTGTCACAAAAGTTTCATCAAATTGTTGTGGTGTATAATAGTCAGGAGGCATAGGAGTCAACTTTTTGGTATGCCTTGCCAGCCAATAATTGGGAACTGAAAAAATATCAGGCCCTTCCCCTTCCGCCAATTCATTCAAAATTAAGCTATAGTATTCTTCCGGGTTCTCAAATTTTCGATATTTAATAATAACATTGGGATGAGTGGCTTGATATTGCTGAATGAGCGGTCGAATAACGTCCTCTTCATCATATAATTTATAGTACACCAGCTCCACTCTTCCCGTAGGCGCTTTAGAAACAGGCTCAGCTTTTTTGAAACAGCCTGTGAACAGTGACGCTAAGATTAAAACTATAACTATAGATCGAAAGTAATTCTTCATATTGTATTTTTTGTTTACTTTAGCATTGATTTACCTTTTTTCAAACCTCTAAGTAAATATTTCTTGGAAAGACAATAAAAATATATAGATGAAATTCGACCCCTAAAAATCTTATGTAAGATTTCCAGCAACCAGAGATTGATTGGATTAGATAAAAGCTTGAGAATGAGCCACTTAATTGCTCCCGGCACCTTTTTTAATTGAGGATATTTCTTGTGAATAAGCCAAGCCGAAGCTCCGATAGCCTCCATTCTACGCGGCATTTCAGCAAGAGCCATTGCATGATCATGATAGGCGATCGCCCAAGAATTATACAATAATTTGAAATTAGCCTTTTGTTGCAAGCGATAGCCTAATTCAATATCCTCCCAACCATATCCTGAAAAAACAGAATCAAAAGGAAATTTTTCTAACATTACCTTTTTCAAAGATATGTTAGAAGTATAAAAAAAATTATAATCAGCCAGTTTCTTGCCTCTTAATTTTTCATAAGCGAATTGATGACCTCCATACCTACCAAAAAAGGATGACCCATTGGTTAGCCATTGCATATAAGGATTAACACTCAATTTCGGATGCCAAGCCGTAAAGCCCAATACCCCAACATTATCGTCCGGATGAAGATAATGAAACTTTTGATGTTCATAAAGAAAATCATGAGTTACGATAATGTCATCCTGAATTAAAACTACAATCTTACCTTTTGCCGCTTCGACTCCCGTATTTCTTCCGACTCCCTGGCCGGAATTTTCCTGATAAAAATAGCGTAAAGTTTTGTGCTTTTCCTGAGCGGCTTCTACAACTTCGCGAGTATTATCAGTACTGCCGTCATCAACAACAATCACCTCATAGTCCTTGGTAGACATGCTTTGATTAAATATAGCTTCGAGCGAATCCCTCAATTTATCAGCTCGATTGTAAGCTGTAATAATAACACTAAAAAACATGTACTAGTTAGATCATTTAATGCCCCAACATAGTACATGAATATTTCTAAGCATCAACTTCAACAATATTTATCTCTTCCTGATCCGCCTTTTTTTGATAACTAATTAAGTTTAGCTGATCCACAAAAATCTCAGTTCGATGAAACTTACGACCTTCTTTTTCAAAGCTTGAGTTGGAAAGTCGACCTTCAAGTAGCACCGGAGCGCCTTTCTTTAAATAATCTCGACAAATTTCAGCGAGTTTTTCCCAGGCAATCACATTGTGAAAATCAGTATGGGTTTGCTTTTCTCCATCTTTATTTAACCAATTGCGGTTGGTAGCCACAGAAAACTTCGCACAACGTTTGCCGGAATCAAATTCCTTAAATTCCGGGTCTTTGGTGAGATTACCCAGCACCATTACTTTGTTTATGCTTCTCATAATATATAGTTATGTTGTAAATGCTTCACAAAAATAACAATTCGAAATTATCGCAAAATAAAATCCACATAAAAAATAGCCTTATCAAAGGCTATGACATATTTGCTTTTTCAAATCGAAAGTCAACACCCTCATTTGCTAAACAGAGAAATCCTGCTATTATCGCTATAGCACTAATCAAAAATATGAAAATAAAAAACTACAAAAATCTTAAACTTGAAAATAAAACAGTTTTAGTTCGAGTCGACTATAATGTCCCACTTCAAAAAGGAATAATTCAAGACGATACGCGCATACTATCAACTCTTTCGACTCTTAAAGATTTGCGTAAACGTAAAGCTAAAATCATCCTACTTTCCCATCTGGGTCGTCCGGAAGGAAAGAGAACTCTAAGCCTTAGTTTAGTCCCAGTAGCCAAGCACCTAGAAAAACTACTGAAAACTAAAGTCCACTTCACTACACTTGCTAATGCTTCTAAAGTGGTTTCAAAACTGAAGCAAGGCGAGATAGCACTACTTGAAAACATGCGCTTTCACAAAGAAGAGGAGAGAAATGACCGAAGTTTTGCCAAAAAGCTATCTTCATTGGGTGACGTTTTCATTAATGATGCCTTCGCTACCGCTCACCGCGCTCACGCCTCAACTTACGGCATCAGCAAGCTCCTTCCCACTTACGCAGGCCTGCTTATGGAAGCTGAAATTAAGGCTTTGAATAAATTCATGGGCAAAAATCCTCGCCCTTTTACACTAATAATCGGCGGCGCCAAGATAGACACTAAAATTGGTGTCATCAACAATTTCATCGGGCAAATAGACAATTTGCTACTCGGAGGCGGAGTTGCTAACACTTTTCTGAAAGCTGGCGGCATCGACATCAAAAGCTCTATTCATGAAGATGACCGCTTACCACTCGCCAAAAAACTCATCACTAAAATGCTTCAAACTAAGAAAAATCTCTATCTTCCCATCGACAGTATTGTCGCCAAAAAGCCGACAAATAACCCCAATCACACTCGGGAAACTTTGCCTGAAGATTTAAAACAAGGCGAAGCTATTTTCGACATCGGCAAGCAAGCTATTAAAGACTTCTCTGAGGCTATTGCCAAATCCAAAACAATTATTTGGAATGGTCCACTTGGGCTTTCTGAATTCACTCCTTTCGCAAAAGGCACAAAAGAAATAGCCAAAGCCATCGCGCGCTCCAAAGCAAAATCACTAGTTGGCGGTGGCGATAGTCTTGATTGTCTTAAACGCTTTAAAATCCCCCACTCCAAATTCACTCACGTTTCTACAGGAGGAGGGGCCATGCTTGAATACATCGAAGGTAAAAAATTACCCGGCGTTTTGAGCGTTCTTGCTTGAACTGGGCGCTTTAACTTCGGGAACCTTTTCAACAGAGGCTGCAGCTTTCTTATTTCCTGGCTCTTTAATCACCTTTTTATCCTCAACAACTATCGATTTACTCCAGCGATTGATTTTATCTTCAACAGTAGCCCTGTCTACACAGTAACGCTCGCGAGCTAAACGAATTACCTTCTCTCGGCGCCCTTCTTCAAATTCAAAATCAGGAGGCGGCAAACCATTAAGTGAGAAAGCTTGTGACGGCATTCCATCAATTAACAGACGCATATAAGCAGTAAATTTACTCAAATTGGTCATATCAAAAGGAGTAGCTTGCTCACTAAATTGCTGACTTAAATATTCTGCATCGTCTACACCTACTTGATATGAAAGAATAGAACCCACATTACCAAAAACTGCATCTTTAACTTCATCCGACATTTGAGCAATATACTGATTGGCCATTGTTAAATTTAAGCGATATTTTCGCGCTTCAGACAAAATTGTAGCAAAGGAGTCAGTAGCAAAATTTTGGAATTCATCAACATATAAATAGAAATCTTTACGATCCTTTTCAGGAATATCGGCGCGGCTCATCGCATCAATTTGAAATTTTGTAATCAACATAGCACCCAAAAGAGATGAATTATCTTCACCAATTTTACCTTTGGAAAGATTCACAATTACAATTTTATGATTATCCATGGCAAAACGAAAATCTACAGTCGACTTAACCTGACCCAAAATATTCCGAATAATTGGTGACGAAAGAAACTGACCAACTTTGTTCAAAATTGGAGAAATGGCTTCAATTCGCTGTCTTGGTTCCATTTTCTCAAACTCATTTTCCCAAAAGCTTCGCACCACCGGATCAGTAATTTTACGCACAACTTTGCGACGATAATCCTTATCTTGTAGAACACGGGGTATACCAAGCATAGTTGTCCCGGGATATTCCAATAACGATAAAATCGTATTTCTTAAAATATGTTCCAATCGCGGCCCCCAACTATTGGCATAAATTTTCTTAAAAATACCTACCAAACCGGAAGCCACAATAGTATTTAATGCAGGATCAACATTCTCCAGCATGTTAAATGCAATCGGAAATTCCCGATCTGAAGGATCAAAAATCACCACCTCATTAGTTCGATAGGAAGGCACAAAATCAATCACTAACTCTGCTAAGTCACCGTGGGGGTCAATCACAGCTACACCCTTTCCGGCACGAATATCTGAAAAAATCATATTCTCCAGCAAGGTTGTTTTACCCATACCGGTTTTACCGATAATGTACATGTGCCTACGTCGATCTAAAGTCTTAATGCCAAACTTCTGTTTTAGGCCACGATAATTAGTTTCACCAATAGTAGTAACATCATCGCCAACTTTTTCTGATGGAATAGGCAAATCATTGGGTGGCTCCAATTTTTTGGAACGTACCCAAAAAATATTGGGAGTTGCCACAGTATTGTTCGGCAAATGATATATAGTCGCCAACTCTTTGGCATCAAGCAAAAACGGCTTTTCCAGCTTTCGCTCTTGATAATCTGCTAATATTGCAGCATCTTTATAAATTTTCCTAATTTTGAAACCATTACTCTCCTGATTGAACTGCTTAAATGAGCCGGCTATTTCACGTACTTTGACGGCTGCCGCCGCTTGATTCTTTATCTTGGGAATATAAACTATTCGGACATTAACGTTGAACAATAGACTATTTAATTTATCGGTTGCAGCTAGATCTTTCTTAGAGGGCTTCTCCTCTCCTCCATCTGATTTTCCTGCACTTTTACGTGGCCCAAAAATCAATGTGATGGGAAAGAAAACAATCTTTTTCAGTGCGCTACCTTTATAAAAGAAATTATAATAAAACTTCTTTACGAATTTTAACTTTTTAGCTCGTATAGCAGCATAACACTTTTCGAAAAAATCTCGCTTCTTTTCTGATATCGGACTAGCCACTACTTGTATCCAAGCTTGTTCATCAGGTTCTGAGAACTTAGCTAGTGTCGATGTAATTCCCGAAAGCGGGTCAACATTCATTTTAGTGGAAGAATCCTCAAATTCCTGATAGGTCTTAATCGGATAAAAATCAAAAGACGTCAAACCAAGCTCCGCTCCTACCGCATTTTTATATAGATTAACCTTTTTGAAAGGTGGCTTTTCTATACTTCCTGCCTTTACCAAAGCATTAACATCTTCAACAGCAGAAGGAACAGTCTGATCTGCAATTTCCACTTCTTGCTCAATAGTATAATCTTCTATTTCTTGAATTTCTACATAAGGATATTGAGCATAAATCTGGCCCTCTACTAAATTGCGAAGCTTCTCTGGGAAATGAACAAAAAACTTTATCGAGCGGCCTACATTAGCTATTTCCAAAGAGATTTTTTCTTGATTTGCGCCCTTCAATCGATCCCAAAAAGAAATATCATTCACAATACTATGCAATGTAGCGAAAATCTGTTCAGCAACCAATGGACCGGTTTCATTATTCTTATCTACACGTACACAAATTAATTTATAATTATCTGCATAACGATTATTACTTTGCCTGCGAATGGCCAACCACTCGAAACCTATCAAAATCAGATAAACTGACATGATAGCAATAATTCCAAGATTTAAATATATATACAAGTCCATTAAACGTTGAATCCGATATATCGATGTATCAGCAGCATTGCAGCCATTGAATCCTCAAATTTCTTACGATCGCGGGGGTCAATTGCTTGCTTTTGGAGCAATTTATCCGCCTCAAAACTTGAAAATGATTCATCAATAAACTCCATCTCTATAATTATATCATGCTGTGACAGGAATTGCTTTAGCTTTTCAGCAAATTTCCTAATATTAACAGTTTGGTCAGTTTCTTCATCACCATGCTTAAAAGGCAAACCTATCAATAATAATTCCGGTCTTTCCTGTTTAATAGAATCTCTTAATTGCTCAAATATTACCTCATTATTTAAGATTGGAGGCCTAGGAAATGCCATAATTCTGTCTCGATCCGAAACTGCAATACCTATATGCTTCTTCCCGTAATCAAGAGCAAATATTTTAGCCATTAAACAAGAGTTGCTTCGATTTTTACGGTAATTTTGGCTATTTGATTTTGTGCTAATTTAAGCTCAACTTGATGATCACCAATTTCCTTAAGATGCATTTTGGCAGGAAAATTGTCCTTAGCCAGACGAATTTTACATTGATCAACTATTGATTGAATAATTTGTTCAGGAGCAATAGCAGCAAATAGTTTCTCACCTTGAGCCTTACCTTTAACCACAATAACCTGACCATCCAATTTTTCAGTTACTTGTTTAGCGTTTTTTACCAACTGCTCTTTTTCTAACACCTCCTTTTCCAACCTTTCTTGAGCTCTTTTAATCATTTCAGGAGTTGCCTTTTGAGCTAAACGACGTGGCATTAAAAAGTTCATAAAGTAACCTTCTTTTACGACTTTTACTTCTCCTTTACGCCCTAGACCTGCTACATTTTGAGTTAAAATTATTTCCATAGTTTTTTTAGTTATTTATTGTACATATACACAAGGATATGATGGATATTCAATATTAATCTGTGGGCCGGAAGTTTCAATAGTCCAACAGAATTGTCCAACCTCAGCTAAATCACTGGCAAAAGTTGCTGTCGAAATTGTACTGCTTTCTCCGGTAACATTACCAAAAGTTCGAGTGTCCTTTCCATCAATGGCAATTTTGATTAAGGCGGGATCTTCAATATACCCATCCCAAGAAAAATCGATTTGAGCAGGCACGGAACTTCCTAAATTTGAACCTTGAGTCGGTTGCAAATTGGATAGAGTAATCGGATAAATCAAACAGTTTTCAGTTCTTCCAATTATATCTACTGTGACATTTCCTCCTTCCGGAAAAACAGTCCAGCACAGTTCACGCATATCATGTCCCCAATAGTTTTCATATAAATCCTTACTTAAAGTTCTTGAATTACCTGATGCTTGCGAAAACTGCATCTTAATATCAGTACCTGATAATCGCGGGTAGCGAAGTAAAATTGTAGAGGGTCCAAAATCAGCCGACCATTTGAAAGTCAAACTTTCAGGAATTGTTTCATATTCTATATCATGTGCTGGAGCTACCAGTGAGATATTATAGTGGTCACCTGAGGTATCTGCAGGAGTGTAAGTCAAACAAGGATAACCATGCGTATCTTCAATATAGATTGTCTCCCCTTTCTGCAATTTCCAACAAAATGAACCATATTGTTCTAAGTCAGTTGAAAAACTAGCAGAATTTAATGTAGCTGAAGTGCCGTTGGCATCAAATGATACTGTTTTACCTACATCCTGACCCTCTCTATATTCAAGTAAAAGCTTAGCATTGCTTAAATTTTCCGGCCAAGAAAATGTTATTGAACTTGGCATTGTATCAAAAACAGAATAGACGTCGGTATTCATGTAACTCATTTCCACATATTCAACTGCTCCAAAACCACCAGGCTTATAACTTTTACAAGGGTAACCGTTAGTTGTTGAATCAAAATAGGTATTATCCTTCTCTAATTTCCAACAAAAAGTACCATAATTCTTCAAATCCACCTCATAGGCAGATTTAGATAATGTATGATTTCTTCCATCCACATTACTAAAACGCACAGTCTTCTTAACTCCATCAGTTTGACCATAATTATGGTATTCCAAAACCAAGTCAGCATCCTTAACACTTACGGACCAGTCAAATGTAATTGATGTTGGCATACTGGTATAATTAGCGCCACTTGGATTATTATAAGTAATTGTAATATCTTCTTGTGCTGCTCTACCGGTCAATATGTCTAAAGTACCATCAAGATAATCCATTAAATCTCCTCGATCACGCAACATTGCTCTGGTCATCATTTCAGCCATTGACCCTCTGGTCACATTGTCACCAGCTGATTCATTATTGGTCGGGATAATTGACTCATTTTCTGCCTCCAGCAATATATTAGAATACCAAGGGACAACGTTTTCTGTATAAGCTATACCATATGTCCCAATAACCATTTTCACCGCTTCTACAAAATTCACAGAATCTCCCGGACGGAATGTGCCATCAGGGTAACCATCAACAATATCATAATTTTTCCCGAAACAAACATATTTCACATACCACTGCCCACTTTCCAAATCTGTAAAACAGATATCATAATTGCTAAATTTATTTATTGCTGAATCCCCATATTTTGATTCAACTAGAATTTTCAAAAGCTCAGCCCTATTCAAAATTTGATATGGTCTAAATGTACCATCAGGATAACCTTCAACAACTCCCTGTTGCTGCAAATAGCGAATCGGTGTTTCAAATTTATGCCC
The DNA here is from genome assembly GCA_964424075.1 of uncultured Candidatus Peribacteria bacterium. Classification (GTDB taxonomy): domain Bacteria; phylum Patescibacteriota; class Gracilibacteria; order UBA1369; family UBA1369; genus CAYRGY01. The sequence continues at coordinate 106,135 of CAYRGY010000004.1, forward strand.
ATCAATATCTGAAAGCGCCATTGCAGGGGCAGTTATAGTAATCAATAAAGCAAATAGGAAAAATCTTTTAAACATATTTAAAAATTAAGTTTACAAAAAGATAATACAGTAGAAATGCACAAACGCAAGGCATTAAGCACACTTATCGCCAATACACCATTCTGAAACTCTTGCAAACCTATCCGATGGGTAAACCATATTTTCCAACCTCAAACCCTCAACCTTATTGTCTGTAGCGAGCACATATTGTGGCCTATATAGAAATATTGCCGGAACATCATCTTGCAAAATTACCGCCAAATTCTCAACACGTTCAGTCTTTTCCTCCTGATCAAATGTAGACCTAATTTTCTCAATCTGCTGGTCCACTGCGAAACTGCTATACATGGAAAAGTTTAAACCAAGCTCCTTAGCCTCACTGGAATGCCAAAATGAATAAGTATCTAAATTATAACCCATACTCTGGCCTGCCAGCACCATTTGATAATCTTTAGCTTCCAGGGCTGCTGAAAATTCAGCATCATACTTAACTTCCAAATCAACTTTCACTCCAATTTCAGACCATTTTGAAATTAAGTACTTACTCACCTTTTCTATTTCAGCAGCTTGAGTGGTACCCTGGCCATTACCACGAACCAACAGCTTTAATTCTAAAATTTCATCATCTGAATTTTTACGATAAGGTTCATCTTCAATCAAATTACCTTCTTCATCCTTAACGAATTTATAGCCTGCATCAAATAATGATCCATTAGCCTCTTCAACATTATGCTGAAAATGCCAAACATCCTGGTTCAATTCCATTAAAGGAGTATCAACTCTAATTTTATTTTCTAACATACCAACTAACTCATCCTTATCAACAGCCTTTTGCAAAGCCAATCTAACTTTTTTTTCTTCTAAGACCGGATCAGTCAGATTAAAGAATACTGCATTATATTGAGGTAAAGTATAGTTCATAATTTCAAATCTACTATCAGAAATTATGTTTGTATTTCCCTCATTAACTTTGGAAACGATATTTATAGAAGACTTTTCATTATTTAAAGATTCCTGGTCAGGATAAATCTGAAATCTTATTTGATTTATTTGTGGTTTTTTACCATAAAATTGCTCATTTTTAAACAATGTGACTCTTTGCCTACCATCATCCAACAATTCCAACGAATCCAAAACTTGATATGGACCAGTGCCAATCGGTTTCCAGCTAAAGTCATTTGACATCATATTTGCGACAGGAACATCAGTTAAAACATGCTGAGGCAAAATACCAACATTCAAGTTAGTTATAAAAAATGAATTCGGTTGATCTATTGTAAATTTAACTTGATATTGATCTACTTTTTTCACCTTAACACCCTCAAAATTAGCTTTTAGAATTGGATTTTGAAAAGCCGGATCCTGAATAACCAGTCCATAAGTGAAAACAACATCGTCAGCATCGAAAGCTTCTCCATCATGCCACCAAACATTTTCACGCAACTTAAACAAGTATTCTTTTTGATCTTCACTAATTGTTAGCGTTCCTAAATCATCAACAAAGTTCTTCAAATCCAGATCATATTTCATTAATCCCGTAAAAACCAGAGAACTAATGTCCCGATTCGCCTGAGCCAAATCACTATAGACAGGATTAATTATTGTTGGCTTATCATTTATTACCGCTTCAGTATATACTCCTGAAGCAGCCAAAGAAGCTTGAGGATTGACTAAAATCGTAATATCCTTAGCAAGGATTATCACAACAATTATTAAAGCTATCAAGCTAATTACACGCTCTTCTATTGTATAGGAACGTAAAACCTTAAAAAACTCTGTGATGATCTTTCCCATTAGACGAAGATAAAGATCAAGGAAGTTAAAACGAATAATATGGCAAGTACAATTGTAGCATTAAAGAGTACTTTCTCCGCACCTCTTCTCTTAGTTTGAATAGTAGATCCGCTAGCTAGGTTAGCTGCTTGAAACCCAGTTGTTCTGGACTGCATCAGTACTGATATAATCAATAGTACTGAAACAATCAGTTGAAAGTACTTAAGAAATGTTTCCATTACTAAATTTAAGTGACATGAAGGTATATAACATTTAGAAACTGAACAGTCAAATTATCTTTTAATAGCAATTTTGACCACAATTCCATCTAATTCTAACTCTCTTTCTTTATCCCAATCCAAATCTCCTGATTGCTGAATTTCATTAGCTAAAGTTTCCCTAGCAATATAATCAGCAAATTCAGTCACAGCTTCAGAAATTGGGTTTTCTGAATGTATATTAACCATAATTCTATCATCTACTTTGTAATCTGCTTCTTTGCGTAATTCCTGAATTTGACGGACAATATCACGAGCATAACCTTCTTTAAGTAATTCATCAGTAATTACCGTTTCGAGAATTACTGTAATTCCATTTGCATTTTCTGCATCAATCCCCTCTTCTGACTGATATCCAATCTCAAATTCATCTTTGCCTAGCTCAAAACCCCCAATTTTAGCGCCGTCATCAGTTAATACGAAATCACCTGCTTTAGCTGCCTGAATAATAATCTGCACATCTTTACCATAGCGAGGCCCCAAAAGCTTTGCATTAGGTTTAAGCACAGTTTTCACCAAACCTTCGACATTCTCTATCAATTCAATATTTTTGACATTCAATTCTTCCAAAATAACCGATTTTTGACCTTCAATTACCGATTTATGCACTGACTGAGGCAAAGCAATCTTGGCAACAGCCAAAGGTTGCCTTACTTTAATTCCAGCCCTATCACGAACCGCATGCCCCAACGCAACTATATCCCTGACAATTCCAATTTCTTCATTTAACGACTCATCAATTAATGACTGTCTATATTCTGGCCAATCCGCCAAGTGTACTGAATCATTTCCACTCAAGTTTTGATAGATTTCTTCACTTAAAAATGGCATAAAAGGTGCAATAAGCTTGGAGAATTCAACCAAAACATGATGCAAAGTGTGATAAGCTGAGTTCTTATCATCATCACTTTCCGATTTCCAGAAACGACGTCTGCTTCGTCTGATATACCAATTGGAAAGGTTATCAATGAATATGAGCATTGGTCTGGTAGCTTTCATCATATTATACTCTTCCATTTGCTCAGTAGTTTCCTTGATAAGTGCATGAAGTTCAGACAAAATCCATTTATCCAATGTATTGTTCGGCTGCGGCACCTCGTTATTAGGCTTCCAACCATCAATATTGGCATAAGTTACAAAAAAACTATAAGTATTCCAGATGGTCAAATTAAACTTTTTCAATAACTCATCAACAGCCAATTCAGTGAATCTGACACCTTCGCCCACAACTACCGGCGAGTTATACAGGAACATACGCATAGCATCTACTCCCTTTTGAGCAAAAAGCTGATTGGGATCAACAAAATTTTTCTTCCGTTTAGATAATTTCTCGCCATCCGCTGCTAAAATATGCCCGGTAGAAATAACATTCTCAAATGCTGGCTTATCAAACAAAGCAGTTGCCAACACATGCAATGTATAAAACCAACCACGAGTCTGATCTACCGCTTCAATAATAAAATCCGCCGGAAAGTTATCTTCAAATAATTCTTTATTTTCAAAAGGATAGTGTAATTGAGCATATGGCATTGAACCACTTTCAAACCAACAGTCAAAGACATCGGGAACACGCCGCATCAAATATTTTTCATCAGGCTCATGAACATGATCCGGATGCATAAAGGTAATTTCATCGACTTGTGGCTTATGCAAATCCACCTCTGCTTCTCGCTTTGGCAATTCTCCACCGGTCAATTCTGCTAATTCTGCAATCGATCCTACACAAATTTGGTCACCATTTTCATTTTCCCAAACTGGAATTGGGCATCCCCAATAACGACTTCTTGATACACTCCAATCACGAGCTCCCTCCAACCACTTACCAAATCGTCCTTCTTTTAGATGCGACGGCTGCCAATTAATCTTCTGATTATTAGCAATCAAACGATCCTTTATTTCAGTTACCTTAATAAACCAGGAAGCCGTTACATAATTTAGAAGAGGAGTATCAGTTCGCCAACAATGTGGATATGAATGACGATAATTATGATGCTCAAACAAAAGGCCCTTTTCCTCTAGATATTTTCCAATGTTTTGATCTTGGCCCTTAACATATTTGCCGGCAAAATCATTTACTTCAGGCTTAAAATTACCGTTTATCTCCACATGGACAATCGGAGTCATACCATTTTCCTTAACAACATTATAATCATCCTCACCAAAACCTCCGGCAATATGCACAATTCCTGTCCCCCCTTCAGTATTGACAAAGTCTCCCTGTAATATGCGAAAATTCTGCTCATCCACTGTTTCAAAATATGGAAAAAGCGGCTTATATCTTTTCCCCAACAACTCAGCTGCTTTAACCTCATCAATTTGTTTAAATTCCTTTTCACCCATCACCGTATCTAACAATTCTTCTGCTAAAATTAGTTTCTGACCCTCAAAACTTACCTTCACATATTTTATATCCTGATTAATTGCCAAGGCTTGATTCCCGGGCAAAGTCCATGGAGTTGTAGTCCAAGCCAAGATAAATGTTCCCGGCTCATCCACAAGTTCAAATTTTGCGGTGAGAGTAAAGTCAGTAATATCTTTATAATTCTGGGAAACTTCAAAATTCGAGAGTGGAGTTTCCAGGGCAGTGGAAATATGCATCGGCTTGTAACCCTTATATACTAGACCTTTATCCCATAACTGTTTAAATACCCACCAAATCGACTCCATATAATCTCGATCTAAAGTCGCATAAGCATTTTCCAAATCCACCCAACGTCCCATACGCTCATAGATTTTTTCAAATTCATGAACATATTTGAAAACCGATGAGCGACAGAGCTCATTAAATTTCTGCACTGAAATTTGCTCAATATCCTTCTTAGTTTGAATATTCTCCTGCTTTTCCACTTCGTTTTCAACCGGCAAACCATGGCAATCCCAACCTGCTACTCGAGGAACATAAAAACCTCTCATAGTTTTATAACGTGCCATAGCATCCTTTAATGTAGCTTGCAGCAAATGACCATAGTGAGGCATACCATTAGCAAAAGGTGGGCCGTCAAAAAAAACTCTCTTCTCCTTTTGACTGTTTTTCTCCAATGATTGCTTAAAAGTGCAATTCTTTCGCCATGCATTGACTATTTTAAGCTCCATTTCTGGAAAGCTTTGATTGGGATTAACTGATTGAAACATAATTATTGATTTATCTTGGTTTTAATATCTGCCTCCTGTGCTTCATTAAGACCCTTAGCAACCCTGGAAGTATCAAATTCCGGATCTACCGCCAAACGACTTTCTTCCGGCAATACCTGGCTCTGATATTTAGATGTCGCTTTTTTATAGTAAGGAGTCTCAGCGGATTGCTTCATATACTCAAAGGCAAACTGTCCAATACGCATACCCGGATAAAGTGCCACCGGCATACGATTCAAGTTTGATATCTCCAAAGTTATTGTACCTTCGAAACCCGGATCTATAAATCCAGCAGTGGAATGTATTATAATGCCCAATCGGCCGATCGAACTTCGGCCTTCACAACGAGCCACTAAATAATCAGGAATCTTAATTTTTTCCATTGTTACACCAAGAATAAATTCCCCGGGCTGGACAATATAGGGTACATTCGAATCATCAATTGTAATTAACTTGGTTGCCCCAACCAATGAATCAGGATTAGTAGGATCCAGTATCGCATGCTTTTTATGATCATAGACCTTAAAGTGCTTTCCTAAACGAAAATCCATTGATGCACAGTATATGTGATCAGCATGCTTGCCATCTTCAGATTCAATGCCAATTTCGCCCTTGGCGATCAAATCTTTTATTTCGGCATCAGAAAGTATCATAGTTTGCTGTTATTTTGTTGCGCTGAATATAGCAATATCTGGCCATAAGCTCACCCAAAAATAGTTGACTAATGCCAATCTCCTGTTGTGATTACATCTCGCTAAACAGTCATTCATGAAGTATACGGACAATCCAATAAAAATTGCAAATTGCATCAAACGCCGGAACTTGTTCAAGACAAAATAAAAAAAAGCATATATTCCGAAGCTACAATTGTCGCAATTCTGAGAACTAAATACTTGCAATAAATGGTGGGCGCTGAGAGGCTCGAACTCCCGACCTCCTCGGTGTAAACGAGATGCTCTACCAACTGAGCTAAGCGCCCTTTACATAATAGCGGAGCGAATTTAGCATACGGTATCACCAATTTCAAGCGATTTTCACGAAAGACTTGCGGAATACAAAGAAATAACTAAAATGAACTGGCATGCGCAAGTGGCGGAACTGGTAGACGCGCTACCTTGAGGGGGTAGTGGCCGCAAGGCCGTGGAGGTTCAAGTCCTCTCTTGCGCACCACAGTTCAAATGCCTTCCGAAAGCTGACCGACCTCTATATTATACCTTCGATTTTTACAACTTCCCCTTCTCTATAAACCTTCATAGAGATTCGTTCTCCCTTGGATTTTAAACGTAAAATTCTGCTAAATTGATTCCGATCAAAAATAACCTGACCATCAATCTCAACAATTACATCTCCTGAAAGAAGACCTAATGCATTAGCTATTTCATCTTTAGTAACAGCCTCAAAAATTGGCTCATCTTTTTGCAAACCCGAAATAAGGTACGCACCGGAATTAATCTCAAATCCCAATAAGGATTTCAGCTCCTTATCAATCATTACATAGTTCATTCCCCAATCCAAAACTTGTAATGACTTTTTCGACTGCAATTTAGCCAAGTCAGACTTTATAATATTCGCTGAAACTATTTCTTCATCAACTATTAGTCCAATCAACTGCCCTCCCATATTTAAAAGCGCGCTACTTGTAAATTTTGGCAAATCTAACTCAAAACCGGCATAAGTACTATCAGCATCGATAATACCTTGCAAATGAGGTTCACCAACGCCGATAATTAAATTCTGAGCTAAGATAAAACTGTTTTCTGCACCTGTATATACCAGTTCAACGACTTTTTGCCCTGAAATTAAATCATCTAAATTACCAAATCCAATGGGTTTGTAAGTCAAAACCTCAAACTCTTGCTCATTTTCCAAAATATTCAAATAAACGAGTCCATGTCTTGTGTTAGTATCAACCAATTCAATTGCATAAGTATTTCCATTTAAAAGCAAGAAGTATTCACCCCAGTTGATTTCCTCTCTTGCTGCTGACACTACCAATCCGTCACCACTAAGAATTATTGCCTGTTTCAAGTCATATCGACACTCATCAGGCGCGAATAGTTTTAAACACTGCTCTTCTGACACAGCACCGGTCCGTAAAAACTTTTCGTAATCTGCTTGAGCAATAATACCGACAACTGAATCAGCCACTTTTTCATTCATATCAATTAAAGCTGATTCCTCAACGTAAACTGTCCTTTCTGTAATTCGCTCTAAAAGATTAAATGTATCCCCCTTAATCAAAAAATCAAAAGTTAGGAAAAAAGCTAAAACTCCTCCCAGTAGTCCAAAAATTGATCCTAGCAAAACTGATACAATCAGCCTTCCCAATGAAAATTTCTTTTGTTTCATAGCAAATTTAAATTTGTGCACTGCTTAAATACCAGATCTTACTATAAAACTCCAGCTATTTACGCTTAATGACAATAGTGGTGATATCATCCATTTGTTTAAAACCAGATCGAAATGTATGAACATCAGCTAAAAGTGCATTTCTAATAGCCAGACTTGTATCAAATTTACTGTATTGCTTAACAATTTGCATAAATCTTTCCATTCCATACATTTCCTTTTCGCTTTTCCATGCTTCCGGGATTCCGTCAGAATATAGTACTAAAACATCACCTGGTTGATAGTTGATCTCTCTTACAGTTAAAGTATTGGCAATATCCCTTACCATTCCCAGTGCCAAACCACCGGCCGGAAGAAGCACTACCCGATCTTCAGCAGCAATATAATGTATTATTTGCTCATGTCCGGCGCTGACATAATGCATCTTATTAGATAATGCATCCCATTTAAGCAGAACCAAGGTTAGAAACATCGAAGCTGTAGTCTTCATTTTGATCACTTCATTAACAATTGCCAAGATTTCATCCATAGGTTTTTGGCCCACATAGGTATAAAAAAGCGCATTAGCAATAGAGACAACAATACCTGAAGGAACCCCATGACCGGTCACGTCACCAAGATAGAACATCAAATTATTCTCATCTATCGGCAAGAAATCATAACAGTCTCCACCAATCTCTTCCGCAGGTATCAGACCGGCACATATATCAATTCCTTTCATTAAAGGTATAGTTTTGGGAATTATTTGAGATTGAATTTGTTTTGCCAACTCTAGCTCCTTCCCAACTCTTTCTTTATAAACAAGCGCTTTAGTACTTTCCTGCAAATCTGCCGCCATCTTATTAAAACTTTCAGCCAATAAATGAATTTCGTCCTTGGTTTTAACATGAACACGATGAGATAAATTACCTGTAGCTAAAATATCAACTCCTTTCTTGAGTATCTGCAAAGGTTTAGTGATAGTAGATCCAAAAAAGATTGCTAACAATACACCAATACCAACACCAAACACTGCCAATAGTAAAATTCTGAATTGTGTAGCTGCAATTCTGGCTTGCAAAGCCTCATATGTAACACCATAAACTACAGCAAGCTCATTCGCTACAGGATTAACTACATAATCAATACGCTGGTCCAACTTCAGTTCCTGTATTGGGTTTTCCTCAAAATCTACAGTTAGATATTGGGCAGCCTCATTCTTTTTGAAATAAGCAAACTCATTCAAGCCTGAAAGACGAACCGACAAATTCTGTGACTTAACCGCCTCCAGCAACGCCTGATCTTCAACTGTACGGGGAGAACCTTTATATTGAGCTTCCTGCTCTTCGCGAGAATCATATAAAACTTCTCCTTCATAATTCAAAATCTGTATCCAATCAATATCTTCATTCTTAGCAAATAATTCATTAATTTCACGATTAAAATAAACAAAGCTTTTCGGAATTAAAAATAACTTATAATCATTAACAATTTGATCAGCAGTTAGCTCAGCATAAGACCTAGAATTGATGAATATATCATTAGTGAAATTACGACTTTGCTCTCTGACTTGCAAAAATGCACCTACAGTCAATAACACTAAAATAAAGAGTGAAATAGCAAGGATGAGTTTTGACTTTAGTGACTTCATAGTCTGTTTAAGGATAAATCTGACGGATAAATCGCCCCATCTACTCTAGGTTCAAAAAATAAATCTTGATCAAATGCATAAAGCAAATCAGTCTCGAATAACGGGACTCCAATCATATCATCCTCAACTATGATTCTCATAGCTTCCTGTAAATCTTCAAGCCTCTCCTCAATATTAAAATTACTTTTACTTCTTTCAATTAGATCATCCACCACCTGATTACTATAAGCAGCGCCATTAAATTCGCCGTCACTATCAATCACAGATTCCAAAAATGATATTGCATCCCCCAGCTCACTTCTCCATCCCAAAAAGTAAAATTCCATATCTGCTTTCTCAATTTTTTGCTGTAGCTCAACAGCGGATATCGGATTTAAATTTACATTTAAACCAATTTCCCTCAATTCTTCCTGTACAAATTCTCCCATTAATCCCAAACTATCCGGATAATAGAAATCGACATCGATTGTTTGAAAAGTCGGACTAAGCTTTTGAACCTGAGCTTCTGCAAAAGCTTTATCTAGTTGTGGCTCCGTAATCTCAGGATTGTACCCAAAAACTCCACTACTTACGAATTGGCTTTCTGTTTCAGCATATCCATCTGCTAACTCCAAAAACTTCTCTCGATTAATCCCTTTAACAATTGCCTCACGAATCTGCTTTTTACCAAAAACCCTATCATCAAAGTTGAACATTAAAAAACCAACTTCCAAGCTAGGAATTGAGGCTATTTTAACTTTCTCATATTGCAAATCTCTCATAGCATCAGGTGGAACTGCTGCTAAAAACTGAATCTCTCCTTTAAGAAGCGCATCTATTCGCGCTTGTTTATCCGGCAAAGCAAGAATTCTGACAATTGCAATATCTGCCATATTACCCCAATAATCAGAACTAAACTCCAAAGTTAACTCATCCAAGTTTTCAACTTGGGAAATTAAATATTTACCTGTTCCATTAGGCCGTTCAAAATCATTAAAACTCTCAGGCACAATAGGAATTTGAGCTAGTTTTTGTAACAATAATGGATCCGATGTTTTGGTGGTAACAATAACTTTATTTTCTTTACTTTCAATTTTTTCAATTGAACCTGTAATGCCACTTAATTGGCTACTGCGTGCAAACTCTAAACTATAAATCACATCATCAACCTGCAAATCAGTCCCATCGTGGAAACGCACATCCGGACGTATTATAAACTCCCAAGTTTTTTCGTCTAAAATCCCCCAAGTTAAAGCCAAAGCAGGCTCAACGTTCAAATCTCGATCAATTTTCACCAAACCCTCATAAACATCATATAATCTATTGCGAACAGTTTTATTGGTTGTAAAAGGATTCAAATCCTGCGGTGCGAAAAAATAAGCAATAGCAATTTCTCCTTTTGGCTGTAACTCAGTCCCGCTAAAAATATTATTGTACAAACCGCCAACTTCACGCTCAAAAAAAAGCAATCCGCCGGACAAAGCTACTACGGAAACCAACAGACTTACGCTAATTTTTTGCCAAATATGATACACAGGGCTCAGTTATTTCCCTCCATTATACCATATTTATCTCTTTAATACAGCCAAAAAAGCCTCTTGAGGCAATTCAACCCTACCCACCATTTTCATCCGCTTCTTACCAGCCTTCTGCTTTTTAAGCAGTTTATCTTTACGAGTACGATCACCTCCGTAAAGCTTTGCCGTAACATCCTTACGAAAAGCGGAAATAGTCTCTCTGGACACTATTTTTCCTCCAATAGCTGCTTGAACAGGTATTTCAAATTGCATTCGCGGTATCAAATCCTTAAGTTTTTTACAAATTGCTATTCCAACATGATGTGCATCCGGTCTAAACACAATTGAAGATAACGCATCAACCGGCTCTCCAGCGACTTTAATGTCCAATTTCACCAAATCTCCGGCACGATAATTCAAATATTCATAGTTCATAGAAGCATAACCCGAAGTAACACTTTTCAAGCGATCGAAGAAATCTACAACTATTGATGCTAGTGGAATTTCTGCCTCTAAGATTACTCTGTTTTGATCAATAAAATTGTACTGTTTTTGTAGACCTCGCTTATCCTGAATAAGTTGCATCACTGCACCAAGATAATCCTTTGGAGTTAAGACTTCAATTTTCACCCATGGCTCTCTAATTTCGGCAATTTGAGATGGATCAGGTAAATCTGATGGACTTAAAATTAACAAATCCTCTTCCAAACTATCAGGATCATACTTATTAGCCTTCTTGGTTATGTAGTAAGACACGGAAGGTGCTGTAACGATCAAATCCAAATTATACTCGCGCTCCAACCTTTCCTGGACAATTTCCAAATGCAAAAGCCCTAAAAATCCAACTCTGAATCCAAAGCCAAGTGCCGAGGACTGCTCCGGTTCAAATTGCAAAGCAGAATCACTCAATTGCAACTTTTGCAAGGCATCTCGAAGCAAGGGATAATCATCGCTTTCCACAGCATAAATAGAAGCAAAAACAAAAGGTTTAATCACTTTATAACCTGCCAAGGGTTCAGAGGATGCAATATTTTTATTCAATTTACCAGGCCTCCAAACTGTATCACCAACGCGTGCCTGAGCTACATCCTTCAGTCCCGTTACTATATATCCGGTTTCACCTTGTTTAAGCACAGGAGAAGAAAGATAACTTGGTTTAAAATAACCAACATCCAACACCTCTTGCTGCCATTTGGTATGCATATATGTAACTTTATCACCCTTACGTATTTCACCGGAAAAAACCCTTACATAAGCGACTACACCTTTATAGGTGTCATAAATCGAATCAAAAATCAATGCCTTAGTTTCCGCATCGTCATCGACTGCTTTGGGAGGTGGAATACGCTCAACAACAGCTTCTAGAACAGCTTCAACATTTGTTCCCATTTTTGCCGAAATGGCAATAATTTCCTCTCGCGGAATGGCTAAAGTATTCTCAATTTCATCCATATACTTCTCCACATCGGCTGAAGGTAAATCGATCTTATTCAAAACTGGAATTATTTTCAAATTATGCTCCATAGCCATATAACAATTGGCCAAAGTTTGTGCCTCAATACCCTGAGTAGCATCAACAATCAAAATAGCTCCTTCACATGCAGCTAAGCTACGGGAAACTTCATAGGTAAAATCCACATGACCGGGCGTATCTATTAAATTTAAAATATAATCTTTGCCTTGATAGTGCCAGTCCATCCTTACAGGCTGCAATTTGATAGTAATACCCCTTTCCTGCTCCAAATCCATCATATCAAGCACCTGATTATTTTTCATTTGCCTTTTATCAACCGTCTTAGTCACTTCCAAAAAACGATCCGCTAAAGTAGATTTACCGTGATCTATATGCGCAATTATACAAAAATTTCTAAGTTTTTCCGAGTCAGACATTGAATATTTTTTATTGGAGCCACCACATCTTAGCAATTTACAAAAAAATCTCAATCGACAATCTCAAATTTGACGTAACTATATATAAATAGTAAAATATAAAGAAGTCATGTCAACTATGCATAGATATATATTTTTTTTAATAACCTTAATCTCGGTAGTTCTTACCGGATGTTTTGGCGCTCCGGAAAGCTCTGAGGACACTCAAGAAAAAGCTCCTAGCGGTGAATTTGAAAATGCCTTCGATCCTCAGAAACAACAGCGTGAATTTAATGCCGATCCGGCAAGTCAATTTACAGTGGAACCTGTAGAAAAAGATCGTGAAACTACTCCTCCAGAACAAGCGGAGCCTGTGAAAACAAGAACTCCTCAATTTGAACCTACTCGTGAAATTGATACAGCAAAAAAACCCATGAAACTACCGGAAACAGTAGTTGAAAATCCCGGTAATAAGAATACTGCCTTTCCTATCACTGACCCCGACTTTAAACCACCCCTCGAATCAAAACCTCTGACAGACTTAATTCCAGTTGGACCCCGTACTGATTCAAAGCCTCCAGAAACTGAATTGAAACCTATTCAGATTAGCAAAATCACTGATAATAAACATGGTGACTTTTCAGCACAAATTTATGGAAATTCATTAGGATGGCAAGCCAATCTTTTTGCTGAGGAAGGGCCTGACATTGATACATATAGCTTCGATCTAACAGACCAAACCAAACGCCGCATCGGGCTGACAAAAGATCTATATAATACCGGCAATCAAAATTTTGACCAAGATTTTGAAAATCCTGACTATCTATTCCAAGATTTTGAACTATTAAATGAGGACTATATTGTTTGGAAAACTATCGGGGATCAAGAAAGCAAATTTTATTTTTCACCTATTTTCAAAAAAGCTGAAGTTAATTATTTGGGAACCAGCAAAGAAATAAACAGTAATATAGCAATCAATAGTAATAATGAGCTTATTTATTTTAATCCCGAAAAGACTAAACTAGCAGTGATCAATTTGGAAAAAAATCGCAAGAATAACTACGACTTTGTAGCTCCACTTGCGGAACATGAATATAAAATCCTCTACTATCTGCCAAATCTGATTTATCTTCAAGAAAGTTTAAATAATCGACCAACCAGAATCCTTTTATATAATTTTGCTGACACTAGTTTTAAAATAGTCAAACAGCCAAATTTTATTCAGCTAGATCAGGCCAAAATCGCTATCAGCGACCTAATTATGCGTGGAAATGAAGTTATGTGGGTAGAAAAAAATAATTCTCAAAAAACTTACACTTTTAAGGTGTATAACATAAATAATGATCAAGTTGATGAATATAGATCTGTCAGCACTGAAATAGGACGTCTGATTGCCCTGGATTTTGACACTAAATCCATAGTTTGGGCAATAACTGAATCATCAAACACTGAGGAGAATAATATATATGTTCAAGACAGAGCCTCTAAAAGAACCCGTCGACTTCTGGAAAACACCAATATTAAGCTGTCCTGGGACGCCCTGACCTTTTTTACTACCAACAAAGACCGAATATTAAGCCAAAATCAAATCATCTTCCCCGGATATGTAGGTGACTATAAGGAAGATAAAAGTAATGTGGAAATATTTCTGGCCAAGTTCAATTAACAAATTTTCTTAAATAGGGTATAATACAATGATATATCAAATTTTTGATGCAATTTAAAATCCCCCAAGACGTACAAAGAGAAGATCACATCGTTGGCCCACTCACAATGCGCCAATTAATTATCTGTGGTATTGGCTTCAGCATTGCCTATGGCCTGTTTTCTATCATTGGACGTGACTATCATTGGATTTCAGCATTAATACCTGTCATACCAATTGTTCTAATTGTAGTTATTTTTGCTTTTGTAAAACCACTTGATATGAATTTTGAAAAATATCTACTCTATGCTTTGGAATACTACATTATACTCCCCAAAAAGCGCTATTGGCTTAAAGGTACCGGCGATCCTTCACGACTAAGCTATGAACCTATGGCCAGCAAAAAACAAACAACTCAAGAAGAAGATATTGAAGAAGTTGTTGCTCCTACAAAAAGTATAGATGAGCTAAGCAGTATTTTAGACAGTAATAATCAAAACTAATGGCAGATGATAAATCAGTAAAAAATTCAAAAATCACTCAAGGTCCTACACTGAGCACTCAAACTTATCTGCGCATTGCCGAAATCAGAGATAATACTTTAGTCCTAAAAAACGATGGCATAAGAGCTGTACTTAGGGTAAACAGCATTAATTTCAATCTTAAATCCGAAGATGAACAAAATGCCATCATTTATTCCTATCAAGGATTTTTAAATACTTTAGAAGACCCGATTCAAATTGTTGTTAGATCAAAAAAACTTGATGTTGATCACTATTTAGATACTTTGAAAGACATTTCCAATAAACAGCAAAATCCCTTACTGAAAAAAACGACAGTTGATTATATCGATTATATTCAAAAACTGGTTGAATACGCCGACATCATGGAAAAACAATTCTATGTGATAGTACCTCAAGAGTCTGCACGCGGTACGGAAATGGGATTCCTAACGAAATTCCTTAGCTTTATCAATTCCAAAGATTCATATAGTGAAATAAAAGCCCGCCGCAAAGAGTTTTCTTCCTTACGTAAAAAACTATCACAAAAAGTAGCTACAGTTAAAGGAGGATTGGAGGGATGCGGCCTTAAAGTGGAAGAACTGTCTACTAAAGAATTGATTCATCTGTTCTACGAAACCTACAACCCATCAGTATCACGCTTCGAAAAAGGAGATAAATTAGACGAATCTGATTTAAAAACAGAAGAAGTCATCAGAGCTGAAGATCAAGGCCAAAACGCCGAAAACAAACAAATACAGGAAGCCAAAGCAAAACAAGCACAGAAGAAAAAGAGTACAACTAAAGCAAAATCCAAATAGACATATAAAAAACACTGTCTTGGCAACGCCCTACTTTCCCACGGATAATATCCGCAGTAACATCGGCGAAGAGCGGCTTAACTGCTGTATTCGGGATGGGAACAGGTGTACCCCACTCTCAATAGTTACCAAGACAGTGTCTTCTATATTGACACAATCGTTATTGTAAACGATCAATAATATTCAATAATTGCTAGTTAAATAAAAAAAGATTAAAGGCTATTACCTATTAGTAACTCTCGGCTCAACACATCACTGCGCTTACACCTGAGTCCTATCAACCCGGTAGTCTCCCGGGAGGTTGTTGGGGAAAACTAATCTTAGGAGAGGCTTCCCACTTAGATGCTTTCAGCGGTTATCCCGTCCGAACATAGCTACTCTGCAATGCCGTTGACACGACAACAGATACACTAGAGGTTCGTCCACCCCGGTCCTCTCGTACTAGGGGCAGCTTCCTTCAATTTTCCTACGGTCATAGAGGATAGAGGCCGACCTGTCTCACGACGGTCTGAACCCAGCTCGCGTACCGCTTTA
>CAYRGY010000005.1:0-121873 GCA_964424075.1 uncultured Candidatus Peribacteria bacterium
CCCGCCGCCCGGCGCTCCTCGCCAAGCCCGCCCGGCAACACAATACAAGCCCACCTTGCGCCGCCGTCAACACTTGAATCTCCCCACTAAGCCTTTACTCCAGCTTGCTCCTGAATAAACTCCAACACTTCTTCATGATGGCCATCCACTCGCACATTTCGCCAAATTCTCGCAATACGACCGTCGGGATCAATCACGAAAGTAGTTCGAACCACCCCCAAAAAACTCTTGCCAAACATCGGCTTATTTTTCAGCACCCCATAGAGCTCAACCACCTTCTTGTCAGCATCTGCCAACAAAGGAAATGGCAGCGAAAACTTCTCAATGAAGCGATTGTGCGATTCCAGAGAATCCATAGATATACCAAGAATTTTAGCATCCACAGACTTATAATCAGCGATTCGGTCTCGAAAATTACAGGCTTCTCGAGTACACCCCGGTGTATTGTCTTTGGGGTAAAAATATAGCACTGTCCAAAAACCGCGGCAGTCTTTCAAATCAAACATACCGCCTTCACTTGACGGAAGACTAAATTCAGGGGCCTGTACTCCAACTTCAAGTTTTGCCATGTTAAAATTTTTATGATAGCTTAGTATAACTGAAATAATTTAAGCGTCCAAATGAAAAAAATACTAGTAGTACTTGCCCTATTTACACTTACCGCTTGTTCAAGCGCACCTCCTGAGCCGGGACAATACGCTGAAGTAGCTCAATGTCTCACTGAAAAGGGAGTTCAAATGTATGGTACTAGTTGGTGTCCTCACTGCCAGGACCAAAAAGACATGTTTGGTAATGATTGGCAATTTATTGACTATATTGAATGTGATCAAGGTTCACCGCAGCGTCCACTTTGTGCGGAAGCTCAGGTGTTTAGCTATCCTTCCTGGATTTTTCCGGGCCAAGAACGACTTGAGGGAACACAACCTATTGAAATTTTAGCCCAAAAAGCGGCTTGTACGGAATTTTTGCCAGAATCGCTTGGCAATTCCGCAGAATAAGAGTTTAATATATACATGCAAAAACAAATACTCGTTATAGCTGCTTTGTTGGCCCTTACCGCTTGTCAGGCGCAACCTGAGGAAGCTCCCCGAGTCACCAGCACTATGGATCAGGAAAAAGCTTCGACTTCTACCACAGTCCGAATCAATGTTGTTGACGAAACTGCACCCGCTGATGAAGATATTGTTTTTAATGGTAACAAAAAGGGTGTTTTGCTCACAGAAGACGGTTTTGTCCCCAAAACAATTGAGCTGGGAGTTGACGCCGAACTAATTATCTACAATGGCCTGGATGGAATGGCGAAACTCTATTCATCTGACACCAGCGGAGAGGATTGTTTGATGATTGGCAACTTCGACATAACTGCCAATGATCAAAAGTCTTTTACTTTTGAGGAGCCTTTGAATTGCACTATCCTCAATCAACTTGAGCCGGAGCAAAATTTCAAGCTCACAGTAAACTGATCATGCCCTCGCTCAAATCCCAAATCAAAGCTTTCGCAACCCAAAAACTTGGCATCGATTTAATTGGCATTACCACTGCCGAACCTCACCAAGAAGGCCGAAAACATCTCGATGAATTCATCGAACACGGCCTCCACGGCGACATGTCCTATCTCGAAAACTCCGAACTACGCACTACGCCGCAACTATTACTCGAGAATGCGAGATCCGTCATTGTCATCGGTATTAACTATTATCGCCAAACACCACCAACACCAAAAGGGCGCGGCAAAATAGCCCGCTATGCCTATGGCCGCGACTATCACAAAGTCATCAAAAAAACCCTTCGCCAATTAATCGCTCACATCGAAGAAATCGCGCCCGACAGTCAAAATCGGGCTTGTGTTGACTCCGCCCCCCTCTTCGAGAAAGGCTATGCCCAGCAAGCCGGCCTCGGCTTTGCCGGTAAAAATACAACTTTGATCAATCCCCAAAAAGGCTCATTTATCTTGCTGGGCGAGATTCTGACTACCCTAAAACTCACTCCCGACACTCCCCTGACAGGCACTTGCGGAACCTGCACCCGTTGCATCGATGCCTGCCCCACCAACGCACTTCAAAAACCATTCCAAATGGATGCCCGCCGCTGCATCAGTTACCTTACCATTGAACACAAAGGCGATATACCTTCTGAATACGACCTGCAAGGTTGGCTTTTTGGCTGCGATATTTGCCAGGAAGTCTGCCCCTATAATCAAGCACACGCCAAACCACTCCAATTTGAACCGCTCAAAAAGACTAAAATTGCCGGGCACTCGCAAAAACTTACCGACATCCTCGCCCTCAAAACCGACGAAGAATTTACCGAAAAATTCGCCGGATCGCCCTTGATGCGAGCTAAGCGAAAGAAGCTGCAGAGCACTGCAAAGCAACTTAGTTGATTCTTACTTCATTTGACCACAAATTTATGCTATAATTTAGAGATTAATAGTATTTTTTTTCCTATGGATCAAATGCGCCCTAATTTAAATGACCTTCTAGCGGTTTTAAGCCAGTCATTTCTTGGCTCCAGGCTAAACATGGAACAAAAGCGTCTGATTATTGAAGAACATAAGACCTCTTCACCGGCAGTAATTCAAGAGGCTATCAACCAAATTCGCCAAGCTGACGAAAACTTTATTATACAAGCCGATCAAAAAGCGGATGCTGCTACAGAGCCTTTAAAGAAGGCAGTAGAAGCAGCTGAAGAATTTATGAATGCAGAAAAGAAACAAGAGCAACAAGCGACCAGTCAGCAATTACTTTCTATAGAATCAAGTCTTAACCAGATCTAACATGTTAGAAGAAATAAAAAAACCGTTCTATTCATCCGGAGCACTAGAAGCTCCCAGCCCAGCTCCAGCGCCGGAACCAGCAGAAGATGCAGCTGAACCAGCAGAAGAAACAGCTGAACCAGCGCCTGAAGAAGCGCCTGAAGCAGCTGAAGCAGATGAAGCAGCTGCCGAATCGACCGACGAACCTAAAAAACCAAAACAATCGGAGTCGGCTATTGCCAGAAACTCCCTAAGGTCGCGCGCCTCTAAACTTCGCGAACAATTATTGGCCTCCGATAAGGAAGGTGCAAAAGAAAAAGCTGAAGCAATCGGGGCCGAGAATGATCCTAAAGGAGCTTATGGAAAATCTGTTCAAGCAGAAATTATCGGTGACAAGGATGATATTGATCAAGCAACTAATGAATTGGCTCAAGCGGTATTTCAAGCAAAATTCCATCTGGAAAAGAAACCTACCGACGGTAATGCCACTCCATTGGCAGAAGAAACCGGTGAATTTCACCAGGAACGCTCTGATATTCTGGTTGCCACACAAGCAATGCAACAAAAACTGAAAGACGCTTGGGACGCTGCCAAAAAACAAGATCCCCAAAAAAGAGAAAAAATAGTAGAAGATTGGATTAAAGGTCGTTGGAAAAATGACTTGGATGAAGGAATGCGAAGCTCATTAGATGAGCAAACCATTAGTTATGAGGACAAAGATGACAAAATGTCCGTAACCTTTACTAATGGTAACCCAACTTTCGAATTCGAATTAAAGAAAGCAGAGGCAGGCGAAGTCTCCGCAGCAGCATCAGGAGAAGATGCTAAAGAGAAATCTGAAGATCCCGAAGTTGAAAAGAAGCGATTAAAGCTAGCCAGAAAAGCTTGGGGTGAAATTGAAACATTTATTGACGCAGAAGTTGAATCTGCTAATAATGGCATTTTCGTAAAAGTACAAGATGTAATTGAGAGTAGTACTAAAGAAGCATATCAGGCGCTTAATGATGAACAAAAAAAAGCTTTAGCAAATACAACCTATATCTATGGGCTTGCGTTTGGTGATGACACCGCCATAACATTTCCTGCATCAGGCTACAGTGCATCAATTAAATTCAAAGTAAATGCTCGAGCCAATGAGCTAAATGAAAGTCCTCAAATTGAAGAGCACACTGCCGAACAATTAGCGCAGTCAGGAGAAGCAGCCCTCCAAACACAATACAAAAAGGCAATCGATGATACTATTGCAAAAGCTGAAGAGCAAAATGAGAAGGCTCTAGATCTGGTGAATGACATAGTGGGTAACTATATCCGCCATGCTTATTTAGAGATGAGTTATCCGCAAAAAGATGCTCTCAAAGGTAAAGTTGTCACTTGTGAACATCGAAATGTAGAATTCAAAATCACCCTTCCCGAATCTGGCTACAATCCTAATGATTTGAAGATCGAAAAAGTCTAAACATTGACAAAATAATAAAAAGCTTGTAAAGTACACTTCTAACTACTTAGGAATATGATTAACAAGCTTTTTTCACGTGCCAATTTAAAAAGTATAGCCACGGCTACGATTTTGAGCTTGTCTTCATCAATCATTGCTTGCCAAAACGAAACAAAACAAACTATCCAACAAATTACCCCGATTCAGCCGCAAGCCAAGCCTAAACCTGCCCCTCCTAAATTTAGTCCACACACCTATTCCCCACCAACACAAGCCGACATCGTCGAAACGAATATCGAGCCGGACAATCAAAAAACAGTTATCTACATTGCCGATTATCATAAAACGTCCTATGACGATGAGCTAGGAAAAAAAGTCCAAAAAGAAATTTACGCCGTAGTAAATGACCTAGTTAAAACCTACCAACATCTAGATATTGCCGCAGAAACTTGGGCGATAGGCAATAATTTTGAGGATTTCACTGACAAACTCCGCAATGACCATCCTTTTAGACGATATCATCAAAATCAAAACTCTAAGCAAGTCACAGAAAGGCTAATTGACCGCACCTCTGCTCCAATTTCGCCAATAATTTTTGGCCATTTTCAAACCCAGGTAAATCCGATTGGCACCGTTTCCAAGCAAGATACCGAATCGATTGACGCTTTCGCCAAAGATCTAAAGCGCTACTCTAAACTAAAGCAGCAGCAAATTGAGTATTGCCAAGACGAAACTCCTACTGAATGCTATTGTGCGGCACAAGAATTCGAGCAACAAGTTAACACCAAACTAGACAAGCGCCTTGAGGACATCCCCAAACAGGAAGTCCGCCAAGCTCTCACCACCACAAAAGACTTTGTAGTACTTATTGCCGGCATTTCTCATCTCCAAAACGGACTACCCGAAATTAAACAAAATAATGCCAATTTTATAGTTGTTTCCCCCAAAAGTATAACCTATCGCATCGACTCAATTCGTAATCAAGATATGACCAAGCAAAACTTCCCCGATACTGCAGAGCACAACTGCTCTGATCTTGATTATCAAGCACAAAAAACCGTTCAGGTTTTAGTAACTCGAATCAACGCAGCCAAGTTGTAAAAAGGCAATAAATTTGCTATAATAACAAGATATAATTCTTTGTTATGCAACCCGCCCCACAAACCAGAATAGTGGCTAAAGACATCCCTTTTAGCATCGAGGTTTTCAAGCTACTAATTGTTCAAGGCCGAGTAATAAACTCTGCAGCTTAGACGGCCGCGCCAAAGCCAATAAGTTTATCACTGAAAGCCAAGAAAAAGAGGATCTTACAAATCTACTAAATCAATTATAAAACTTATTATCAAAACCAACATGCTCCCATCCCGCTTAATATATTTAGGTAAAAGACTGTCAAACGCTGAGAAGAAAGCCAAAGTACGCGAGCGGATGGCTGCAAATGAGCAGGCAGCAAAGTCAGATGAAAAAACTGAAGCTAATGCTCCGGCAATTAGCGATGCTGAGTTAGATGAGCTACTTGCCATTGTTGAGCAAGAACCGGGTAAAGAATTCAGCAAGCAGATTTCTCCAGCTCAAAGAGCTAGAGCTCTTCGCAAACTTAAAGCACATCGACAGGATGCGCTAGACCGCTTTCAAGCAGCGGAAGAAAAATTCACTAAACTTAGAGATGATTCTCAACAGGATCTTGATAGATACAACGTGGAGAAGAATAAAATTACTGCTGCCATTGATACATTTAAAAGTGGTGAACTAGAAGTAAACACTACCAAAATAGAAAACCTGGAAGAGCACTCACGCCGCCTCGACATTTTCATTAATCGCGCCAAAGCCAATGTCGACTATTATGAAATGCAGCGAGTTGATGCTCACCGTCGCCATGCCAGATTCAAGAAATACTATCAAGAAATCAAGTCAGCCTATAGCCTGCCCACCTGAATTGTCCCATCTTTTATGGCCTGCATATAACTGGCATAAGTATTCACCTTATTGAAAGTCACGCAGGGCTGCAGCACATCAATCAGCGAAAACCCGTCATGCTGCAATGCCTCTCCAATCAAATCGCGCAGCCCGGGAGCATCCCCGGCATAGCCACGTGCCACGAATCCACACCCTGATGCCTTCGCCAAAGTCACCGGATCAACTGGCTGCTCTTCCACACCATCAGGCGATGACGGCGAAACATAGCCTTTGTCAGAAGTCGGGGTAAACTGCCCTTTAGTTAGTCCATAAACCTGATTGTTATGCACAATCACAGTGACATTCACATCGCGTCGCATAGCATGTAGTAGGTGCCCCAGTCCTCCGCCGTAACAACCTCCATCCCCAATCAAACAGACAACTTTCAGGTCCGGTCGCGCCCAGGCCACACCACAGGCCGCCGGAACAGCTCGTCCATGTAGGGCATGCAATCCATAACAATTCACCCAATGCGCGATTTTTCCGCCACATCCAATATCAGTGACTAAAGCAAACTTCTCCCTCGGCACATCGGAAGCCACAAGCGCCTCTTTGAGCGCTACCTGAATACCGAAATTTCCGCATCCGGGACACCAATCAGGTTTGGCGCAAGTATCAAATTGTTTCACTGCATCTTTATTCATGGTTTTAATTGCATATAGTATTCGTCGATATACTTGTCTCCTTCTTTCACAGCGTCCTTTTCAGTACCGAAAACCTCAAATCCCAGCGACATATATAGCGCCACCGCAGCAACATTGTCGGCATATACTTTTAACTCCAATATTTCTAAATCATTTCGATTAGACACTTGCTCAATAGTAGCTTCCATTAGCCTGCGACCTAATCCCTTGCCTCGATAAGCCGGGCTGACATACAAACCGAACAAATGGGCGATATGGTTTTTTTTAGCACTATGATCGACCTTAAATCCGACTTTAGCCACCAATTTCTCACCATCGAAAGCTCCAAAAACCGTTTTGTCCCTGAAATTTTTAGCAATCAACTCGTCACTCATTTGTGCTGTCATGTCATAGCTGCGACTGAACACTTCAGGACTGTCTTTCAATGCTTGGAGGCGCAATTGATGATACTTGGCAGCTTCATCTGAACCTAATTGTCGAATTACTACATTATTCATTAAGCATACTTGTTATTTTTTCGCGCAATTCATCAGCGGTAAACTGCCGCCCGGAACAATTCAATATTCGTTCTGAAACAGCAACACCGCATTTTTCCTGTATCAAATCACAAAGTTGCCCGGAATAATTCATCTCCACACCAATCACAAGTTTGCTCAGCATCGAGCGAATCTCTTCAATATGCAGTGGCAGCAAACTGCGGATCTGTAATATATTCACCGGCAAATCCTCGCAGGCCTCAAGCAAAGCTGGCAAAGTTGATCCCCAACATAAAATGGTAGCCTGGGGATTTTTAACATCACTATGTAAAATTGGTTTGGGGCAATTCTCCAAAGCTGTTTCCATTTTTTTCATTCTTTTGGCCATCATTTTTGTCCGATTTTCGGGATCTTCGCTTAAATCCCCGGATTCATCATGCTCATCGGTGGAGCTTCGATAAAATCCACCTGCTACACCAGGCAAAACCCGCGGTGATACTCCTGATTCACTAAACTTATATCGTAAAAATCCGTCATCTGGAGATTGATACCCCTCATCTTTCATGCGGGTAACCTCTTCAGCTTCAGTAATTAATTCGCCTCGGTCAATCGCATCAACAGCTGGCAACTCTCCTACATTTACAATACCTTCAGCTTGATGTTTATCTGTAATTAAAATCACCGGCATTTGATAGCGATCAGCTAAATTAAATGCATCATAACTCATTTTATAAGACTCCTCCGCGCTCCCCGGGGCCAGCACAATTCTTGGAAAATCGCCTTGTGAAGCGGATAAAGCAAATTTCAAATCACCTTGCTCAGTGCGGGTAGGTAGTCCCGTTGAAGGTCCAGGTCTTTGTCCCAGAACAATTACACAAGGCGTTTCAATCATCCCCGCCATTCCCAAAGCCTCAACCATCAAACAAAAACCTCCGCCCGAAGTAGCAGTCATTGCGCGGGCACCGACCCACGATGCTCCCACCACCATATTCATCGCCGCCACTTCATCTTCAGCATGTTTTACAACTACATCTCCGGACATCCCTTCTCTAGCCATATAGTGCAATATAGAGGAAGTTGGTGTCATGGGATACTCCGCTACAAAACTCACACCCGCTTTTACAGCACCTTCACAAATTACATCATTCCCGGTCACAATTCGACCAGTCTCAACTGAAGTGGCTTCCAATTTCCACTCAAATTCAGCTGCTGCTATCGCTTTAAACCCGGCTCGAGCTGCAGCTAAATTGGCTTCCACCACAGCTTCACCTTTTCGGGCGAATACTTTTCGCAAAACTTCTTCATAGAATTTCAAATCCAGCCCCAAAGCGGCAAACGTAGCTCCAACACCAACAGTATTCCTAAAAATCAACGCCTTACCATGCTCCATCGCCAGCGCCTTTAATCGCACCGGAAAATCGCGAACTCCATCTGGAAGCGACACTTCATCCGGATCATAAATAACACCGCCTCCCTCATTTAACTTCCCTACATGCAAATCCACAGTCTCTTGATTAATCGCCAGAATCAAATCGACACGATCTCGATGAATGTAGACCGGTTTTGCACCAACCCGCACACTATCAAAATTATGCCCTCCACGAATCAAAGACGGATACTCAGAGTTGCCAAAAATATTCAATCCCGCAGCCACACAAGCCTCGGCGAAATAGCGTCCGGCACTTTGTATGCCATACCCGGCTTCACCTCCGACCAACCAAACTAAATCATTTGTTTTCACGCACTTTTTTATTAGAAGCTTTCATACTATAAACCAACCACCCCCTATAGCGCAAAGTCAGCTTCCAAATAGCCTCTGAGGGTGAAAAACAGTAATATGGATTTTTGTAACCTTTCACTAATACTCAAATGCAAACGCACTATATCCGGGTTGGTTTGATTCAACTGCCAGAAAAAATCGTCAAAATCACTCTTACTTATTTTGCGTTTGCCCAATCTTTTAATAAAATCCCGAGGTGTTCGAATACCATTTTTATAAAAATTTTGAGAAATTAGCAGGGCGGCCCCATCATTTTTATTGTCCGTCAGTTGATTAAAATTAAATATCTCATTGGGAATATCAGCATATTCATCATCTTCATCGTTTTCCATCGTTTTGATTGGTGGAGGAGGAGCTGTTATATACCGCCTTTCCACCCTGGCTAACTTTGGTTCAACTGTTCCTGCCGGTGCGGGAATTTGACTGGGCCTGACAAATACCACACTGGAATTGGTCATAGCTCCACTGGCCGATCCGTCCGCTCTGTAAATCTGTCCTCTTTTGTTTTCGTCCAGTCCGAAAATTTGTATCACATTTAACTTTTGATCAACATATCCCGGTAAGCCCCTTTTGGCAAAAAAAGCCGGAACAAAGCGAATTACATTGGTCACTTTCTCCTGACCGAAATACACCGCCATTTCCACAACCTCTGTCCCGAATCTCTCACGCAACAGCACCGGAAACTCACTCAAAAAATCATTCATCTCTGGAAGTCTAAATTGTAAATTCTCTGTATTAGAAGTCCTGGAAGGCCCTTTTACAACTATGGAAATCTGCAGATTAGCTTCTTGAATTTTATCAAAGCCCTTTGCAAGCACAATTCCGTTTATCAGTCGCTCCAACTTGCCGGTCAAATCTATTGCTTCATTTTGTAAAAGCTCCATTTCATCATCTGTGATTTCAGAAATTCTCTCCATTTGCAATTTTAGTAAGAATAAATTAAAACAAAAAAATCATAATTAGTCAAAGTCCTTATCATTTTATGTTAACTGTTTCGCTTGATCCAAAAATCTATCTTCATTATCTAGATATTTCATGCTTTATCCGAGTTAGAAAAGAATTGATTTTTGACTGTAAATCAATCAGTTCTTGCTTCAATTCTAAATAGGATTCTGGAGAGATCTCCTATTCAAATCCTTAAAAAGCTTCATGTTCCTCTGGTTGTTTAACAGTCCAAAGCGTTTCTAGCTTTGTCTCGATAGCTCATTATACAAACTTAAGACGCGCTGATATCATGTCTGAATTATTTTTTCCATTTTAGCTCTGGAACTTCGTCAGCCCAATTGGAAAAACGAGCCATCACAAACAAAAGATCCGACATTCGATTCACATATTTCAACAATTCTCCGTTAATATCCTCTGAACGCTTCAAAGTAATTATTTGTCTTTCTGCCCGCCGACAAACCGCCCGCGCCAAATGTAAATAGGCTGCACAATACTCCCCTCCCGGCATAATAAACTCTTTCAAAACCGGCAATTTGGCTTCCATCTGATCAATCCATTCCTCCAATTTTTTCGTTTCTGTAACTTGAACTTTGGGGATTTTCTGCTTTTGATTAACGGTTGCCAATTCAGCCCCCAATACAAACATCATCGGTTGCAAATTATCTAATATTTCATCTAACAGCACATGATTGGAATGGGCTCTGGCTAGACCCAAAACCGCATTTAATTCATCAATTTCACCATAGGCGCAAACCCGCAAAGCATCCTTCTCGACTCGTCCCCCATCAAACAAGGAAGTCTCACCGCTATCACCGGTTTTGGAGTATATTTTCATACTATTTAAGCATTGATGCTACAACTTGATTTATCAATTTACCATTCGCCTTGCCTTTTAATCGAGGCATCACCGCCCCCATAGCCTTACCCATATCTGCCTTAGTCGAAATACCCGCTTTCTCCAGCTCCTCCGCAACTACTTTTCGTACCTCTTCTTCACTCATTTGTGCCGGCATATAAGCCATTAGAATTGCTGCTTCCGCTTCTTCATCAGCAGCCTTGTCGGTGTTCCCTCCCTTGCTGAACGCCTCAGCCGCATCCTGGCGTTGTTTTATTTCTTTCATTACAATACCCAGAATCACATCATCATCGGCTTCTTTTTTCTCTCCATCCACCTCGAATTTCATGATGGCGGCTTTAAGCATTCTGAGGGCATTCTTCTTCACTTCATCACCGGCTTTCATGGCAGCGATCAGGTCACTTTGCACTTGTTCTTTCAGTGTCATTTTGTTTAGGTTAATTCAACCTAAATCTATCACAAATAGGGATTCCCTTTCCAGCCAAAGATCGGACGGAAATGTCTGTCCACATAAACTGATCCTGAACCGGACTGCATTTCAATAACTCCATGATCAAAGACCTTTCTTGAGTCGGCTCACGATACTCTAAGTTTGACATATTGAAAAAAGGTTAAGTTTTCATATTACAAATCCTAACCGCTGCAAATACTACAAATTCTCAGTTAATGTACTTTCCAAATCCAGAATTCCGTCCAAAACGCCACTGTCCAAAATCCAGATTTCAGCTACTTTATCCCAACCCAAAATCACGCCGACACCAACAAGCACTAACAGTACGCCAAGCCCTTTTTTAAACCAACCCTTTGGATTTGCCAGTCCTTTAACCCTGCTTATCACGGCTTGACCACCCCAGGCAATCAGCCCTAATGGTATCATGAAGCCAATAACATAAATGACCATATTCAAAAAGGCGACGCTAAAACTTTGTGGTAGCACTATCGCAATAATCAGCGCATAAGTGGGAGAACAAGAAGAGAAAACCGGCCCCAAGGCCGCACCCAGAAGCACAGTACCCAGAAGCCCCTTGCGAGATTGACTCTTCTGAATCAATTCCTCACTTTTATATAATTTTAAAGCGAAAGCCAGCTTGTCCCACAAAGTAGGAAATAGAAGCGTAAGCCCAAAAAACAGAATTATCACTCCTGAAACTATCTTCCAGGCCGTATCAGGAATGAACAGTAGCTGAGTTGTGAACTTTAGTAGGACCGTAAACAGCAAAATGGAAACCCCCAGCGATGCAACAATTACAAAAGGCTTCCATTTGCCAATACCCTCAGCTGATCCTCCCACAATAACAGGCAATACCGGCAACATGCAGGGTGCAAGAATTGTAAGAAAACCAGCTACAAATGAGGGTATCAAAAAGTCCATAAATTAAAGCGCTTTATCTAGATCGGCAACTAAGCTGTCATAATCTACGCCCGGATTTCTGGCCACTTCATTTCCTTGAGAGTCAAAAATTACCCAAACTGATTGTTGTGTAATTCCCAATTCTTGTTTCAAAGCGGTTTCATTGTCATAGTCGACCTTCAAAAGAGCTACCCCTTGAGGAAGTTTCTCAGGCTCGTTTTCAACATTTTCTTCCATTGCTCTACAAACCGGACACCACTCAGCATGGAAGAAAAGTGCAAAAGGACTACCTTCAGCTTTTAATGCATCAACGCCACTTGCCGAATATGCAATTAAGCTATTAGTTTCAGCTTCTACAGGCTCAGCATCAGTATCAGCATCAGCATCTTCCACCACTTCTTCGCCTTCTTCAGTAATTGTCACGCTTCCGGTAACGTTTTGTGTAGCATTGTCCTCAGATATTGTTACTGAAGCCTCTACTTCACTTTTCGTATTGTCTTCAATAGTTTCGTCTGTCGCTGGTGGGAACAGTTGTGCACAGCCTGCGAGTAAAGCTGCAATAATTATTGATCCCAATATTATTTTAATTTTCATAGTTTTTTTGATTATATACTTAATTTAGATTATAAGAAAAAAGCCATATAAGCAAGGAATAACTTGTGATATAATACTATGATGAAAGAAGCGTTATCCCCCCCCAAAGAAGACGTACCGCAAAGAATTGTGCAAGAAGATTTTAATTCTTTAAATAGAGCCGCATTACTTTTAAAATTTCTCGAGTTAACTGAGGAAGACAAGTTCGAGCAGTATCCCCGTCTGGCAAAGGCTTTTCAAAAAGTGCTTAAGGAGTTTGCCAAATTGGGTATCGACGAAGATTTGGTCATGGTGCAAATGAGTGAAATATTACATCAATTGGAGGATGAGGTCTTCAATCTGGAACTAAAATCAGGCCGAGCCAATTCGTTGCCTGAAGAATTGCGCGACAGGATTTTAGACCGAATTCATCAAATATTACCTCCTGATTCCAAACTGCATCCCTTGGAAAAGGCCTTTAAGAAATTCTATTTACGGGCGCTGGAGGTTTTGGCGGTTTTCGACAAACAGCAACGAGAAGGTATTGCTTCTCATCGAGCACATTCTGAAAAGAAAAATGGTGAATATGCTTTCGGAGGTCCCGAACTTTCACTTCAAGCCATAATCGAAGCCCTTAAACAAGGTATACGCAATATTGAATTAGACATTCAAGCGACCAGTGAAGGCACCCCCGTGATTAGTCACAGTGCCTATACCCGTACTGATCAGGGCAAAGAAAGAATAGATGGACATACTTGGGGGGCGTTAAGAAGTCTTAATCCTACAATCGATCGAACCGGCGCGCCTATGTATACATTGAATAATCTTCTGCAGGAATTCAAAAATTATCAGGGATTGGCTCGCTTAAACATTGAAGTCAAAAATAGTAGAGCTACCAGCGGAGTTATTAATTTAATCAAGAAGCATCAACTTGAAGATTCTGTCATGGTTAGTTCATTTGATCCCTATGTAATATTAGAAGTACATCAACATTTACCCCAAGTCATGTTGGGTTTTAACACTATTATTACTGAACTTAATGCCAAGAACATTCTTGAAAAACCCAAACGAAAAAAAAATCCTTTGGAAATTTCAACCGGAGCCTTGACTCTCAATCATTTTAAAGGCCGCGTCGCTATTGGAGGGTCCGAATTGCCCGAGGATAATCATCGACAAATCATCCTGACTGTTTTTAAACATCTCCCTGCGGAAATTATTGCCGCCTTGCAGGAATCCGCAGGTTATTTAAGCGTCCAAGTTCCTGCCGCTAAATACTTAAAGTGGAGAGGCCCTTTGCGAGCGCTTAAACAAAAGGCAAAAAAACTTGGCATCAAATTACTTATTTATCGGGTGTCCCCTAAAAAGGTAAAGAACCTCCATCAGGATATCGACTTGATTCATCTAGACAAAGGGAGTAATCTAACTTTTTCCCGTATGCAAAAGCACGATGAATAATGTTATCAAATTAGATGACTACCGCAAAACAAGGTTAGTCAGACCCAAAGGTAAAACCTGCAAAGTCGCCTCAATAAAAAGAGGTAAACCCAAAGCGGTTGTGAGTGAAATGCAGAGAGTTAGAGCTAAATTAATTGCACCACTTAAAGAGAAAGAAGAAGAGACTGCTCAGTTAATCCTTGAAAATAATCATGGTTTTGAGGCCTTGCGCACTAAAATTAAATTAGTTCGCAAAGAATTTGCCCGGGTCAATCCTGAAAAATTACATCAGCATATTGAAAAAGTTAGGAATATAACTTCACTCCATATTATTTTTAATTTAATTTCCGCAGATCCTAAGGCCATTGAGGGCTATCCAACCTTCTTCTACGCCCTGGTAGAAGAGCTACTTTCCCGTGATCTCGACCTCAAAAACGTACTCTAGAAAAGTAGCTAAACAACAAACTTGACGACAGGCAAAAAAGCTGTCATAATTTTAAAGAACGTGTTTTAAAACATAAATAAAAAACAAACATGAAAAACACTAGTATTCGTATTGTTGCAGGGTTTATCGCTCTGGCAACTGTAATTGGTGCGGGTCTTGGTCTGGCTGTAACCAATTTTTCTGCAACAGAACTGCAAGCCAGCGTAGCCTGGGGAGATCAAGCTCATGGCCGAGGTGATGAAGTTGTTTATAATGGAAGAACTTACATTTGTATTAATAAAAGTGAGTGTTCCAAATATGAACCTGGAGTCGCCAACATTTGGACTTGGAAGCTGAAAAATGATCAAGCTTATGATTATCTTTCCAGCGAAAAAGGCTATAATAATGGAATAAGTTACAACAATAATACTCCATCTACAGTTAAATCAGCTGATGGAGGTATCTATCAATGTACAAACAAGAATTGTACTAACCGAAGTCTTAATACAAGTTGGGCCTGGAAGAAAACCGGTCAAACAGATCCCGGCAATGGAGGTGGTGGAACAATCGACTTGTCAGATATCGACAATAATTCAGTAACAACAAACAATTTAGTTGTAGATGAAAATGCCACAATCGCAGGCGACCTTAATGTTGGTGATGAACTCAGCGCTAACAAAATCAACGGTCACGAAATCTATGCAGCTCGTGACAATTCAGATCCAAGCAACAAGCCTGGTCTGGTTTCAGGTTACGAACTAGAAGTTCGTGAAGGTGGTATTCATGGCATTAACACTGTTGGAGACACTGAAATTCCTATTCAAATGAAGAGCCCAACAAAATTTGACAAAGATGTTATCATTTCTGGCAACGTTGACATCGTTGGACTAATCCTCGGAACCAATACTTTCACTGACAAGACAACCTTTAATGAAGGATTCGACGTTGCTTCTGGGTCGGGTAACTTCATTCAAGGTCTAATCACACCGTCTATCAAGAACTTTACAAATAATGGCTCACCAATTTACATTGAAGATAATACTAGTATCTCAGGGTATCTTCATGTAGAAGGGCCTGTAAAAGCCAGTTCTATTTCTCCAATCAGCTCTGACCAGAATCTTACATTAAACGGCATAGTTGACTTTGTTGGGGGAACCGGTAACTTCACTGAAGGTCTAATCACCTCTGTCATCAACAACTTCTCTAGTTCAGAATCTATCCTTATTAACGATAGCGCTAGAGTTGCGGGCGATCTAACTGTCGAAGGCCAGTTAAACGCTACTTTAGGAGATATTCAAGCTGAACAAAATCAATGGGGTACTATAACCAATGCTACCTTTGAAAATGGTAACATAAAATGTGCTACACAAGGTCAATATTTGATCTCAGTTAATGTAAATAGTCAAAGCGGAGAATGTGCTAGCTTATAGTACAATTTCTTAGAGAACTTTAGCCCCGGCGCCCACCATAGCCCCGGGGCTTTTTCTTGACTACTTGTCCATGTGCATGCTACTTTCACAGCCTTTCAATAACTTGACAATATACTTAAACACGGCGAAAATTCACTTTTTGACCAATTTATCGACGAAGATAGGGAAATCAACCCCACTGCTAATGGCAAAGTTGAGTGTCAATTGCATCCAGTTTCTTTTTATCCACAAGGTAAAATAGAGGAATTGGAACAAATCACCGAACAACTACGCATTAACAATGAAATTACCAAAAAAATAGCTCTCACACTCGGGTTGGAATGCCGCATCAGAAGGGCTGCTTCTCCTGACCTACTCTACACATTTCCATTTCAAGTCGATAATCTGGCCGGTCAGAGAGAATACATAAAATACATGATTTTGGAACTAATTCGCTTAAACGACAGTAATGCATAAAAACATTTTTAATCGCACAGCTGGACTATTAGCTCTGACTGCAGCCTTGTCTCTTTCTGCTTGCAGCAATAAGCAGACAGAAACTACAGCTCTCAGATTCGATCAAGCGGTCGATAATTATGATTTTCAAAACTATCAGCCACCGCAACAATTTGGCCAAATTACCAAAAAGAATTTTCCCAATCCAAAGGGAAAAACAGTTATCATTATTCCTGATATGCATGCCAAGAATGCGCCTATTCTTCAAGATGGTATACCCAAGGAAGCTGATCAGGTTCAGACGGAAATCTATTTTTTGGTAAAAGACATCCTCACTAAGCAGAAAAAATTGGCAATTGTCAGAGAGGGGCATCCAATAACTGATCCACCGACTGATCTTGCCTATCTCAAAGCCCATCCCGAGGCAATCAATGAACCGATTCACCATGATATTATCGGAGCTGACATGCTCACCAAGCGTAGTGAAATTGCCGAAAAAGCCCTGAAACACAATAATCAGCTCAACACAGCACCTCTGCTTGGCTTGGTTTTTCAAGATCAACTCACAATTGTCGGAGATTTGAAAGAAGAGGATTTTCAAGCTCGCATCAGACAAATCGCCCGCGCCAGAATTTTCGAAACTACGGTTCAAAAAACTCCTGAGATCTTCTGTGGGCCTCTCTATCCCAATGTTGATTGGAATGCGCTTGATAAGCAACACACCTTTCAAATGGCTCGTTTTTGTACTTGTCAAATGGAACAAATTCGCTCCAAGCTATATCATGAGCTTTTCAGCTACAGATGCAATCAAGATGCAGAAAAAGAAGCTAATATAGCTGCTAATGTTCCTGAAAACAATGTTTTGCTGATTACCGGCGCTATGCACGCAGACAAGCAAGTTGAAGTCTTAAAACAGCAAAAGATTAATTATCTGATCATTGAACCACCGACTCTATCCCAATTAGTTTCCGGAACAGATGGTTTATGTAAGCGCGCTTTGGAAATGGGCGATCAACAATCGAATATGCACAAAGCTGCTTGCGAAGACATTCCTCAAGTCTCATCTGCAACCGAGCGAAATGCTAAAACACTACTCGACCAATTAGTTTCCAAAAAACAATAATCCACTTAGCTAAAAATTCCCCTACAACCTTTCAAAAATGCTTTCTCCTGAATCATCTGGAGCGATTCAAGATACAATTGCAGGAATTAAAATGATGGAAGTCCCACTTGAAGAAGATTTGACAACAGAAGATGCTTTGCCGCCTCCACCACAACAAAATTTACTCAAATGGGCACAAGGGATTAAAAACTCTGTCATTTTGATAGATGAGCCCAACTCATTGCACCCCGACGTGGTTTCCGCGTTACACGAACTGGCCGACCATTCGACTCCCTTAAAAAAGTTGATTTTCCCAAACTGAAATACGCCATAACCTTCCATGCACCTAAAGCCGCCGAGGTCAATTTACCTGAAGCAACATCAATCAATGGACTCGACCTATCAGTTTTGACTGTTCTGGGCATTCAATCCTATACGGGCCCCCGCAAAAAACCATAGAGCCACACAACTCTTGCCTTCTTCTCAATTCTGCGCTTCAATATAGCCATGATTGAATTCAGAAAAGTAGCTTACATTTTCATTATTCTTGCCTCAACAGTATTACTGTTGGTCTTTGCCCGTGGAATCTTATTGCCATTTGTGATTGCTCTTTTTGTGTGGCTAATCATTCGCAGTATCCGCAATTACTTACTCAAAATCGGCTTTGTCAGAAAATACATCCCCATCTGGATTCTCAATATTATTGCTACATTGCTTATTACTTCAGTCAGTTTCATTTTTGGGACCATGCTTTTGCAAAACCTTGCCCAGCTGACGGAAGTCCTCCCCGAGTATCAACAAAATCTCAGAAACACCATCGACAACCTCAACAATGTTTTTGGTAGTAGTTTTCTTGAACAACTTAAAGACTGGGCGAGAAATATTAACTTAAATTGGTTTTTCCAGGGGGCTGTTCTTACTTTCTCCGGCTTTTTGAGTACTTTTGCTATGGTGCTTGTTTATGTACTTTTTTTGCTCATAGAGGAAAATTGTTGGGGTGTAAAAATTGGAAAACTTTTTTACAGTTCTGAAGGCCAAAAGCGCGCAGTGAAAATTACTGAACAACTAAGCTCATCTGTGGAAAGTTATATTCTAATCAAAACCGTCATCAGCTTTCTGACCGGCTTGCTATCCTATTTTGTCCTCATTTATTTCCAAATCGATTTTGCCTTTTTCTGGGCCTTCCTCATCTTCGTGACTAGTTATATCCCCAACATCGGAGCATTTGTGGGAATGATTTTCCCCTCAGTCTTCGTCTTGTTTCAAACCGGTAATTTCCAAGTCTTCTTAATCATCCTGGCTATTTTCGGAGCTATACAATTCGTCATGGGAAACGTGCTCGAACCAAAATGGATGGGTACTTCGATGAATTTAAGTACCTTAGTAGTACTTTTGTCATTGGCGATTTGGGGGGCAATCTGGGGCGTTATGGGTATGATACTTAGTGTTCCGCTCACGATGATTCTTACTATCATCATGGCCCAATTTCCCGAAACCAAAAAAATATCCGTACTTCTCTCTGAAAAAGGTAGGTAATCAAATAATCATGACTTTAAACGAACTCAAAGTTATTATTATTCAACCATCCGCTTGAATTTCGCCCAAACAAAAGACTGATCAAAACCGCTGATCAGGTTCTCCCATTCGCCTAATAGATTTTCCTCAATCTAGTCACACTTAATGGCTATACAGCCAATATACTACAGAACGAGATCGTATTTTTAAAGACGGAAAAACATTTAAATATAGTTATAATGAGGATTGAACTTTCCTCAGCAAATCATCAAGGCTTTTCTTTACCCACTGCATATTGTCATAAACTCTGTCATCTTTGGGTAAATCCTTTGCTAATCGATATTTCCGAACGCTTGGGTGTTCCTGCTTAGTTTCAATCGGGTTCAAATACCCGGTTGTTAAAACATCAATGCTTTTTGGCACCAAATTGCCAATTTGTTCAACCACTTTGTCAATAGTTCTGCCCGAAGCATAGTCATTCTCCACAATTAAAATATTCCCTCTTTGAGGTAGTTCAGCATTCAGTATGTTGTCTACCGGCATCCACTCCGCCTCCACATCTCCCCACTCCCGATGATATTCAATCATACGCACTTGTGCTCCAATCGCCCTTAGCACAATTCCGGGTATATTCGAAGAATTCATAACCGGAACATAACCATCGTAGCGATTCTCTCTGACCAAATTGGCTAACATATTATAGAACTGAACACCTCCTTTAAATTTATACACTTTGCCGGGTAGCATTAACTTGTGAACTTCCTGAATCTTTTCTTTTGTGTCCTGCACAAAACTATCAACACCATTCCAGCTGTAGGTGCTTTCATCATACGCAAACACTTTACAGAAATCGTTCAAAGCCCCCTTTTTTTGTTGCTGATTTCCATAACGCCAGGAAGCCAAAATCAGGTCATAGTTTAGAACTCCATTTGTGTCATAACTACCATTGTTTATCATTGCTCTAATCCCCTCTATATCACCCATTTGCTCATAAAGTTCCAGTGCCCGCATATAGTTATTCTTTTCAACCAACTTATCAGCTAACATCTTGGTGAATTGAGTACGAATAGGCTCACTATCGCTTACCCAATTCCAAATATCATCTCCGGGGCTACTGATCATTTGGGCGGCCTTTTCTAAAATAAATTCATTATTAATAATCTCCTGCCATTCTTCGCATTTAGTATCAGCAAAAATGCGGGCTCTATACATCAGAGTGCGGAATTCGGACAGAGCTTTCTTGCCATAATTAGTGTCTATTTGTCGCGGTACTTCAATCATAAGCTCAGTTTAGACCACAAAAGCTAAAAAAATCAACCTTATTGACTAGATTATAGAAAGTATTGCAATTATTGCGATTATTTTAAAGCAACAAATATGCCCAAGCTTAAGGTTGTACTCGATCCCGAGCAGCACGAAAAACACATTAATGAGCTTTTTTGGCCAAGATGGGCTTGCTTACATAAAGGAGAATACTCAGGCCGCCTATTGGCCTCTTTCACTTACCGCTTGTATCTTCAACGAATCCACAATACCAAATCACCCACAACTCTACAACCACCTCTCCTCCTAGTATTCAATTAATCGCCTAAACTTGAACATGGCGGAACGGACGGGACTCGAACCCGCGACCTCCTGCGTGACAGGCAGGCGTTCTAACCAGCTGAACTACCGCTCCAAAATAGCCATCAAAAATCAACCAAAGCCGATTTTGCCACGCAAATATAATCAAACGCCCCATCAATTGCAAGCAAAAATCACACCATTGACAAAAGTGTTAACTGAGTCTATATTGCGCTCGCGTAGGACCTACTCGTTTCCCCACTTGATCCTCCTGACGGGTCAGTCCTCCACACTACAAAGTGAAGTGTTCTGGATTCTGATGGAACCGCAAGGTCTCCAGAAAGCGAAAATCCGTTACTCCGGCCATTGCTAGACGTAGATTAAGCATACACGGGTTCCCACCTAATGTGCTAATCTCCCTAGCAAGCCGCAATCACTTTTCTCCCGGTCGGCAATGGTGCATGACCGGGGGTTTCTTTATTCTTACAAATCTGCTACAACCATGCCATGAGCAAACGCATAGGCATAGATTGTCGCATGTATTCGTCCAAGTTCACCGGAATTGGGCGCTATGTTTTTGAATTGGTGCAAAATCTGCAAAACTTAGACAATCAAAATGAGTATTATCTATTTTTCAACGATCCGATATACGAGCAAGCCAAACTTGTCGCTCCCAATTTTTACAAAGTGCGAACCAATGCTCCCCACTATTCATTCAAAGAACAGACCAAATTCTTCAGGCAACTCCTAAAGCATCGCCTTGATCTAATGCATTTCACGCACTTTAATGCACCAATTCTCTATCGAAAGCCGTCAATCGTGACGATCCACGATTTGACACTGCACTTTTTTCCCGGCAAGAAAATGACATCCAAGCTTTACCGTCTCGCTTATCGCCAAACTATCAAATCAATTACCAAAAAATCTAAAAAAATTATTGCAGTTTCTAAAAACACTTCCAAAGATTTACAGGATTTGCTCAAAATCCCCGATCACAAAATCGAAGTACTTTATGAAGGCGTGAATTCTGAATTCAAGCCCATCTCCGATCAAGATCGCCTCCAGGCAACTGTTCAAAAACACGGCATCAACAAGCCGTTCCTGCTCTATACTGGCAATTGGCGCAATCACAAAAACCTGATAGGTTTAATCAAAGCGTTCAAACAACTCGTCAAAAATCACCAAATTCAGTTGGTAGTCACCGGTCGTAAAGATCCGCTCTATGCCCCGGAGATAATACAGGAAGCAGGCCCTCATACTAAAAATGGCGATATAGTTTTCGCAGGGCTAGTCCCCGAAAATGAACTGATTGACCTCATTAATACCGCTACTATATATACTTACCCATCTTTTTACGAAGGATTTGGTCTGCCCCCACTGGAAGCAATGAAATGCCATACTCCGGTAGTAGCCTCCAATACATCCTGCATTCCCGAAAGCTGTGGTGATGCCGCAATTTATTTTGATCCCTACGACACCAATGATATGGTCGAAAAAATCTCCACTCTGCTTTTGAATCCGCAATTGCAACAACAAATGATTGAAAAAGGTCGTCGCCACGTGCAACAATTTAGCTGGGAGAAAATGGCCCGAGAAGTTATAAACCTCTACAACAATGTATCCTGATCAAGAGCAGTACAAGCCGCACAAGCCATACCATAGAAGTAATTTCCAGGATATTTTTGATATTGTTGCAGCCAAAAAAGGCTTATCTACAACTTTCAAAGCTATTCAGGTTTGCCAAGAATTCCGCTCTTTTCAAAAAGAGCATTTGCCTTCTCAAGCCAATCTCAAACCTCTCTATTTCAAAAATGCCACTCTCACAATTGGTGCTGAGTCCCCTGCACATGCCCAACAGATAAATCAAAAAAGGCACCAACTTCAGGAGTATTTAAACTCTAAACTTGGTGCCGAAATTGTCAAAAAAATTCAAACCAAGCTTATATAATTTGCAATTCAGGAGTAGCTTCAGTGGCGTCAGCATAAATTGTTAACGCTTTTTTCCCTCCAAAAAATATCACTTCCCATCTGGGTTCTCCTTCGTGTTCATACAGACGATAATAGCTTTTCATTTCCTCATCAGCAACACTGGTAAATCTGTTCTCCAACTCACTGACAAGCCGATCAGAAGCTAACATTTGCTCGACTAATTCGGTCATCAAAAGCTCCGGTTGTTTCAGAGGAGCAAAGGGTTCCCATCGCAAATCTTTGGTTTCAAAAATTCGTGTCACAGGTTTTGCTCCTGCTTTGGGAGGACATTGCGCCTGCATAATCTTGTTCTTGCCGGCACTTTTAATATAATAAAACTTAACTC
Organism: uncultured Candidatus Peribacteria bacterium; assembly: GCA_964424075.1. Taxonomy (GTDB): domain Bacteria; phylum Patescibacteriota; class Gracilibacteria; order UBA1369; family UBA1369; genus CAYRGY01. The sequence goes on from CAYRGY010000005.1 coordinate 22,989, forward strand.
CCATATCCTTCAGTGAAGTCTGACCATTCCAGGAAAACATATATTGATTCATAAATGCGCCCTGAAATTCTTCCTGAGCAATCTCCTGACCGGTAGCTGCACAATTGTTAATATAGTCTCGGCCCGGCTCACCAATTTCTGAATGACCATTTTTTAAAAAGTCATGGGTTTTGTTTAAAACATCAGTTTTGGCAGCCATAGCCACACTGGAGAAGCCAATCATCATGACCAATAAAACTGATAGACTTAAAACTTTTTTCATAGCAACTTTGTTTAAATTTTAACGCCACTATTTTATCTGAAAATAGCTATAATTAAAAGCCCAGAAATTTTCTTGACTTTACACGTCCTCCCCCATACACTGTCCTCGCTTTCAAAAATTTAACCATATTTCACTCGTGCTAAGAATCAGACTCTCTCGCACCGGAAAAAAGAATCAGAAAAGTTTCAGAATTGTTGTTGGAGAACATAGTAAAGCTGTCAAAGGCAGTTATATGGATGTTCTGGGCTACTATCTTCCAACCCAAAAGAACAAACCTTTATCCTATGATAAAGATAAAATTTTGGATTGGATTAAAAAAGGAGCTCAACCAACTGAATCTATTGCCAATCTTTTGAAGAAAGACGGTGTTCCAGGAATGGATAAATTCATCTTTTTCAAACCGGACAAGAAAGCTAAGAAGAAGAATGCTCCGGATGAAGAACCTGCAGCTCCAGCTGCCCCGGCCGCCCCGGCTGCCCCGGCTGAAGAGCCAGCTCAAGAAGAACCTCCTAAAGAAGAGGCTCCTAAGGAAGAAGCTCCTAAAGAAGAGGCTCCAAAAGAAGAGGCTCCCGCTATTACTGAAGAAAAAACTGACTAATTATCTACAATTTAACATTTAACTTTACGTAAATGGACACAGGAGACAAACCACAAGATCTAGAATTTGTTGAATTTATAGTCAAACAAATTGTAGAAAATCCAGATGAAGTTGAAATTGAAAGAAATGTTGATGAAATGGGTGTGCTGATCACACTTAAAGTTTCCAAAGATGATATGGGTAAGATCATCGGAAAAAATGGACAAACAGCTAAATCAATCCGCATCCTACTTCGAGTTATCGGTTCAAAAAACAATGCTCGAGTTAATTTAAAAATTGTTGAACCGGATGGCAGTGAAGTTTCTTCTGGAACTGGCCTAACAGGTGAGATTTAATTTGTTTTTCCTTACTCTCTCGAGTAAGATTGACTAAAATAAATAATCAATTTTTCCATGGAAGACAATACTATAATTGGTGCAGCGACCAACTACGATATCCTTAATATCATTAATAAAGGTATAGCTTATGCTATTATAGCCGCAGGTTTTCTTTCCGTAATTTTTATCTTCTATGGTGGATTCCGCTTTATTTTCTCCGGTGGTGATGAAGAAAAAATTAAGAAAGCTGTCGGTACAATTCGCTACGCAATTATCGGATTGGTAATAACAATTCTGGCTGTGGTTATTGTCGGTACAGTCGGACGACTAATCGGACTGGATATCATCCAGTACATCAATTTTAACGAAGTAATTCAAACTATTCAGGATTTGACCAGTGCAGTCCAAGAGAGTACTGGCAGAGGAGGTGTTTCTTCTCTAGATTAGTCCTAACGGTGAATGGTTCTTACAATATTCTTCCAATCATAGGGGAATTTGTAGGTTTCCAGTGCTCTTACAATTGCCGCGAATACTCCCCATTGGTTTTTCTTTTTATACATGAAAGAATTACCTGATTCTTGATTTGGCTTATAATTCTCCAATAGCGGAGCTTTTTCATCAGATATTACTACCACTCCATAATTCATCAAAAGCTTAATCAAATCGATATTGCTGTTAAATAGGACCGCCATATCAGCAGCCAGCAAAAGGCGATCAATTTCCTTCTCTTCTTTCCCACGTCCGCTGTTATCAGTTTTTGGATTATACCAAACTATATGATTGTGCATCATTTCCTCAACTTCAGACAGATTATTTACATCACTTGGTTGCTGAGTATTCACTACCACCACTCTTACCGGTAATACCCTTAACCCTTCTAGCAAATTAAACATCATTTCACGATTAATCAGTTCCTTTTCACCATTCAAGTCTGAAGCAAAGAACAGAATTAGGGGCATTTTTAGATTGCCAGCATCTTTTTTCTCCGCCAAAATTTTATTGAAAACTTCTCCTTTAGCAGATTTTTTTCCTTCCAAAAGGACATTCAAGTATTTTGTCCCAAAATCACTGTCCATGTCTTGCAAACCTGGATTAAGCTCAATTTTTTCAAGTGTTTTAATTGTTCTAGGCGCTTTCTTTTTTGTTGAAGTTTTTTTCTTAGCCGATTTTGGCTTGGTCTTTGCTTTGGTAGGCATTAAAATTCATTTAAGTAATCCAGTCATCATATCATTTTTTTAAATAAATATCCAGACTAAAAGTATGAAAAAACTTCTACTCATAGACGGTAATGCCATTTTCCATCGAGCGTTTCACGCATTACCTTTACTGCACAATTCCAAAGGCGAATACACGAACGCTGTTTATGGCTTTCTGAAGATGCTTTTTGACTCCATCCAAATGTCAAAACCCGACTATTTGGCAATCGCTTTCGATCACAAGGACCCCACTTTTCGCCACCTAGAATTTACCGAATATAAAGCTAATCGCTCTGCCCCGCCGCCGGAACTTTATCCACAACAACCACGCCTTTTTGAAGTATTGGAAGCACTCCACATCCCTCTTTTTCAAATCTCCGGTTTTGAAGCTGACGATTTAATTGGCACCCTAGCTACCCAAGCCGAGCAGCAGGACCTGCACACCCTCATTCTTACCGGTGACAAAGACACTTTCCAATTGGTTAATGAAAAAGTTGAGGTTATTACTCCCCAAAAAGGTATGAGCCAGAGCACAACTTACAATACTGCCAAAGTGATCGAAAAAACCGGTCTTCGCCCAGACCAGATCATCGATTACAAAGCCCTCCGTGGTGATGCTTCTGACAATATTCCCGGCGTCAAAGGCATTGGCGACAAGCAGGCAGTCGAGTTACTCCAGAAGTATCAAACCCTTGATAATATATATAGTCACCTTGATCAACTTACTCCCGGTCAACGCACCAAATTAACCGAAAATAAGGAGACAGCCTATTTAAGTCAAAGAATGGCCACCATCCTCTGCGATCTTCCTGTCAGTCTCGACCTTAGCAAATGCGCTTTCCACGACGAACCCGAAGCCCGCACTGCTGACCTAATCAACGAACTTGAATTTCGTTCCTTGCTCCGTCCTTACGAACTCTATAAAAAATATATTCACGACAAATTAGCGGAATCCAAACAAACAAGCTTGTTTTAAACCAAAGTCACCCACTTCTTATACTTGGGGATCTTGCCATGCACGGCATCAAGATATATCTTCTTGATTGTCTCAGTAATTTCCCCTGAGCCATCCCCAATCTTTTCGCCATCAAGTGAACCAATCCCGGCAACTTCCACTGCTGTGCCACAGAAAAACGCTTCATCCGCGGCATATATATCCTTAAGTTTCAAAGTCTTCTCCATTAATTCTATTCCTAAATCAGTAGCAATAGTCTTAATTGTATCTCGTGTTATCCCTGGCAAAATCGAGCCCAGCTCCGGAAAAAGCAATTTGCCGTCACGCACCAAAAACAAATTTTCACCCGGCCCCTCTGCCAAGTTGCCTTGATGATCCAACAACAAAGCTTCGTCATATTTTGACTTTTCCACAGACAAATTAGCCAAAATCGAATTCACATAATGCCCGCTAATTTTGGCATCAACACACGAGCTATAGGGATGAATCCGACAAAACCTGGAAGTCTTCACGCGCAGCTTCTTGTCTCCCTCAAAGTATGATCCCCAAGCCCAAGCCACAATCGTCACATTCACCGGGGCTCCCACAGGATTCAATCCCATTTTCCCATATCCATAAAAACAAAGCGGTCTAATATAACCTTCCTTCAGTTTATTCACTTTTACAATGCGACGGCAAGCTTCAATCAGCTCATTTTTAGTATACGGAAGCTTCATCCCCATACATTTGGCGGAATACAACAAACGATCAATATGCTCCTTCAAGCGAAAAATTGCCGGACCTTTATCGGTCATATAAAACCTAATCCCCTCAAAAACGCCGCTTCCATAATGCAAACTATGATTCACTACATGAATTTTTGCCTTATCCCAATCGACCATGCGGCCATCCATCCAGATTTTTTTGACTTTTTCCATAAAAAAGAGGGCTAAAACTAAGCCCTCTCACTATAAATATTCGTCTAATCTATTTCAAACCAAATTTCTTGGCCACAATAGCGGTTGCCCGCTCTAATTCATCCAAATTCGCGCATTTCACAAATTGCCGGCTATGATGTACCGGCCCGGAGGTAGGACGTCCATCAGCGTCAACATCCTTCTCCCAAGGAAAATCCTCAAGTCCCAAACTTTCTTCATAGGTCCCAATAAAATAAAGCCCATTATGCGGATTATATCCGACAGCAGCCAGGTACCCATCCAGATAAGCTGCTTGCATGCAGCCATCAACTTCGCCGTAAGGAAGCCCATTGGTGTGGGGATTTCCCATTTGGAAAGAGTTTTTCATTTCTAGATAGGCTTTTTTCGCCGCTTCAATCCTGGCTTTAGGATTAGCAGCCAGTTCAGCAAATTGATTCAATTGTTCTCTAAAGTCCTTTTCGCTTGTATTCCCTTCTTTGCATAAACTGCAAGCGGCAAGCCACCAAGTAGTCTCAGAATCAGCCTCAAAATCCTCCTCCTGATCAAATTCAGTCCTAATAGTCTCATCCCGAATCTGCTTAACAGCTTCTTTAGTATAAGCGGCATGCAGAATTGCCGATAATCTTTGCTTATCTTCAGGGATCATCTGCAACGCGCAAGCAATACCTGCGTCAAACCCCGATGCTTTGCTTTCGCCAACCGGGATGCGGGTAACCAAGGAACCTTCAGCATCAATATAACCAGGCCAATTACCTAGTTTCTTTAGCCTATCAGCTTCTAATCCTACAAATTCCTGAATTTCTTCCACCGACATTTCATCAAAGCTTTCAGGTGTATTGGATAATTTCATAGTTTTTAAAGTTAAATCATATAATTATAGCACGAAAAACCAAATTTAGGAAATTAAGTGAAGGCTTAGCGAAACCGGTACGAACTCCGTTGACTCAAGGTTACTAGCCTCTCAATGCTGTTGCCTCCTGCCCTACCATGAGCAATTCCTGTTTCAGTTTTTATAAAAGACGCCCCTTATAATTTCGCCGAACCAGAATTATTACAAATACTAACACGACAGTCTTGACAAAAGTTATAAAACCTTTTATAAATAAAGCATGAATAAAGCGATGTCTACAATAGGTTTGGCTTCTTCCTTAGCCATAACTAGCGGGTGTGCTGTTTCACAAACGCAGCAAGTCCCGGTAGTTACAATATTCGATGAGGCACATAGTGATTTTAATCATCCAGTTGATCAACTTCCCCAAAGAATTAAATATGAAAAGGTTGCTGACTCTACTCCTCAACCAGACATTTATGATGATATAGTAGATTTCAGGCATCAAACCCAATTGGGTAACAAAGATCTACAAGTTTTGAAGCAAGAGATCCTAAGCGGACAGAACAACATGAGTATGTCTTGGGCAATGGTATGTAGGGACGTCTATAATCAATCTAGAGAAAAAATAATCCAAGTTATTATAAATAGAAGTATTGATGAGCCGGACACAGTTTCAGCTTGTTTTATTCAAGACCATTTTGATTATAATTTTCGTCTGCAATTACAAACGCTAAAAGGCAAATGTCTTGATATGTATATGACCACCACAGAGCATCCACTTAGGTCGGAAATCAAGCAGTTAATGGAGATGCAATCAGCATATCGGTCTTGCCTGCTCAACACTGTTCAAACTCCTTAAATTCCATTTGCCTCGGCCCTCCATTTCCGCTATAGTCTCGGGGAGTAGGCTATTTGGGTTTCGTGCAAGATTCAATTTTTTCGTAGGTTTCTAACTACCGAACGAGTTGTAAAGAATCTTTATTAAAAGCTCTAAACCCAGTATCCGATTTAAACTCCTATTAAAACCATTAATGGCAAAAGTCAGAGTAATCGCCAGCTTAGACATTGGAAGCTCCAAGATACGAACCGTTGTTGGAACGCTCGAAGAAGGATCTCAGGTGCCTAATATCATTGGCGTAGGAATTGCCCCCTCTACCGGGCTGCGTAAAGGTCAAATAATTGATGTGGAAGAGACGATAAACAGTATTTCTTCCTCACTTGAAGATGCTGAACGTATGGCCGGAGAGCCAATCAATCACGTATTTCTGGGTGTGGGCGGTAATAATATCGAGTCGATTAACTCCAAAGGTGTAATCGCGGTTTCCAGCGGTAATGAAATCACTGAAGATGATGTTGATCGCGTTTTAGAAGCTGCTCAGGCGGTATCAATCCCTTCCAATCGCCGCATTCTTCGTATTATACCAAAATCATTTACTGTAGATGAACAAAGAGGTATCAAATATCCGGTTGGCATGACCGGGATACGCCTGGAAGTGGAAGCTCACATAGTCACCGGTCTCGCTCCTGCAGTGAAAAATATCGAAAAATGTGTACTCCAAGCCGGTGTCGACATTGATGACATGATTCCTTCTTGTCTGGCTTCGGCTGAAGCTATCCTTTCCAAGCGTCAAAAAGAGCTTGGGGTAGTCGTAATTGATATTGGTTGCGGCGGCACCTCAGTATCTGTTTTTGAGGAAGGAACAACTCTGCACACTGCTGTTATTCCGGTTGGTGGCGAAAATGTCACTAATGATATAGCAATCGGACTTCGCACTTCAATTGATACTGCAGAAAAGATTAAGATTGAATATGGAACCTGCACTCCTCAGGATGTCAACGAGAGAGAGGTTATCGACTTGTCACTTGTAAGCAAAATTGATACTCAAAAGGTCGCGAAAAAGCATATGGCTGAGATAATCGAGGCCCGCTATCATGAAACATTCATGTTGGTTAAAGAAGAATTAGCTCGCATTAATCGGGATGGGATGTTGCCGGCAGGCGCCATCTTGACCGGCGCATCAGTGAAGATGCCCGGAATTCTTGATCTGGCTCGTGAAACATTAAACTTACCTGTTCAAATTGGTTACCCTCAGAATTTTGACGGAGTAGTAGACAAAATTGACGATCCAGCCTATGCCACTGCAATTGGATTAATTCTCTGGGGCTCACGTTTAGAGAATCGAAGCTATGGATTTAACCTCAAAGGCTTTAGTCCGAAGAAATTAGTGTCCGGTGTAAGCGACTGGTTTAAGAGCCTTTTCCCTTAAAAACAGATAGTAGAAAATACTATTGACATATAATCAAGTAATAGGTAATAATACCAACTCAAAAATAAAGCCAAAGCTTAGTCCCTTACCACATATACTATGGCGATAAACAGTTCACAAAAAGACTCACTTCGAAATTTATTTTCCGGATCAGGTCAAGCAAGCAGTAAAAAATCAATGGAAGTAGTGCCTGACGATGTCGCTCCGGTAGCCCGCATCAAAGTAATCGGTGTAGGTGGAGGAGGATGCAATGCTCTGGAAAGAATGATCAAGACCAGCATGCAAGGCATCGAATTCATTGCGGTTAATACTGACGCACAAGCATTACATCACTCTAATGCTCATTATAAAGTCAATATCGGTAAAGCGACTACCCGTGGATTGGGAGCAGGAGCAAATCCTGATATCGGTCGCCAAGCCGCTGAAGAAAGTGCTGAAGAATTACGAGAAATACTTATGGGTACAGATATGGTTTTCATCACTTGTGGTATGGGAGGTGGAACCGGTACCGGAGCTTCACCTGTAATTGCTGAGGTTGCCAAAGAATTGGGTATCCTAACTGTTGGTGTAGTCACCAAGCCCTTCTCTTTTGAAGGACACCGCAGACGTCAACAAGCTGATGACGGACTTGAAAACCTTCGCAACAAAGTAGACACACTAATTACTATTCCCAACGACAAAATCCTTTCAATTATTGACAAGAAGACTCCAATCACAGAAGCATTTACAGTTGTTGATGATGTACTTCGCCAAGGTGTACAAGGCATTTCCGACCTTATCACCACTCACGGTATGATCAATGTCGACTTCGCCGACGTTAAGACTGTTATGGAAAATGCCGGTTCTGCCCTTATGGGTATCGGATACGGTACAGGCGAAAGCAGAGCAGTCGATGCCGCTAAAGCAGCTATCGAATCTCCTCTGCTTGAACTCGCTATCGATGGCGCCAAGGGGGTTCTTTTCAACATTACCGGTGGAAATGACCTTAGCATGTTCGAAGTTGATGAAGCAGCCCGCATTATTACTGAAGCTGCTGACTCAGACGCCAACATCATCTTCGGTGCAGTAATCAATGATTCATACACTGGTGAGATCAAAATCACAGTTGTAGCAACAGGTTTTGACGACACACCACGTGAGAAGCCAACTATTCTTCGTCAACACATGAATCTGGGTGGACACAACAGAACACCGCTTCGCTCTGCAGTTAGCAGCACAACTCAGGAAACTACTCCAGCTGCCAAGAACACTGAGCAACCGGCTACTCCAAATTTGGAAACTGAACTGGACGTTCCCGCTTTCATTCGAAGAAAGATGGATAAATAACAATTACCAACCCAAAAAAAGCCCTCAATTTTTGAGGGTTTTTTTAATTTTATGCAGCTTCAGCCAGGTCAGTCTCAACAGACTCTTTCTGGCTAGGTAATTTCACATTCTTACCCTCTCCAGCTTTAGAATATTTATAAATTCGCGATGCCTCATACATTGCTTTTCTGTCTTTTTGATATTTTGCCAATTGGCCTGCTTTCAACAGATTCTTGTTTCTGGCAATTTTGGCAGTTTTCATCATCACTTGTGCTAATTTTGGATATTTCCTCATCAGCATACCAACCTTGAAGATTGTCTTGGCAGCTTTTCTGGATTTAGTAGTCTTTCGAATTAGAGCAGCAAATCTGGTTAGCACTCTTCCGGCTTCCATTCCTTTCAATCCGACCACTGCAGCTTTTGAGCCTTGAGCAGCTGCTGTAGGAACTCCTCCTAAAAAAAGTCCCGCGATCGATACTCCATCTAAGGCTAAGAAAAGTGTAGCTTCTCCTGCATGTAACAAACGACCGCTCTTACTCAACACTTCGCCCGACATAGTACGACCTCTGGCAGCTTCATAAATCATTTTACCTGATCCTACTACTGGAATAAGGTCAACACCAACTGACATTAATTCCAGCTTTAATTGAGCATTCATATCCGCCTCCATTTCAGATACTTTCAATGCCATTCCTATATAAGCTAGAATTTCTTCCTTCAGCTTGCTATCCGGCATCCCGGAGATTTCCGCTTCTGTGGATTTCAAGAATTCACCTACTTTCTCCACAGCTTTCAATGTTTCTCCTTTTGCTCTTAACGCATCAACTTCTTCAACCATTTTGTTGATTTCCGGATTGATTTTTTCTATAAATTCTTCAAATTCAGGCGAGCTTTCAGTAAATAAGAAAGGTAACGCCTCTTGTAATTCCTGTAATTCCTTTGGATCAATATCGATATCCTCTTGTAACATCAGAGAAGTAAAAATGGCTCTCATTTCATCGATATGAGATTTTTCTTCTTCCTGCTGATGGTCCTCCGCAGCTTGCTCAGCTTTTTCTTCCTCTGTAAGTCGAGGTCGTGTTCCTGATTCAGGTGCAGCCTCTTCTTGAGGCATCTCCTGAAATTCTTCCGCTACTTGCATGGTAACTTATTAAGTAATCTTAATATTGTACCATATAAGCTAGTCAGATTCCATCTATTACACCACTTTCTCCAATCAATTGCACCTCCCTTTCCAAGCGAATGCCAAATCGCTCTTCAACGGCATCCTCAATCTTTCCACACAATCCCAGCACGTCTTCCATAGTGGCGCTACCATCGTTCATTAAAAAATTGGCATGTTTTTCTGATATAAAAGCACCTCCAACCTTGAATCCCTTAAAACCGCACTGATCATTCATATATCCTGCAGAAAGTCCTTCCCCCACCGAATTCCCCGACGGATTCTTAAAAAATGATCCCGCACTTTTGCCGGCAGGGTGTTTCCCGGCACGCGATGCGATTATTCTTCTAACTTCAGCTACTCCTTCATCAGTATCACCAGGTCGCAATCGAATCCATACTTTTAGAATAATCAAAGGACTCCCTTTAATCACACTTTCCCGATAGCCAAATTGCAGTTCATGATGCGATATTTCTCGCTTTCCCACTCCTGGCTCATATACCAGCGCTTTTTCAAAGACATCCTTAATTTCCAGTCCAAATGCTCCGGCATTGCCACGTACTGCACCACCGATTGTTCCCGGCATGCCTATTAATTTTTCCATCCCAGTTAATCCATTTTTTAGCGAGAATTGAATTACTTGCGACACTAAAGCACCCGCGTCTGCCACTACTGAATCACCTTCCAAATCCAAATTGCGGGCCAAATTATGTATAACCAAACCTCTAAATCCCCGATCATGAAAAACCATATTGCTGCCCCAGCCCAGTAAAACATAGGGAATTTCCTCTTCTAAACAAGCTTCAATTAAGCGAGGTATTAAGGAAACATCGCGAACTTCACAAAAATAGTCAGCAGGTCCGCCCATACCGAAAGTCGTCAGCTCGCCCAAGACGCGCCCCTGTTCCACTCTCTCGATTTGCTCAATCTTGTTCATTGTGCGCATTTTAACCAAAAAATGCCTGCCTCGCCAAGAACAAAAATCTCCGCAAAATTCTTGACCAATACTGCCAAAATGTTACAATATCATCTAATAACCTCAGGCCTATGGAAACTATCAAATATGAAGATTATGAACAAATAGCAGACATAGAAATTTCTCCCCTACTCGATAGTGAAATCAAGCGCGAAATTGAGCAAAATCAAAAGCGTGCTAAGGTGCTGCAGGATATTCGCACAGCCACCGGCCTCAAAATTGATGTCGTAGTTAATGGCGGCCCCAAAGACGCTGCAGCCTTTGTGACCCCGAGGCATCAAGTTTTCATCACTGAAGCCACTCTCGATAATCGCGAGACTGCCCTCCATGCCGGGCATCACGAGCATCAACATATCAAGAACAATATCTTTCACTTTGAAATATCCGAGCACTTAGATCAGGATAAAATCCAAACTCTTCAAGCAGCATCCGATCTAAACGGTCTTAGTGAAATCAACCTATTGGAAGGTTTTAATGAGGCTCAAACACTCAGATCAACACCGGCCAATGACCAAGGATTTTATTCTCAGGAAGTTGAAGCAGTCTTAGCTCTAGACCGGCTCGCCCAAGAACATCTGAACACTTCCTTGATTCAATCTTTCGATCGCAACAAATTATCTGAATTAGCATTCAAACTTAGCGACCTGGCAGAAGTGTTATTAATAAAGGCGAAACTAGGCTTTGACCAACCCCAAAAACCCCTTCTGGCTGCCTAGGATAAAATAGTTTGACTATTCAGAATCGATCTAATATTATCATCGCGCTCAGCCACCATAGCTCAGCTGGTAGAGCAACTGTCTTGTAAACAGTAGGTCGTCGGTTCGAGCCCGACTGGTGGCTCCATTGTTGTATATGTCTCAGCTCGCTTAGAAAGCGTTGCTCGAGGCTCCTAAAAACAGCGATTACTAATCCTAGTCATCGCTGTTTTTTAGTACTCCGCCACCCCTTGCAAAACCCAAAAAGTAGTATATAATATTGACAAATAAGTGAAAAGTATGACCTCTCTCGCCGAAAAAGAGCCCAAGATCAATAAAAGCTTCCTTGAAAAACATGTTTGGGGATGGCCACTTGATGCTGCCAAAGGAACCATCAACAAACTTAACGAATGGATCTGGAACGGTATCAAGAGCATTATTCGAGGTACAGAACGAGCTGTATATAGTGTGCTTGGATGGAAGTCTGAATGACGCCGAAGGCGAGTATCATTTAGACTAAAAAGAATAGCTGCCCGTCAGGGCAGACTAAGTGACTTCTCTCCACTCCCCAATTTTCTATTGCAAGGCGCGGTTCAAATCCCTATGATTATCCGCGCAAGCACCTTTAAATATGGGTCGGTACTCAAGCGGTCAACGAGGACAGACTGTAAATCTGTTGGCTTTCAGCCTACGTAGGTTCAAATCCTACCCGGCCCACCACAGTCTAAATGCCGCCGTTATTAACGTGCGATAAAAAAAGATCTCCCTCAGGAGGCCTTTTTTAATTTCGACAGCTGATTATTACTCGAGGCTTGGTAATACGTCTGCGAATTTACCATAAAAATCCAAACTGTATTCTTTTGCGTAAAGATTCAAACCTACCAAGAATCTTGTATTTCGATAATTTTCACTAATACCACTTAAAGGGCTAGTTATCTTCTCACCTTCCAGTGCCGAAGCTTTCGTTAAGTAAAGTTCCGGAGCGACAATACCTCTTCTAAAATCATTATCTCGCATCCAAACCAAAATATCTAGAATAATTAGCAATAACAACATCAAGTCTATTAATACCCTCAACAATATCACAACTATCTTACTTGTATTTGATCTCCTGTTTGATAGTCAACGGCTCCTGCTACATTGAATTAAAACACAAAAAACAAAAAAGCAAACATAGCTCATAACCTATATATTATTAATAATTATCAACTCATTCCAAAATGTGCTTGCGCCAAAACTGACAGAAGCATCAACTTTCGGCTCAAACCACCTCTTTACAATACTATAAAAATATGTCAAAATCCATCCTTGCTCTTTTACATCAAGGCATCTCTTTTGATTCGGGACATCCTTTCTTTTGGACGAATAGTTCACACAACTAACTGGGCTGACGTCCTCAAAAGGACCGATTCCCCCAAATCACGGAGATAGTTCACCAGTGAGAAACCTGTTCCTGCTACTCGTTTTGATCACCGTCGCTTGCGGCGGAAAGTCGGGTCTGGACTGCAATTGCCCCGACTGCGAAACCTGCGAAGAGTGTGAGCCGACCCTACCGTGGGCTTGCGAGGAAACCTGCGAATGCCCCTACGGCTTTCAGGCTCAGTGCCACACCGAGACCGAAACTTGCCGTTGCATCGAGGAGGAGCTGGAGTGCTGGGATATAACCCGCGCAGAATTTGCTCACGTGGTCATGAAGCCACTGATTGACCTCAACAGCTTCGAACCTGTCGGACCGACCTACCCGGACGTACCCGAGTCGCACCAATACTTCAAAGCCATTCACGCGGCTGCGGAGTATGGATGGTTCGTGGGATTTCCTGATGGTGATTTTCGCCCGAGCGACGGCGTCAACAAGGCCGATGCGGCCAAAGTGGTCTTTTTGGCCTACAACCTGCCTTTCACTACGGACAGCCCGACGACTCCGGACATCAGTGAAAGTGATTGGTTCTACGAGTACGTAGGATCACTTCTGGAAAACGATTTGGTCAGGTTGCGTCTCGACGGAACCTACGCGCCTGGCGAGCCGGCCACCACCTGCTTCGCTGACCTGGCGGTTGCCAATGCCCAACTGTACAACCTGGATCATCCTACCCCCCTTGATTGACATTCAAGTGGGCATCGACCAGTCTGGTGATGAGATTCAGGACTACCCTGGCACCCGCTGTCTCCATATCGCGCATAACGTGATCACCATCACGCCGGCGCAGCACCCCCCTGGGGAATCGGAATTGAACCCGCCTCGCCGCATCACGCGACTTGGCGGGTTCTTCCATTTGTGTTATAATCTCATAATGACTACAAAAACCAAACCCATTAATGTTCTTTTTGTTTGTACCGGAAACATTTTCCGAAGTTTGAGCGCGGAACGTATTCTTAAACAACACTTAGCTAACAATAAAAACAACCGTATCAATGTAGCTTCAGCAGGAACAGTGGCCCGTCCGCAGCCGGTATCTCAATATGTCCTCAATCGGCTGGCTAAATATGGAATCGATGCCACAGATCATCAGCAAACCAGAATCAGTCCAGAGCTTTTGTGTAAGCAAGACCTGATAATTTCCATGGCTGACTATCATCAGGACATTATTCGCGACGAATTTGGCTTTGACAGCGTATTATTTAATAAATTGGCTATCAATCAAAACACTTCAGTCGATGATGTAGATGATGCCATTCCTGATTTTCATAACAAGCCCAAGCAGTGGGAAAACTTTACCAACAAGACAATAGAGCATATTCATGATTCCATGCCCAATGTTTTAGAGTCACTGGAAATCAGCCATTTTCTTTTCGAAGATTTCGTCAATGGCGCCAAAAAACATCGCAACGGTTTTCCATTTATTCCACTTTACCAAACAGAGCACTCCGTGGCTTTTCTATCCATCGATATTCCCCAAACTGAAGACAGTCATGTTTTGGTTATTCCTAAAAAACGCTATCGTCATTTGGAAGAAATACCTGCCAAAATTCAGCATGACCTAATTCGTACAGTCTCAATTATCGGCTCAATTCTTAAAAAAAGCCATGCCGGTTACAATGTGCTTCTAAATAATGGCTCCGCAGCCGGTCAATTCATTTTTCACACTCATTTTCACATTATTCCTCGCCACTTAAATGACCAAATTCAAATCGAAGTATGGCCCAAACAGAGTTTGACCAGGAATCAATATCTCGAGCTTAACAAAAAAATACAAAAACAAATTCAATCATCTTTATAATGCCTGCAACCAAAGAACAAATAACCAATCTAATCAAACATTTGCGCTTTTCCAAAGGCTTTCGCAGCCTACCCAAAGATTTTCAAGCAATTATCAAACTCAAGCTTATAACTGGTAGTGAAGATTTGATTTATCACATGACCAGAATGGTCAAATTGGAAGAATCAGGGCAGGTTTTCGATCAAGAAACTGCACGATTACTAGTCAATCAATTGCTTAAAAAAGGCAGTCCCAAAGAAATACTTAAATATCAGGAATCACAGGAAAAAATGCAGAATCAAAGCTATGTTGATTCCCTCCTCCAACATTTATAGAACAATAATATTGACAACACGTCAATATATTATATAATCAGGATATGAAGCGTACGATCGAGCAGCTGCGTGACGAAACCGTCGACCTCGCTCTCTCCGAGCTGGCCGACGTTGACCCCAACCGCTTCCGCCTCTACACCGAGCGGGAGATGGAGCGCCGCCTCAAGCGCGCTCAAGCTCTGCGACTCACGTCGCAAATCAGCCAGTCCTCCTAGGTCCTCGCGACCGAAGGAGGCGGCACCCATACCGGCGCACCACAAATGTGGGCGCCGCTTCTTTTAATTCATGCTAATCTATGCTATAATAACTGAACATAACCGACTCAAATGTCAGGAGCCGACGAAAAACAGCTTACTGCTGCCGAAAAAGACTTGGAGCAGGCAACTGAAAGACTTATCGAAGAGCAAGGTCCGACTGAACAACCGACAGATTCAACCAAGCGTAAATCTAAAGAGGCCAGATCAGCGATACGCTATGAAGTGGATCATGAAAAAGCCAAATCTGAGGGCAAAACTGCACGGGAAGCATTTAAAGTGGAAGCTCCCAAACCGCAGGAGATTTTTAATCAACCGGTTGATAAATTCCTTCAATTGGACCAGGTACCCTTACTACACGCGGTTTCAGGGCTCAAAAATGATCAACTTAAGCCTGGTGTGGAATTTTCAACGAATTTTGGCAATTCTCCTGAAATTCAGAGAGCAGTTGGCCTCTCCATGATCATGCCCGACACCGTAACTTCGGTTTCGGTAAACGGAGTTAAAGGTAGGCGCCAAGGCCCCAAAGGAAATTTTTATTCTGATTCTGGAGAATATTTAGCCATTTTCGAAGGTGACGCGGTCAAAATTGAAACAGTGCACAATGAAGAACAAGTGAAAAAACAACGTCAAAATAGACTAAATCTGATCAAAGAGTGGGGGCGAGCAATCACGCAGCCCAACCTTCCCCTTCCGGAAAAAAAACACCTATTAGAAACTTGCGGCGACTATAGCCTCGATCCATTCCTTCTTTTAGCCATTCGCGAAGTTAATAACGGGCAATACGGTCATGATGTCAGTGGTGAAGCAGAAGCTCAAATCAAAGTAGCCGGCAAATACCTCCAAACTGCCAAAGTTAAATTCACTTCTGAAAATCCCGGCACACAACCAGAAAAAGACGGCCACTACACACCGGAATTCATTGCCTATCTTCTCACCCACTACACCCTTTTTGGCGAACCAACACCGGAAAACACAGCACAAATCAAAAAAGTTGTCGAAACTTATTACAAATCACAAAACCTCCCTGTTCCCACATTCGACTTTGGCAAATATGTAGACAAAAATACCCAATACATGCCCACCAAGCCGATCGATGTTCCTCCGTCGTCAGCGCCTCCTTCCGGCTATACAAATGAGCTGCTACCTCAGCAGGAAATCGCTAATCGAAACAATAAATCTGCTCGCCGTAACCCTCAGCAATTCTATCAAATCGCTTTGGAAGATCATGCCCAAAACGCGCCTAAGTTGCAGCTGCTTTCCAGCATGAAATCCAAAATCGACGGAGCCCGCAATATAATCGTTGCAAATCGTTCCCGCTACGAAAAGGTCGCTCAAAATCTGGGTGTTCCCTGGAAATTAATCGGTGCAATTCATTATCGCGAATCAAGTTGCAACTTCAAAACCTACTTACACAATGGTGATCCACTTGGTCGGCCGACCACACATGTTCCCAAAGGTCTGCTCTTTAATGACTGGGAAACAGCTGCTGAACACGCTATCAGAAAGTTTAAGCGTCGTGGACTCAGCTCTGATTCCTCTGACCTGGCCCGCATGATGCTCTTTGCCGAAAGCTACAACGGATTTGGATATCGCTGGAATGGACGTCGCAGTGAGTATGTATATGGCGGAACTAACATGGAATCTATGGGGCGGTATACACACGATAGTAAATTCGACTCCAGTCAAAGAGCTACCCGCCCGGGAGTAGCCGCCATCCTCATCGCCATGCAAGGTGACTAGTCAATAATAATCGGAATAATCAGTGGCTTTCGATCTATTTTAGAAACCACATATTTATCAATTGCAGAGCGTACATGAAGTTTCACTTCTTCTCGACCAGCCTGAGGTTGATTTTTTGCAAATGTTTCATAGGAATCCTTAGCCCTCTTTAGAACACCATTGCAAATTTCCTTTGACTCTTCCATATAAATGAAGCCTTTAGTCTCAACACTCGGCTCACCCAGCAAACGTCGTGTTTTGCGATCAACTCTAAGCACCACAATTACCACACCGTTTTCAGCCAAAATTTGTCTTTCTTTCATCACTTTGGAGCCAATATCTCCTCCACCGTTTCCATCAACCAAAATATAATTGGTTTGAATTGCTTCATCAGTGACACGAACTTTGCCTTGTTGTACTTCAATCACATGGCCATTTTCCGCCATAAGCATATTTTGCTCCGGTAGTCCCATTTCCTTAATCATCAAATCGCCATGACCCTTACGCATAAAAAATTCTCCATGTATCGGTGCGAAATATTTTGGATTAACCATTGAATACATCAATTTTAAATCCTCCTGATAGCCATGTCCCGAAGCATGCACATCCATAATTTGATTATGAATAATTTTTGCTCCTAATTTGGTCAAATTATTGATTACCCGAATCACAGCCATTTCATTGCCCGGAATAGGCGAAGACGACAGTACAACTGTGTCCCCGGCCCCGATTTTGACATGAGCATGTTCTTTTAATGCCATACGCGATAAAGCTGCCACCGGCTCACCTTGCGAACCAGTTGTCAAAATAATTGTTTTTTCAGGTGGACATTTTTTTGCTTTTTTAATATCTCCCAAAATCCCCTCCGGGAAATTTAAGAAACCAAGCTTTTCACCTAACTCAACACTATTTACCAAACTGCGTCCGGACAGAAAAATCTTTCTTCCGGTCTTTTTAGCCGCATTAATAATTTGCTGAATGCGCCCGATTTGAGTAGAAAACGAAGCTATAATCACACGCCCTTGCTCAGTTGCGATAATTTTCTCCAAAGTCTCACTGATTTTCTTTTCAGTAGTGCTCATTCCCGGCTTCAAAGCATTAGTCGAATCTGACATCAAAAGTGTCACATTTTTCTTACCGATAGCTGAAATTTTATCAAACTCAGGAGGCGGTTGATTAGCCGCTGGGCTCAAATCAATCTTAAAGTCACCGGTATGCACCACCGAACCGGCCGGCGATTCAATAAATACTCCGGAACAATCCGGAATAGAATGTGTAACCCCGAAAAATGACACACGCATCTTTCCGAAGACCAAAGTATCATCATTGGTATAGGAGCGAATATTTGCTTTTGACAGCAGTCCATGCTCCTCCAGCTGTCTTTCAATTAATCCACGAGCAAGTTTTCCGGCGTAAATTGGAGGATTCCCCAACTTTTGCAATAAATAGGGAATAGCCCCAATATGATCCAAATGACCATGCGTGACTACGATGCCTTTAATTTTATTCAACTTATCCTGCAAATAGGTAATGTCCGGGATAACATAATCAACCCCCAGCATATCTGCCTCAGGAAATTGAAAACCAAGATCGACTAATATAATCGAATCTTCATACTCGAAAATCATCGTATTCTTACCCACCTCATCAAGTCCTCCCACAGGAATTACCCGCAGTTTTCCACGAGTATCAGGTCGAATACCACTTCCGAATGCCGGCTGACTTCGCTCAGCTCTCACATAAGAGCTGCCATGAAAGCCATTACCATTTTTGCGCTTTTTCTTCCCACGTTTAGGAAAACGCCCTTGTTGTTGTTTGGGTTCTTGAGTCTTACCCGAATTGGATTGATTGGTCTTAGTATTAAAATTTAATGTTTGCTTAAGCCACTTATCCAGAGGAGACACATCACCAGAGTTTCTGTCCATATTTCTTATTCTATTTTTAAATATTCATTTCGCTCCCATTATAACATAAGACAATATTTGATACAATTTTCAATTTATGATATAATTCTTGGATATCACAATTTTTGTATGCCAAAGCATTTATTTACCTTCGAAGAACTCAAGCAATTAATAGAAAAGTCAGCCGCAATGCGCGCCATTACGCCTGATAAACTGCAACAAATCTACAAGCAAGTAGAAGATCCTCACAGTGAAAAGGCTCAAAAACTATACGCAATTCTATATAAGGAGCGGCAACGCTACTCCGAAATCGGCCGCGAATTTGTGCTCAAATCAGCTCAAATGCTTGACGATTTCCGCAGCAAGGTCAAAAGCGTCGAACTCAAAGTAGTCCACAAAAAGCGCGAAGAAGCCGAGGCCAAATCCAAAGCCACCGAAGAGGCCGCCGCCGAAGATTTATTGAACATATTAAACAATAACCAGTAAAACCATGGCTTTAGCTAGTCCAAGTCCAACCCCTACGGGTCCAGAACAACAGCCGGGAAAACAGCCGGACGAACTTACAGGCTTGTCCAAAGATGTCAAGGAAGCAGTCGATAAAGCGATGGCAGCCATAAAGAATGGGGATTCCCTACAGGAAGTTGCCCGGGGCATGGAAAATGAAATTGCATTCTCATACGAAGAAGCCCTCAATACTCTTGGTGACAAAACTACTGAAGAATTTCTTGATGTGAAAGAGGCCTACGAAAAAGCCAAGGAACTTGTGAACTCACTGTCTGAAGAAAATTCTGATATATTTAAAACAACAGTCGCCCAAATCGGAGAGTTATTCGAGTCGGAATGGTCGAATGCCGAGGTTCTGGTGGAAATCCGGGATCCGAGCTTGTAGCTCTGTAACTATCTTTTTCTTGATGCTTTCAACTCTGCAGGAGATGCACAGCAATTAAATCAAAAGCTTGATGCTATGATGAGTTATATGCGAAAAACTGAGAATCAAGGCCAGAAACTACCACCAGAAATTTTAGACAAAGTACAACAAGCAGTCGACAATGTTAAAGCACTAGCAGAAGAAGGCGATTTCAATAAGAGCAAAAAAGCCCTAAAGAATGAATTCAAAGTTTCCTTAGCCGCCATCGAAGCGGGACAAATTATTATGAATGGTCCGGATGAGGAAGCACCTGAAAAGACAGCTGAGGAAGCACCTGAAAAGACTCCTCAACAGAGAATGGCAGCTATCGGAAGTAAATTTTTAGAGGCCCTTGATGCAGGCAATCCGTTCAATCTCCCGCTTCTTAATATCTATGCTAAGGACATGTTGAATGATTGCAAACAAAACTTTGCCAAATATCCTGCCAGATTTGAAGTTTCCACGGCCAACCCACGCATAGAAATGCAGCTAAAAATGGTAGGAAATGAATTTCAAGCACGATTTATTAAAGACAATCAACAGACAGTTCAGTGTACTCTAAATATTGATAATAATAAGTATCAAGGATTCACACAAAAAGAGCTTAGTGAATTCGGGGAATCTACCGACGATCCTTCACAGACATTGCCAGATCAACAATCCCAAGAAGATGTGGCAAAAGTAGCTCAATCTGATCAAGTGGCATTTAAGGAAGACTGGGAATTAGCTGAAGGAGCTAATAGTGACAAACTGTCAAAACGAGCCAAGGAGTTGAGGAAACAAGATGAGAAACAAGCTAAGGCTGATCGAAAGGAAGCTAAGGCTAATCAAAGATCTAGAAATAGAGGAGCCAGGATTATTGCCAGAAGAGCAAAGAAAAATTCAAATACAAGAAATGTTTGAAATTAAGCACGTCCTCCACCGGATGCTGTTAACGAGCACCGTCGCAGCTAAATCTTCCTCTTCATCACCATTCGAATCATTTCCTTAGTTAGTCCGCCGGTGGCAAACATCGCCGCGAAGTATATTGCCGCGCCAAGGCTCACCAAAAGCGTAATACCGAGTCCCAATCGCAGCAGGCTGGTTATTCCGATCGCCTGTAAAACAGGTTCTTTCACCAATACAAGCACTGCCCCCATCGTTAGTGAACTAAAAATCACCTTCCAGAAAGTGGACATTTTAAGTTTAAACGAAACATATTTTCGCGCTAGCCAGAAAGAAACCACAGTTATATAAATTTCAGTGGCCACATTAGCTATCGCCGCTCCCCTTTCCGACAAATAGGGCACCAACACCCAAGTCATAACTATCGTAATAATCGCTCCTACCAAATTCCTCCACAAGAGTTTGTCCTGATGATTGGAAGCAATTAGCATATAACCGAATAGTCCATTCAAGAAACTAAACAGCAGCGCAAAAATCAGAATTTGCAGCAAAATATCCGATCCATAAAAACCCACTGACAAGTCGCTCAAGAACTCTTCTGTGGCGATCAGCGAAATGAACTGATACGCCAAAACCATCGTACCCACCACAATCGGCATGGCACTCATCATCAAAAAGTCAAAAGAGTGCTGAATTATACGCATATGCGAGCCGTCTTTTGCTTGCAACGCTCGCGTCAGAAATGGCAAAACCGCGTTCATAAAATATAGCGGTATAATCCCGGCCGCCTCCAAAACTGTCAATGGTGCAGTATACAGCGCCACCGAATCCGCGCCTTTCATATTCAAAAGCATTACCGAACCGATACGGAAATAAATTTGATTCAAAACCAACGCAATACCATACGGTAAAGCCTTCCAAATCACATCTTTCCAAAATTTAAAGTCGAAACGCATCGAGATTTTGACGTACTTATTAGTGAAATAGTAGGTAGTCAAAAACATAATGGCATTGCCGATAATTCCCGCCACCACCAACTCCAAAAAGGCATGCTCAGAAATTGTACACGCCCCTGATCCCTCCAAAAACTGAATCATATCTACCTCGCAGGCATGCGGAAACCACACAAATATTACAAAAATCATATACCCCAGCGCAGCAATTTTTCCCAGCACTGAAGCCAGCGAATTCCACTCCATGCGCAAATGAACTTGTAATGCTGTCGAAATCGTCCCGGTCAAAATTGCAAATATTGTGGCCAATCCAGCCAAAGCAACCGCCACCGGAGCTATTGTCCCCTGAAACTCTGCTACAAGAAACGATGCCCCCACTGCCACCACCGAAATCAGCACTATCATGATCGTCCTAATCGTAACCAGATTCCCCAGCACCATTGCCTCTTTATCTTTATCTTTACTCATTTCTCTCACACCAATCGTATAAAGACCCAAATCCGCCACAATCGCAAACAGCGACAGGAATTCAAATATTGACTTATAAAAACCATAACCTGTCCTTCCCAAATAGGTTGTCAGAAGTTTCAAAATTACCACCGACAGCAGGCCAATCATAACTTTGGCCGCCACCTGCGATGCGGTATTAAACAAAATTTTTCGGGCTGTTCCTGCCATTTGTTCTTTGATTATCGCGCCCGATTTTACCTTAAAATAAAATTGTAGCCAAACCTCACTTTTCACCCTTGATAGAATTAGCAAAACATTACAGAATGAAATCTAGCATCTAACGATGTTTGAGCCTTGCAATACAATCTATTCTTGCAATACAATCTATTCTCCTCTATTTTCGTCTCATTATGCAGGAACACATCCAAAAACTTGATCAAATTGCGCAAGAAATCGAACAAGCGATTAAAAAAATCGATTTAGCCGATTTACAAAGCCAAATCAACACCCTGGAAACTGAAACTCAAGCTCCTGACTTTTGGCAAAATCAGGCACAAGCGCAACACACATCGCAAAAACTGGCTCATCTTCAAAAAGAGCTCCAACAGTGGAAAAACATACAACAGGAAGCACAACAACTCCAAGAGCTCGCCCCCACAATCGATATTGAAACTGACCCGACCACCGCCGAGGAATTTAAACAAATGGTCGACAATCTCGAATCCGCCTGGCGCAAACTGGAAACCAAAACTTTCCTCAATCACAAATATGACCAAAACAATGCTATCCTATCAATTCATGCCGGCACCGGAGGCAAAGACGCCATGGACTTTGCTGATATGTTACTCCGCATGTACATGCGTTATGCAGAAAACTGCGACTACAAACCAACTATGCTCGACCGTTCCCCCGGTGAAGAAGTAGGCACCAAATCTGTCACCCTACTAATTGAAGGACCCTATGCTTATGGCTATCTAAAAAACGAAAAGGGCGTGCATCGCTTGGTTCGCAACTCTCCCTTCAACTCAGCCAATTCCCGCGAAACCTCCTTCGCTATGGTTGAAGCTATGCCCGAGGTAGACACTACCCATGAGGCTCAAATTAGCAAAGACGACCTCAAAATTGACACTTTCCGGGCCGGTGGCGCAGGAGGACAAAATGTCAACAAGGTTTCTTCAGCTGTGCGCATTACCCACATACCCACTGGCATCACTATTAGTTGCCAGAATGAGCGCAGTCAGCATCAAAACAAAGAACAGGCTATGAAGATTTTGTTGGCCAAACTGACAGATCTTGCCGAACAGCAACAAGTCGACGAACTAAACAAGCTTAAAGGGCAAAAGCAGGAAATGAGTTGGGGCAATCAAATTCGATCCTATGTCCTGCAGCCTTACAAATTAGTCAAAGATCATCGCACTGACTATGAAGAAAACAATCCTGATAAAGTGCTGGACGGTCATATTGAAGGATTTATCGAAGCTAAACTTAAAAAATTATGAATTCACCAGAGCACATGCACCCCGCTGCAGAAACCTGCCATGCCTTAACTCTTGCCAAGCAACTCAAAGAAATCTTTGATCAGCTTAAACTGACAGAGAAGCCTTCTAAAGCTTTGCGAGTATTTATCAAGCAAGAGGGCAAGTCCCGACAGTCAGATTTACCGATTGAAACCTGGCTGCACTATTCAGAACTAGAGCTCCAAGAAAAGACAATCGACTTATTCCATCGCCTTTCTCTCGATCTTGATGCCTATGAACAGGTCAAATTCAGCTACGATATTGTCTAAAACTGCACTCCTTGTTTCGCTGCCATCCCCAAAACCGGCCCTTTTTCAATCCGATCGACAAACAATACTCCATCTAAATGGTCAATTTCATGTTGTACGACGCGAGCATTAAATCCACTTAATTTCATCAATTGTTCCTCGCCGGCAAGGCTCAAAAACTTCACTGTTATGTCCTTAAATCGTCTAACTTGGTCAAACTTCCCGGGTATGCTAAGGCAACCTTCTTCCCCGCATTCTGTTTCCACTGACTTAAACACAATTTCCGGATTAATCATGGGGAGCACAACTTGTTCCGGGGTATCAATATTCAACATCACCACAATAGCTCGGATATTCCGGCCAACTTGAGGAGCCGCTAATCCGACACCTTTTTCGGCTATCATAGTCTCGCGCATATTCCGCATAAATGTGGCTAATTCGGCATCAAGAGTTTCTACTGGCACTGAAACATCACGCAAAACCTTGTTT
Organism: uncultured Candidatus Peribacteria bacterium; assembly: GCA_964424075.1. GTDB lineage: Bacteria > Patescibacteriota > Gracilibacteria > UBA1369 > UBA1369 > CAYRGY01. The sequence continues at coordinate 47,332 of CAYRGY010000005.1, forward strand.
TCCACGCCTGTTTGGACCTTCAACATAGACATACACAAAGTCTAGCTTAAAAACACGCAATATCTCAAGCAATTTTAAATTCTCTCATTCTATGGTAAAATAATCAGATATATTTGACTCACGAAATAGTGCCAGGACCAGAAGTACACAATGAAGCCCAGGAGAAAGCCCCTGAAAAAACAGAAGCACAACTCAGAGCTGAAGTTAAGGAGGCATTTGACGATACAGTTTTTACCATCGATGAAGATTTTATGGACGAGTTGGTACAAGACAGTGGCAAGCATCACCAAGTAACTTTCGATCTTAATCTGATCAAATATGAACAACAGGTTTATAGAAACGAGAGTTTGGTCCCTAGAATAATGGATAATCGTGAAGCCGCTCTGAAATTACTCAGTCCTGAAGAAGCAGCAACTGTTAGGCAGGTAATTGATAGAGTTGATCCTCAAACAGGCAAACCAGACACCGGTTTCTCGATGGAAATCAACAAGGATAACTATGAACAACTAGAAACTATCTATCAAACATTATCCAAACTCTCCAGTTTAAGCCTGACGGTTTACGAAAAGGATGCTTCTCCATATGGTGAGCTTTTCTCCGATATGCAAGAGCTTGGCAAGAGAATGGATGGTATGTCGCCTAAGCAAGCTGCACATTTTCTTCACGAATACAGGAGGGCCGTCAAAACAATCGGAACAAGCGAACATAAAGATGCCCCTGGTTTTCAACCTGCTATGCAAGCTGCAGCTAAGCTAGCGTTAAATAATCCTGAATCAGCAGTTTCCGAATTCAGAACATCCGAATCGAATTTCAATACATCCAGATTGGCGAGTCTAGACGAGCGAATGCGGCATGCTTTGGACGATTTGCCATAAACCTATTTCTTCAACCCCACTCCGCGCCTAATCAACATCAGAGTCACTGCATAAACTATCACTACGAAAACTGCCAACATTCCAAGGCTATACCAAACATTTAAGAAGGACACTCCATAAAAACCATAGCGAAAGCCATCCACCATATACAGAATCGGATTCAATTTTGAAACATTTTGCCAAAACGTCGGAAGGCTGTTAATTGAATAAAAAACGCCTCCCAAATACGTTAGCGGTGTCAGCACGAATACTGTGAAAATAGTAATATCGTCGAATTTCTTAGCATAAATCGCATTTATCATGCCTCCCAAGCCAAATAAAATTGCGGTAAGCACCATAAACAGCATTATCACTCCAAAGTTGTGCACCTCAGGCGCAGTAAAGAAAACCGATACCCCAAATACTAAAAGGCCCACCAAGATTGCCCGCAAAACTCCACCACCTACATAGCCGGCAATTATGATCCAGGGCGGTACAGGCGCTACTAGCAACTCATCGATATTACGCATGAATTTTGATCCAAAGAATGATGCTACAACATTGGAAAATGAACCATTAATCACAGCCATCATCACCAAGCCGGGAACAATGAAAGCCATATAAGGCAGTCCCTCCATCAAACCGATTCGAGAACCGATGAAAGTTCCGAAAATTATAAAATATAAACTCTGGGTAATCACCGGAGGCAAAAGTGTCTGAGTCCAAATACGTAAAAATCTCGCCACTTCTTTGCGAAGAATTGTAGCTAACGCTGTCAGTTTTTCTTTCGAATGCGTCATTTAAGTAAGCTTAAGAATAGTTGATCCATGCGATTATTTTTCGGTTTTGCGTCAATAATATCTATTTGTTGCTGCCTTAGCGCCCCGGCCAAATCACTCAATGATTCATCACTGCGAATCTCTACTTCAGCCGTACTGTCATCAACCGCCAAGACTTTAAAGCCCTTCACTTTATCACAGCCCGAAACTTTGTTCACAGTCAAAACATAGGTCTGACTTTCCAAAGAACGTAGCAAGTTCTTCACACTATCATTAGCCACTATTTTACCATTCTTGATCATCGCTACATTTCGGCATAGCTGTTCCACCTCTTCCAAATAATGAGTAGTCAAAACTATTGTCACCCCCTCACGATTAAGCCCTTTAATATACTCCCAAGTTTCATATCTAAGCTCTACATCCACTCCGGCAGTCGGTTCATCCAAAAGTAGCAGCCGTGGTTTGTGAATAAGAGCCCTGGCAATCATTAAACGTCTTTTCATACCTCCTGAAAGTTCCATCGATTTAACATTTCTTTTATCCCAAAGATTAAGCTGTTTTAGAATTTCCTCCGTATTTTCCCTAGCCTCATGTCTTGGCATTCCATAATAACCTGCTTGTGTACAAACAATATCATTTACTTTCTCGAAAATACTAAAATTCATTTCCTGAGGCACTACCCCAATAGCCCGCTTTGCTGCATCTGTATCCGCTAAGACATCATGCCCAAACACGCGCGCTGTCCCGGAAGTTATATGCAATAGCCCCGCCAACATGCCAATTACAGTGGTTTTTCCGGCTCCATTCGGTCCCAAAAGGGCAAAAAAGTCACCTTTTTCTACAGTCAGATCAATCCCGTCTACTGCCACAGGTCCATTTTTATATTTTTTGATCAGATTTCTGATTTCAATTGCTTTCATCAATGCGCATTAAGTTACCCATCTTATCAAAACGCGATCCCGAAACCAACTTAAAGTTTAAAAGGCGACAATCACTTGGACCGCCGCCTTTTTAAGTCATTTGTCGGTTTTTTCCTTGAAGAAATTTGACCGGATTCGATTGTAGGAATTGAGCACCATCGACAACAGTGTCGAGAGCAAAACTCCAATCACCATCAACCGGAAAAATCCCAGCTCTTTCACCACTTTTTTAGTATTCACCTCTTTAGCCATCTCCTGACTTGGCTCCTTTCTACGAGTAAATATGATCCAAAGATCAATCGTGGTTTTGATAATGATTATCAATGCCCCGATCAATTGAATCAAATCAATTAGCGCATCCTGACGGGGCAAACACACCTCCTTCCTGACTGCTTCAAACTTAACAAATCAACATTAATTCCAGCTTAAAAAATTATAACTAAAAAATAAAAAAATAGTTTGACAACACCTAGTAAATTGCAGTATTATCGCCGCTAAAATTAATCGAGTTTAATGAAGTCTTTAAGATTTTTGATCTACTTACTGATCATAGGTGGAATCATCACTGCTGTAGTCTTCTATTTTATGTTTGGTCTAGTAGACGAAACCACCACTGACATACAAACTGATGCTACCGGCCAATCAGCCACAGAAGAGCAGGAACAAGTAAACAGCAACGTTTTACCGACTCTAGAAGTGATTACTGTCACTGCCACCGCTGAAACAATTTCTTATCTGGAAACGATTGGAACTGTAAAGTCCAAGGGCCAGGTGGAGGTATTCCCGCTTACAACTGCCACTGTAGATCGATTTTTAATTCAACCTGGAGATGAAGTAATTGAAGGTCAGACTATTATACAGTTAAAAGGACCCAACAGCGCTTCTCATGCCAGTCAGCGCCAATTGGAATTGGCTGAAGAATCATTTGAACTGGCTAAGGCCAGCTATGACAATGCAGTCCGATCAGCTAAAACCGGCGAAAAGTCAGCGGAGTTGGCACTGGAAAGTGCAAAAAACCAAGCCAATGCTGTAGTTTACGATTTACAACAATTGGATGAAAGCATTGTAGGAGTTAAAGATGGCATTAATACCCTGCAGAATTCACTAAACAACACTATCGACAAAAACCGTCGCGATCTGGCCAAGCAGCGCGAAGATATTGATCAAGTTATTTACGACATCAATGAAACGCAAAGCGAAAAGCGAAAATTATTGATTGAAATTGAAGATCTTGATGATGACATTGATGATTTGGAGGATGATCTGGATTATATTGACTTTGAAGATCCTGAGTATGCGGAAATCCAAGCTGAATTGGGAGAAAAAAACGCGGAATTAATGGCCGCCGAAGGGCAAATTGATGGTTTAAAAAAAGCTCTGGAAGGACTATATACTGCATTGGATAACGCAAAATACGGCTATCAAACGACTGTTAATGCTCTTAAGCTATCTGAAAATCAATTGGTTAGTACGCTTCAGCAATCTCAAACTCAAGTCAATACACTGGAAATTCAAAAACAAGGAACCGCAACCCGACTAGGATATGACGGCCTGACCACTGACGCCTTGCAATTGGCTCAAGAAAGTTATCGCAATACTTTAATCCAACTTGATTCGTCACTTGATCAGGCTGCAGGTCAACTTGCTCAAGCCAGTATTAATTATCAAATTGCCAAAGCCAACGCCGATTATCTCAATGTTCGTGCTCCCAGCTCCGGAATTGTCACTGAATTAAATGTTGATGAAGGAGATTTGGTTAGTCCGCAAAGCATGTTAACTGAAATTGTTAATGTTAAAGATTATCAACTGGAAGTAGGTGTTGATATCGAAAGTGCCGAAAATATTATTCCGGGAACCGAGGCTCTGGTTAATCTGACAGGTAATAAATTTATCAAGGCTCCTGTAGTCAGCGTTTCACCAACTGCTGATAATCAGACTAAGCTAGTAACTGTTACAGTTAAACTTCCCACAATTTTCTTCCGTAACAATCAAACTATGGATGTGCGTCTGCCTGTTTCACTCGGCTCAGACAGCGGCTCACTTTATATTCCTCTTGATGCAGTTACAATCGGTACTCAGGAAACCTGCGTTTTCATTGAAGAGGACGGTTTAGCTCGCAAGCAAGCAGTTATCTTAGGTGATATCAACGGTGAACTGGTAGAAATTACAGATGGATTAACCCGCAATGATCAAATCATTATTGGTGGTGCCAAGGAGCTGGTCGATGGTCAGCAGGTCAAAGTAATTGAATCTTAATGTCAAAACAGCAGCAACAATTTGAGTCTTCTGATTCTCTCTATTTAAATCAATTGAAATTTCGACCCGCAGATCGAAAGACTTTCATGAACTATTTGCTCACTAATTTTCGAGTTGTTGTATTGGCAATAATCGCCATTTTCGTAATTGGTATTTACTCCTTCACACTTCTCCCTCTTGAATCAAATCCGGAAGTGAAAATTCCCTTCGGCATAGTATCCGTAGGATTACCCGGAGCTTCACCGGCTGATGTTGAGGAGTTAATTATTAAAAAATTGGAAGATGATATTGTTAATCTGGAGGGAGTTAAAGAAGTTACTGCCGGAGCCTCAAATTCTTTTGCTTCCATCGGAGTAGAATTCCAAGCAGACCAGGATCTTAAAGAGTCAGTACGCAAATTGCGTGACGCGGTTGATAACGCAAAATCTGATTTACCGGAAGACGCCAGCGATCCCATAGTTACTCAGGTTAATTTCAGTAATTCGCCGGTCTGGATTATGGTAATGAATGGCCCATATGACAACTTCACTCTCAGACGCTACGCCGAAGTTGTTGAAACAGAACTGGAAAAGCTTCCCGGCACCAATGATGTCCAAATCAATGGAGGTGACATTGCCGAGCTTAGAATCAGTATTGATCCAGCCAAATTAGAGCTTTACGGTCTTACAACTACTCAAGTTCTCAATGCAGTTCAATCCAATAATCTAACTTTTCCGCTAGGCTCAATCGAATTATCTAATTTTACCTATACAGTCAGAATGGAAAATAAATTCCTGACTGCATCCGATCTTCGCAAGCTTCCTATTCTCAATTCCAATGACCAAATTGTCCGTCTTCAGGATGTAGCCACTGTGCTGGAAATGGCTTCAGATAGAGATGTTATTAATCGCCTTTCTGTGGATGGTAATCCTACACAAAACGCCGTAACCATCAACGTTCTCAAAAAGTCGGGCGAATCAATCATTGAATTAATTGACTCCGGCAAACTTAAATTGGAAGAATTACAAGCTATCCAATTACCACAGGATATCGAATTTGCCACAATCCTGGATGAATCCGACTTCATTCGTTCAGACTATTACGGCTTACAAAGAGACGGTCTGACCACGATTATCCTGGTTACAATTGTACTCTTTCTTTTTGTGGGACTCAAAGAAGCATTTGTCGCCGGCATCACTATTCCTATGGTTTTTGCTGCCACTTTTGCCTTAATGAATATTTTTGGCATCACACTAAACTTTCTTTCCTTATTCTCATTAATCCTGGCCCTTGGACTGCTGGTAGATGATGCCATTGTAGTTGTCCAGGCCTCCAAACAATATTTGCGTACAGGCAAATTCACTCCGGAAGAAGCCGTGCTTCTGGTTTTTAGAGACTTCAGAGCACTAATTTTGACAACATCTCTGACTACGGTTTTCGCTTTTGGCCCGCTACTTCTTTCTACTGGAATTATTGGACAATTTATCCGCTCCATCCCTTTGACAGTTTCCATGACACTGATTTCTTCTACCGCCATGGCAATTTTCATTAATCATCCAATGGTAGCAGTGTTTGAACGCATCAAGCCTAATCGTGCCATCTTCAAAATCGCCAGTGCAATTCTTTTGATTCTATTTGTTTTAATACTTATCCAGGCTCTTACAGCTCCTTCATTACTGATGCTGATTCTGCTGTTTATAGTCGGTGCCATTAATTTAGGGTTACTCATTTGGTATCGTGGCTCACTTCGTAAAAAACTGATTGAGAATGAACAGTTGATGCTGGAAGAGTTGGCTGATCCTGAGCAAATGAAGGCCAGTATTCATGAAAAATACTTAAGCGAACGGGCTAAAAACAGTTTCTGGAACAAAATTACTCAAGGAGTTGTCAAAATGGATCGCATACTCCCCTATTATGAAAGCTTTCTGCGAGGTACATTACGCAGCGGATTCAAGACATTCATTGTTTTGTTTATCACGTTTTTACTATTTGTCGGAGCAGTTTATCTACCGGCAGCCGGTATTTTAAAGTCAGAGTTCCTCCCTCCTGCAGACTATGAATTAATGTATATCAATATTGAAGGTCCACCCGGACTGATTACTGAGGAAACCGAAAAAATCGTTCGACAGGTGGAAGAAATTTTAATTAAAGAGCCCAATATTCAAGCTTTTCAAAGTGTTGTCGGTAGCTCCGGAATTAGCTTCAGTGAAGGTGGAACGTCGGGTTCATCAGCCGGTCAAAGTAATTATGCCCAAATTTTAATCGATTTATATCCTCAAGAAGATCGGCCGGAACCAATTAAATCTTACATATATTCCGGACAACTGCGCGCAAAAATCAAAGATATTGAGGGAGCTAAAATTGAAGTGCAGGAATTGTCAGGAGGACCGCCGACCGGAGCAGATTTCGAAGCTAGTTTTCGCGGAGAAGACTTAGATGAACTTGAGCAAACTGTCAATTACTACAAAGATCTCTTAGCTGAAATTCCGGGGACAGTTAATGAAAGAGCCTCGCTTACTCTTAGTCCCGGAGAATTTAGTTTTGAACTTAAACCAGACAAGCTTCAGCTTCACAACATCACTGCAGCACAAGTTGCCTCCACCATTCGCACCGCCCTTTCCAAAACCGAAGTGACTAAGGTGCTCAAAGACGGAGAAGATATTGAAGTAATCGCTGATTTTGAGGATGACTCCATCCCCAATGTCAATGCTATCAAAAACCTTCGCTTGATTAACAATCGCGGACAAATATTCACAATCAGTGATGTAGCAGATGTCACTCTTGGTTCAGCTTTAACCAACATTTCCCGCGTCGACCAAAAGCGAGTAATTAATCTTTCCGCAGCCGTAGAAGCACCTGCACTTCCACCCGAAGTACTGACAGAATTTCAGAGAATCACCGAGCAAGACCCCCCACCAGCTGGCATCGAAATTGTTTATGGCGGGCAAAATGAAACCAATACCGAGTCAATCATCTCAATTCTGCAATCTATGGTTCTGGCATTTATCCTGATTGTAGCAACTTTGGTTATTCAATTTAATTCTTTCCGCAAAGCCGTGCTAGTTCTAGCTACAATTCCTCTGGCCATTACCGGAGTGTTTTACGGCTTAACCATCGCCAACTTCACACTATCTTTTCCGGCTTTAATCGGAGTCTTAGCGCTCTTTGGAATTGTTGTGAAAAACGCTATTATTTTGATTGATAAAATTAATTTAAATCTTCGTGTCGGCATTCCTTTTCAAGACGCCATTGTCGACGCATCTAAATCCCGATTGGAAGCCATTTTCTTAACTTCGATCTCCACAATTATTGGTATGATCCCCATTACTTTGAACAATGAAACTTGGGAAGGAGTGGGGGCGTCTTTGGTTTTCGGTCTATCAACCTCAACTTTACTTACTTTGATTGTTATACCAACACTTTACAACATATCTTTCCGCAATTCAGCCGAGCGTGATGAGAAGTTGAGAGAACTAAAACGCGATTATCGCAAGCGCAAAAAGGAGGAAACACTGCGTAGTGATCATCTGGCGAAATTGAATCCAAAATTGGTGCAAAAATAGCAATTATGCTAGAATTGCTACATGCCGAATAATGAATATACCAAACAAAACCTCCTTCAGTTGCTGGAACATTCCGGAGCTTATAAAAAGCTTTCACCGGAAAAAAAGCAGTCTATTCAAAAGCATCTCGACAGCAACAATAAGCCGGTTTTGATGTATATTTATTATCAACTGCTCAAGGAACAGCAAATCAGTCAAAAAAATCGTGATAAATTAGCCAAAAAAATCATCAAGGCCGAAGATAAATACTCTGATTCCATTAAAGACAGATTCTCCGGGCAATCCTAGTCCAAAACTCTTTTAATTAAAGCCAACAAATGCTATAATAATTAGATTTAAATTATTAAGTATGCTTTTTAGAAGTAATTGGAAAAATCCACAAGTAAGCCTTTTGGCTTCCCGACTGGCATATTTCCATAATCCCAACACTCCGAAACGTTTTCAGACCCTTATCAAAGGTCAGGACATCAGCGATCAATACAAGGATAATCGTGAATGGCGCAAAAAGGCTCTCATGGATGACATTCATGACCAGTCCCTGCACATTAAGTCTAAAGAGGATATTACCAACTATTTTAAGGGTAAAGCTGAAAAAAGATCAAAAGAAGGTCTGAATTGGGCAATGTATCAGTTGAAATTCCAGGACAACGGTACCCGAGTGACCATGGACCAGCTACTCAACGACTCCAGTACCAATGTCGATGCACAAAAACTGCTTGATGAAACCAAAGCGATTTTGGAGCAGGAAATTGAAGCTGCGGTTGAAGAGTATTACAAAGATCGTACCGCTAATGTCAACCAAACAGTACAGGATTTGGGAATAGTACCTCCAAGCCCGGAAGATGTACCGGCTGAAACCAGCAATCCTCATTCAGAAGTGGTGCGCAGAGCGATTGAAAGACGAAGAGAAATTCATGCTCAAGGCCAGGAACGCCGACGTGAATTTAATACTTGGTCCTATCAGCATGATGCAAATCAAATCCGCGAAGCAACTAATCCCAAAGGTCCCAACGATGAAATTGGCACCTATGATCGTTGGTGGAGTGATAGCCCTGAATCAGCTACCCGCCATCGCTTGAATGGTTATTTGTTTGCTCTCTATCACATGAATGGTGGTGGTGTGGAAGGCCAGGAAGCTTGGCAAGGAGGCTTCGATAAAGCTGTGGAATTGGCCTCTACCGGCGATAGGTTGATTTTTAAAAAATCGAAAAACTTGTTTAGCCGGGTTTTCAAAATGAAAGAATTAATGTCTATGATCGGAGAATCTTCTCTTTCAGCTGAACAGGCTAAGGAATACTCCGATTCAGAGGAGGTCAAGGGAATGATGATTTCCATGATGGCAATCGCTGAAAAACAACTCAAGCCATATGATAAAGAGCTTCAGGAATATCGCAATCATCTCTATTCTAAATTTGATGAGGTCAAACAATTCAAGTTTGATAACACACTTGATGATGAATCCAGAGCAGCCAAACAATTAGACGTTCTCTTCAGAATTAAGGCCCCATTTGAGTATTTCGGGGACAATCTTGAAATGCAGCCTAATTTTGAGAGTCATCTCCGCTATATTGAAGATATTACTGATCCTAAAACCGGTGGAGTCGAAGTGAACGGTAAAAAATTCCGCATCAATGACTATGCCGCAGAAGGCTACCTTTATGATTCTCAAGAAACCGAGGACAAAAATCGAAATCTATTCCAAGGCTATTTACTGGGAACTTATATTTTTTACGGTCAAAATTCCCATGGTCTTGACCAGGTGCATCACAAATATGCCTATGTTAAAAAACAAGTAGTTGATCCAACTTGGTATAACGTTCTGGACGACGAATCATTCCGAGCGGGAGTTTTTGATGAAGGCCAATATTCAGATTATACCCAAAACTCTAAGCATATTCGCATTAAGTTTGCCATCGCGACGCTTTTTAACATGACTGACTCACCCGATGGCTTCAATTTGCAGCACATGTTCAAGGGTGATCGTAAAAAACAACGTGATTACCGCACCTATTTAGAGAAAAAAACTGCCGAGTTTGATCCGAATCAGGATGAGGAAACTCAACTTCGCATGTTGGCTACCATAAAAGGTCCTGATGATTTCGAAAAAGTTCCTGAGCGCGACGATGAAAAACCATTCCTGGAAGATATCCACAAATTAACTGAGCAAAACCGCTATTTCCGCTTCCAAGAACAATCCAAGCTTTTTGACTATCTAAAGCGAGGAGTAATGGCTCCATACCCCAATATTCAGGCTGTAGAAGCTCAGGTGGCTAAACAGACACATGATTATTACAATCAACGCAGCGTGAAAATCCCACATGAAATCAATGGGCGATTTGATTATCTCAAAAAGCTAAATGATGCTTTGAAAGACAAAGGACTCGATGCGGAGAGAATGAAAGATTTAGAAAGACAGTCTCGAGATGTAAAGCGCAAATTACGTGATCAGGCCGGGATTACCGGGCACAATAATCTTAAAGATATACTCGACTCTGGCCATATGAAAAACATGGAAGAAGTTGAATCCGCCAATTACAAATTAGTTGAGCAATTGGACCAGGAAATAGCCAGATTGAGTTCAAAAGAGCATCTCGGTGAGGAAGATCCGGTTGCACCTGTAGCTCCGGAGGATCCCTACCACAAAGAATGGCCAAATGCTCGTGAAGTGGAGTCATATTTCAAGGATTATGTCGGACCACTCAAAGTCAACACCCATTCCAGTCGCTCCTTGATTACTCGGGACGCCAACGGAAAATTTACCGGCAAAACTCTACGTAATGGGACAACGGTGACCCGAGGAGTGGACGATGCTACAGTAAAAGCTAAACAGGTTCACAATACAGTCTTTATTCAAATAACCCACGATGGCCAGAAATATTGGGTATCGGAAGAATGCTTGGAATATCCCCAAGCTGAATCCGGTCCAAAACCGGTCCCACCGGGCCCCGGACCATCTCCAGGACCATCTCCAGGACCATCTCCAGGACCATCTCCAGGCCCAGAGCCAGGGCCGGAACCGGCTCCGGAAGTTATTCCTACCGGAACTGAAACTATGTCGATTTATGATGCTATTCTGGTGCGTGCCACTAATGAAACTGCCACTCCGCCATACAGAACTAATTTAAGATTACGCATCAATGACAAAATTAGTAATTCAGTTATCCAAAAGCATAGTGATGGAAGCTACTCACTTAGCTATAACATTGCCGATATTTCAGGGCAGAAGGTGTATAGAAGCCTGGAAGAGATGAAAGCAGCCTTGGAAGAAGGAAAATTCTATCAGGATGTTCACATTGAAATCCTTAGAAATAAAGCAAAGTGGGAAGTTCATGATTCCAAATTTGATATCGGAAAAGTTGAAAACTTTCAATTTAGTCCACCAAGTCGATTTGATTTTGTACTAAATTGGAGAGGTCTCCGTGATGGTGCCGGTGATCCGGAAGTCCATGCTGATGTGAAGCCCGACGGTACAATTGCCTATCGAATCAAGAGGCGTTTCGCCGGTGTCGATGGCAGTGATGTTAGAACCGGAACAGTAGCCAATCCCGACCAATTATTCCGCACTTTGCGACACAATAAGCGTTGGTGTGAGAAATATCGTAAAAACAGACGTCGCCGACCTGAAGTGTTGGAAAGTGAAAAATTCCTCTATGCTATCACCGAATATAAAGAATGGGCCCAACACGAATCTTCAATTGGAAGAGTTTATGACATGAGTACTACCACCAGTCATGGATACGCCTCATTACATTTAGATTGGGCCAATGCAGGACATCAGGAGAAAAGCCACAGATCATGCCTTAATCCGCATTTACAGGTCAAACTACTGCCGAACGGACGATTCCAATACAAGATTAACCGATTCTACAGTCCAAGTCATCGACAGGAACATTACGGAACCTCAGGTACTGTTGATTCTTATGACCAATTGATTAACACAATCGGAAATATCCGAAGCAATCCTGACGCTTATCTAAAAACGCCTTATGATCAGCTTCCTGTCTGGGAATATGAATCATGGCATAAGCCGGCGAACCCATTTTAAAAGCCGAATTGCACTATATTCAAGCGGTCTGAACACTCTTTCTTGAGCAGGCATATAGTCAAATTGTTCTCCACCGAACTTAAGTTTGAACTGTGTGACGCCGGCCCAAGCATGACGAGGATTATTTTCCGGTGCAATTCCCAGAAAATCATACCATTTCAGCCCCATTTTCCTGGCATCTTGCATCGCTTCCCACTGTAATAGATATGGAGCCATAACATTACGATGCATATTCCCTGAAGCTCCGAAATAGTAGATTGCCGTATCTCTAAAAAACGTCACTATAGTAGCAGCAATGACATCTCCTTCATAATCCGCCAAATACAGTCTCACCTTTTCCGGGCCCAAAATCTTCAGCATCTGGCGATAGTATTCTTTATCATGTCCGCTAAAACCGTCTCGCGATGTTGTATCAGTCAAAAGTCGATAAAAATACTCAATATCCTCTTCCGGATGTTTCGATGCTGCCACTGTAACCCCCTTTTTTTCAGCCAAACGAATATTATAGCGTCCTTTTGGCTTCATTTGAGCCATAATATTCTCTTCAGAATTGTTCAAATCCACCATTAGAGTATTTTCCGGCTGATAATGCGCATGAGCACTATAAAAACCGTTAAAAACTCGGGTATCTGCCGGTAAGGCAGGATCTATCCGCCAAAAAACCGCTTTTTCTCGACGAGCAATTTCCCTTACTTTTCCACATAAAAAACTGAAATTATCGCTACTATAATCAACCAGTGGACCCCTGGGGCAGTAAAGCCAGCATCTTCCGGCCGGCAGTTTCTGCCGTATAATTAATGCTGAAGCAATAATCCTTCCATCCTCTTCAATCACGATCGGCCAAAATTTATCTCGTGCAGCGCTTTTGCTTTGGAATTCGCCCCACTCCCAACTTTGATGAATAGAACCCAATTCATGCGCTTCTACAAAAGCATTATAAGCATCTTTAGCGCTTGCATGTTCTAATATTCTGACTACTTTTTCCAATTTAAGTATTTTATTTTAAGACAAAATGTAGTATAAACATTAAAGAATGCTGATGATAGTTGATTTTTATGCGAAAATTTGCTATCATTAATAGAAATAAAAATCTTAACAAGATAAAACATGTTAAAACAAAAACTTGCCAAGTATGGTGCTGGCATAACTACAGCTTTAGGAAGTTTTCTCTATAGCTACACAGTTTTCGCTCAAGGAACCGGATTTATCAATCCTGGTGACAGTCCTCAAAGAGTAGCAGCTGCTACCGGAGGTGAAAGCTCTGCCAGAGCGTTAATCCTTACCATTGTTAACTTTTTCCTAGGATTCCTCGGACTTCTAGCAGTACTTCTGGTTATTTACGGAGGTATTATGGTGCTAACATCCGGTGGTGAACCTGAAAAAGCTAAGAAAGGTAAAACCATTCTACTTTACGCAGTTATCGGTATTGTGATCATTCTACTATCATTCGCTTTCGTCAACACAATCCTTGGTGCTGGTACAGGACAAGATGCATAAGACTACCTAGACAAAAAATAAGGACCCATCTATTGGTGGGTCTTTTTTGTATGTGATAAAATATTGACAAAACAGGCTTAATATACGATTATACACCACTAAAACCCTACCATGAACAAACCTGGAGATAATAGAGACTTACAGACTGAATTGTCAGCTCTTGAGCAAAATGAAGAGAATATTCGCTATGCTGCTCTCATCCCTACTTCCATGGGTTATTTGTTGGGACGAGAAGTGAAAAAACGGATTATAAACAATAGAATTAAAGAGCATAATCATGCCTTTAGGCAGACTCAGAATGATCTGGGTTTGTCTCGACCCAAAGAATTTGAGGGCAATGATAGGGAATCTAGCAGCCAAGATGCTTATCAGATACTACTCGCAAGTTTCCATGACTTAATGGAGGAAAAACAAATAATTAAAGAAATTACTGCCAATGGTATTTATACATTGCCCGGAGGAAGAATGAATCCCGAAGATGGTGGTGATCCGGTTGAAACAATCAAAAGGGAAATCAAAGAGGAATTTCGTATGAGTGTTGTTAATGCTGATCTAGTTGACATTTTTCATACCGAGGATGATTTAGATCCTCAAAAAAATTGGTATCATGCCATCTATCTTGCCCAAGTAAAAGACCTTTTCCTCAGTTTTGATCCGGAAGCAAAATCCCGACAGGAGGAAAGATCTGAAAAATACACTATGAGAGGAATAGGCTTTTTAAACACAGATTTTGATCCATCAAACCATCATTTTTGCATGTACTATCAAGATCATGTTGTCAAGATTTATCAAAGAATCTTCGATGTTATTGAAAATGTACGCAAGGCACCTAAAATTCAACAAATAATGGGTGTATATGGAGATAAAAGACAGGAGTTTGCCTGCAAATTAAGTGTTAATAAGGAATTGATTGAAGCTTGGTTCCGCCAAAGAGTAAAAATGAGTAGAGGAAAAGACAACCCCGAACGTATTCCCCCTTTAGATTTCCGTCTACCCAATTATCGCATCAATTCTGATGGCAGAGCCTCAGAAATATTTTCTGATATAAGCAGCATGTCAGATCTCCCACCAGCACCACCTTCCACCAATCCTCCTCGCTCTCCCAGAGAAGAAATGGACAGTTTTATTGGTTTCAGAGAGGCATTTGAGCAGGAATTGGACCTAGTGGTATTCGGTAGAGATTCAGCTTCAGAGCAAAACGTTCTCGATTTTTTACTTCCAAAATATCCTACTCCTAAATCTGAGTAGTATACCAACTGGTCGGGGTGAGAGGGCTCGAACCTCCGACCTCATGGTCCCAAACCATGCGCGCTAGCCAACTGCGCCACACCCCGCTATATGCAATTTCGCACCGCACTTCGCCTGCGCTCATGCGTAGCCACTGAATTTTAGGGCAAGCCGCTATAAGAGTCAAATCTATTCTAATTGTAATTTTAGGGCTATTTATGAGAGAATATGCTCATGCAGGAATTAGCGAGCCAAATCAGAAACAAGCCATTAATTTCTTTGGAAGAAAAGCCTCTTGCTACTATCAGACGTCCACTTTTTAACATTCAAAATGGTCAGGTCTTGGCCTTTTTGATTAATCAGCCTCAAGCAAACATCTTGGTTCCGCTTGATATCAAACATTGGCGCAAAGATTTTGTTCAGTTGGAACACGACTATGAATTTCATACTATCGATGAAATAGTCAGACTTAGTCAGGCCAATAGCTTAAATAACCGCATCCTAGGCAAAAAAGTAAAAACTGAATCCGGCCAATTTTTAGGATATGTTACTGATTATTTGGTAGATACTCGAAAATACTTTTTAACCAGTATTTTTATTCATCGCAAACTTCTCGGTATATTAAAAGTTTCACGAAAAATAGTTTCCATAAAGTCAATAGTTGAAATTACCGCCAATTGGATAATCGTGCGGGATTCCCACCAAATAAAAGTGAATTTTCTGAAGAAAAAAACAGCCAATTGGGAAAATCAACCAGCCTAATTCCTTTGAATAATTAAATCCTGCAAGTCGTACATCTGCTCATATTCCGCTTCTGATTGATGATCCAAACCGATAATATGCAAAAATCCATGGATAAATAGGAATAATAGCTCTGATTTTAGATTATTTTTTAACTTTTTAGCCTGATTCCTCGCCGTATCCATCGAGATTACTATTTGTCCAATTAAATCACTATGGCCGGGAAATTGCCTTTCACGCATAAAAGAAAATGACAGCACATCTGTCGGCTTATTCTTATTATTATATATATAATTCAATTGCTGAATATCATCATCATCAGTTATTACCAACTCAATTATCCCCGTCTTAAGTCCATAGAATTGCTTCAATTCTGCCAACTCTTTTGCTTCTGCAATCACTTGCAAAGCCTTTCTCAAAACGGCCTCAAATTCCCGATTTTTCAGATAGCATGGCTCTACTCTTTTGATGTCCAACTTAATGATTTGCATAAAATTGTTCAGAAATTTTATAAAGACATACAGCTAGGGCATTAGATACATTAAGTGAATTAGCCCTTCCTCTCATAGGAATAAAGATTGCCTGATCTACATATTTCATAACTTCATCACTCACTCCCTCCACTTCATTTCCGATTATAAGCGCTAACGGAAACTGATATTCTAGCTGGTCATATTGTATCTTTTGGTCAGTTATTTCCAGCGCATATATTTTTAGTCCCCTTTTCTTGAGACTTCGCACACATTCTTCGCTGGACTCAAAATATTCAAATTCCACTGTATTCGTAGCACCCAGGGCCACTTTCTCAATTTCCACATTGGGAGGGCAACCGCTGATGCCACAAAGGCAGATTTTCTCCAATAAAACTGCATCAGAAGTACGAAATATCGATCCCAAATTATAGAGACTTCTTATATTGTCAGCCACAACAGTAACAGGCATTTTGGCCTTACTTTTGACCTCTTCAATGCTTGGCTTGGAGTTTTGAATCTCCTGAAAGGTTAACTTGCGCGCTATCTGTCTCACCGTTATTTGCTAAATATACATTGGTGTTTTCCAGCATAATCTGAAGTTCTTGAGCAGTTATACCCTGGTCGGGATTAAAACTCCCGCTTGTTGAGATTATTTGCTTTTCTGCACCTGCCACAATATATCTGGCTTTCCACCATTCGTCCAAGCTAGTTGCTAAATTGGCCACCAATTGCATGGATTCTGAACTAGCTGCCAATTGATTGTAGCTATTCTCCAATCCTAACCATTCTTGACTCATTTCAAATTTTTCCCTCCAGGAAATCAAATCAGCAGCGCCCATCACTATTTTTAAAGCTTCCACTTTAGTAATCCCATTTTGTGGCTTGAAAGGGCTATTTGTCTCGGCATAGTAGCCACTAATTAAGCCCAATTTAGTCGCCAAATTAATTGACTGATAAGCCGGATGGGCAGGATAGACATCCGGAAAAAGAATTAGCGGCTCCATTCTATATTCAACAAAATCTGTCCTGGCCAGAAAATCAAACAAACAAAATTCCAATTCAATATCACAACTTTGCAAATAATCACCCCTTCTAGTTTCAAGCTCAAAATACTTCACTATCTGATCGACAGCCTCTCCCCTATTCAGCATAACTTGAGCCTGTGCTGCATAAACTGGAAATAATACGGTCAACAATACTACTATAGTCTGTATTATATTTTTTATTTTCATTTCATAATAAGTGACCTGACAATTATATAAGTCCTCAAGCCATAAAACAAGATAATAACAGTATCAATGTCAAAACTGTCTACTGATACTTATCAGATTTTGTCTACGCAGTAGACATTTAAGTTTTATTTATAATAAAACGAATTTAGATTTTAGTGTCGACAAGGTAGACAATCTCAAGTCGACAGCTTTGTCCAGTCTATAGACACAAGTTGTCAGTCTATTCTTCAAAAAGCTTATTAAAAAGCCAAAAAGATTCTAATTTTACCATAGCTTGTCACTGTCTACTTCAGCGACAAATGTCTATAGACAAGTAGACAATTGTCTATAGACAAAGTTAAATATGGCTGAATTAAAATAAATATAAGTAGACACTTGTCTATAGACAAGTGGACAATTGTCTTGTTATAATCTGGACGAATAACATCCAAATGGAAGTATTAGATCGCAAGCAGGCAGCTAAGTTACTCAACCTATCAATTCGAACTGTTGATAGATATATCAAAAGTAGCAAATTTCCTATCAAGAATATTGGTGGACGGGTTTTTATACATCTCAAAGATCTTCAACCGATTCTCAAGCAAAAGGGGATTACTCCAAGAACAGGGGACTTCAAGCAGCCTGTTAAGTCAAATCTTATTACAACAGATATTCCGATCAATGATGAGAATGTACCTGATCCCAAAAGCAAACCAGAATCCAAGGCGGTCTACAGAAAGTTGTTTGAAGAATTGCAAGAAGAGCTAAAGAGTAAGCAAAAGCAACTTGAAGGAGCGAATTATCGTGTAGGTCAATTAGAGGGGATGCTCAAGGAAAGTGTACCATTGCTGGACTACAAAAAGGCTATGCTCAAAGAGCAAGAAAAGAGAGAAAGTCTTGAAACAGTTATTAAAGACTTCGAGGATGAAACCGAAAAGTTGTTAATTGATTTTAGTAACAAGCAAAACGAGCTTAAACAAGTTGATTATAAGCTTAGCCAGGAACGTCTTAACAAGCGGGTTTTCCTGATAATACTAATTATTCTGTTTCTATTGCAGCCACTTTGGTTAATCTTTCCACTAACTTAATTTACGGAGATTTCCATATTGGTTTGTTTTTCAATTTCGATTTGATGCTCAGGCAGAAATTTATTTATTCTATCAACAAAACCTCCGCTTTGATTTAAAGCTGAATACAATACGTCAGTATCACCAATGGCTTTAATTTCATAAGGTGGAATAATCATTTCTTCTCCAAACAAGATCTGCCCATTAGGCATATTGTCAAAGCCCAGATAAGGGTCAGCATAACGTTTTCCATTAATACTAATTACTTCTGCCCCAGATGTGTAAAGCTCGTTTATTAAGTCAGTAAACCATAAAGCCTGTAAATTTTGATCAATACTAATCAGTACACCTTGCCCTTTCACATCAATTTCACCTAAAAGAATTTGATATAATTCTCGTTGCTTTTTCAAATTGGCAATAGCATTCTCCCTGTCACTACCTTTCTTTTTTTCTTCTTCTAATTTATCAATCTGCATCCTCAAGTCTTCATTACTTTGCAGCAGCACCTCAATTTCTTTAAAAATATTAATTCTTACTTCACGATTGACTCTTTGCGTAGCTTCATTCACTGACTTAGACTGAAACACAAAAGCAGTACCGATTATTAATCCGATGGTAAGTAGAATTCCGTATTGTATCCATTTTTTATTTACTTTTGGCATGATCAAGAATAAAATTACCGTCAAATACTGAAATAACCAGACTGTCTTTACGTTCAGCATTAAACTCGATCTTGCCATCCTGAATACGTTTGTATAAGTCAGGATAGGCGTTTTGATCGCTTAGGCGCTTTAAAATCATTTGCACGTCTCCAACAGTTTTGATTGTATAAGGCTTGGCAATTCTGGTTCTGTTTACCAAAATTGTATTTCCAATAGAGTTTATTGAACTGGAGCTGACAATCCGTTGATTATTAATCATTATTGCTTCGACATTAGCGGTTCTAAGCACATTGACCAAATCTCTCAGGTCTGCTGCATAAATCAGAGAGGCTTCATCTTCACCGGCTTCATTTAAGGTAATTTCTACGCCACTACCGGCAATTCTGGATAGCCCCAAAACATCTTTCATGGCATCCAATTTCCCGATTAACCCTGTTTCATTACCTAAGTCCAGTTGTTTGCTCTGTTCATCAATTTGCAAACGCAAATTGGCTATTTTGGTTTTAAGTAGATTCTGTTTTTGATCCAAATAACTAATCAAATCAGCCTGTGCATTGATTTCATCAGCTAAATACGTGTTTGCAGAAACCGAGCTTTGAAACTGTGCCACAACCAACAATCCAATCAAAAAGCCGGAAACTATAAAGCTTATTACAAATACCTGGTCGGAATTGAGGCTCTTAACAAACTTAATCATGAGCTAACTTTACTACAAACCGTTTAGGCTAACAATTTTATTTGTTTAATATATTGATCAGCCCTATCTTGATAGTCTTTAAACATACCAAAGCTTGGCGAAGCACAAGACAGCAAACATACCTTTTCGGTCTTGGTGACATGATAAGCCTTCTCAACACACTCCTGCATCGAATCTGCGAAAAAGTGCCGAGGCAAAAAGTGATCATTTTCTAAAGACTCATGATACTGGAAAACTGTTGACCAAATATTTTTACCGCTTTCTGGAAGCAAAATCAGGTTTTCCACGCGCTCCTCCAAAATTACTTTAGCCATCTCCAAAAAGTCATAGCCCCGATCCTTGCCACCCAAAATTAAAGTATTAATTTTCCCGCTGAAACTTCTTATCCCTGCAATTGTAGATTCGGGAGTCGTAGACAGTGAGTCATTGTAAAAATATATTCCGTTATATTCACCCACATATTCCAGTCGATGCTTTAGAGTAGTAAAATTTTCAATCACTTCGTGAATGATTTCTTGATCTATTTTAAGCTCCTCAGCCACTCTGATAGCGCAAATAATGTTCTCCAGATTATGAGCTCCAATTAGTTTTACTTTGTCTTTATTTAAAATGAAATCCCGTCCCAAATTAATTTTTCGCACGTGATCATCATGAATTTGTTTAATTAGTAGTCCGTGATCGGTATTTAAAAAGTCAATCTTTCTGGCCTTAACAGTCTTGGCAAATTCGTTGATTTTAGGATTTCTTCCATTGTAAACGAATAATGAAGTAGCGGGCATATTGCTGAATAAATGCGTTTTAGCCTCAAAATAGTTTTCTTCAGAACGATGATAATCCAGATGATCGGGAAAAAAACTCAAAAAGATCCCAATATCCGGAAAATAGTTAAAATCTTCCAATTGATAGCTGGATAACTCAAAAACATAATACCGATCAGCTCCGTCTGTCTTCAAAAAGTCCAATGCTGAATGTCCGATATTGCCAATCAAGTTTGTATTAAAACCGGCTCTGCGTAGCATTTCATAAATCAGAGTCGACGTGGTGCTTTTACCTTTTGTACCGGTTACACCGATTATTTTTCCCAAACGATTCTCAAAAAACAATTTGGTATTGGAAGTCAGAATAGCACCTCTTTCCAAAGCTTTTTCAATTCCATACAGGCGAGGATTAATGCCCGGAGATTTAATAATCATATCATAATCTACCAAGGCATCTAAGTACTGTTCTCCCAGATGTAGTTTTAAATTGGCATCTTTTTGAATTAGCTCCTTAACTTCATCGGAAAAACTATCCAACTTCTTTAGGTCTGCCACCCCAATTGTTTGTTCAGGCATCAATTCACGCAAAAATTTCAAGCTGGAGATTCCTTCCTTTCCCAAACCTAAAATTAAAACTCGGCGATTTTTCAAGTCATCTATTTTCATTAGCTGAATTCATAAAGTATAGTTTGAAAATGTTGCGGAATATTGGCGCTACCATGAATTTTCATCACTTCTTCAGTCATTAAATCAAATCTTTCCACTTGTGGAGCTAACTCTTTCAGGAACATTTGAATAACTTTGGTATTTTTATAAGCTTTCATTTTACTTGCCAAATTCAATGCTACCAGCATTTCCTCCGGAGTGCCAACACATTCGAAAGGTTTATGATCTTTAATACCAATTAGCTCCCGGTAGGTGTCAAGCAAAATATCTGCATCAAACAGGTTTTCACCGAATGCAGCCTGCAATTTCCCCGCATCGATAAATGGAGCCAAAATCGCAAAAACAAATGCACATTTAGGACATTTTCTGCACCACAAAGTCTGACCTTTATCTCTTTTGATCTTAAAATTGGTATTGCAACTGCTAAACACTTCTAGAAACTTATCCAAATCCTTGCTTGTGCTGAAAATCTTGGCAATTCTAAGCTCATAAAACGGTCTCAACAGACTGAATACTTTAATTTCCGGACTTACATAAGCTTTTAAATAATCACTCAAATCCTCTTCAAAATCATAGCTTTTGGAGTATTGATGATTTATATCATGACCCAAATACATCAATTGACCGAAATCGGCAGATTTCTCTAATGAAAAAATGATGTTCTGATAATCATATAGAATTGCACACACTACAAACAGGAATGAGAGATAAGCTGTAATAGGAACATGTCCGTTATAAGCCCCTTGATCATTCAATTCAAACAGTAGGGGAGACAGTTCACGATTCAGAATCAGTCGGAGTTTGCCGATAATTTCTGCAGTATCATTAATTGGTTGCGCATCTCTCAGACTAATTAAAGTAAAATCTTCAGAGCCTCTTTGAAGCATCCCCGCTGATACTAGCGAATCCTTACCCCCGCCGATCGGTAATAAACTCCGTTTTGTTAAACTCAACTCCTCAGGTTTTACTTCATTTATCTCTTTAGAGAAGGGGAATGCTAAAAGACCTCTGAAATCTATTTGATTTTGATAAAAAAATTCACCCAATCCTCTTTCATAAATTCTGTTCCAAAATACTGCCTGTTCCTGATTCAGCTGTTGACTGCGCAATTCAATTTGCCTAGGACAATAAGCTTTATAATAGCTAATCCCTGCAATCAAATGTAAATTGTCCAGTGCCAATTTCAAAGCTTTCACATTTACCTTATCCCAATTTATACCCTCTGTCGGAAAGGTGACCTTTTCTTCAAATTGTAATTGATCGTCAAAACTAAATCGCATTTTAATCTCTCCTTTTTCACGATTCAAATCGTAGTCTTCAAAAATAAATTTCTGATAATTTTGTTGTTTAGTCATGACCTACATACTTGCAAAATTCTGCTCAAAAAAAAAGCATTTTTCATATTTATTAATCTAATCTATGATTGACGCACAGCATTAGATATCGATTAATTAACTAAATTGATTCAGACATTCCACAAAAGTGAGAAATACATATTGCTGACTATGGCAGTTTTACTGCTAGTCAGTTTCTTTTTCGATTATTTATTCCTGCAAATTCAGCCCCATAGCATCACTCTGACCGGCTTTTTCCAGTTTATTTCCGACTCTGGCTTAATCTTGATTCTAACAACTGTGACCACTTTGCTCATTTTCCACCGCAACCACCATTTGCTGCCCATTTTCGCTATCAGTCTGGCTATTGCCTTTGAATTAGCTTATCTCGGCAAAGTGCTCTTTCAGATTCCCCGCCCCGAGGGACTAGTTTTGGCTGAAGGTTACTCCTTTCCCAGCATTCACACAGCGCTTTGCATAGCTATAATTCCATTTTTACACTTTCTCAAAACCCGCAAAATCTTCAAAATATTGCTGATTGTTAGCCTTTTCTTAATTATTTACAGTCGGCTTTATCTGGGCGTTCACACGCTTTCAGATTTGCTGGCCGGTGGAATTATCGGCTATATCAGCGCTAAAAGCATCTTTTATCTGGAGAAGAATCATCACCTTACCGATTGGCTCTTTTTTCACATCAAGGACAAACTTGAAATGCGCCGTCAGATAGCTCATTTGTTGATTGGTTTGAGCGTAGTTTTGCTTGTACACTATGGTTTGATCAACAGCGGCGTTATTTTTGCCATGCTGGTGTTCGGAGCTATCGTGGTGATCCTACAGAAAAAATATCATCTGCCCATTACCACTTATTTGCTGCAAACTTTTGAACGTCCCCATGACCTGGAAAAATTTCCCGGCAAGGGCGCATTTTTTCTACTTTTCGGAGCATTTGTAGCTTTAGAATTGTTTCCGCAAAATATTGCACTGGCCGCTATAACCATTATGGCTATAGGAGATTCAGTATCACATTTAATCGGTCGCTATGTCGGTCGCATAAATGTCCCTTTCCGCAAACACAAGAAGTTGGAGGGAATAATCATCGCTATTGTTTTCTCCACACTGGGTGCGATGTACTTTGTCAGTTTTCAAATTGCCTTCACCGCAGCCTTTTTTGCCATGTTGGTTGAAGCCTATTTACCACAAAAGAAACTTAAATATCTGGATGATAATCTAATCATCCCCTTGGTTGCCGGAGGAATTATGTTACTCCTGGTTTAATTGCCGATTTAAATTTGCTTCAGGAGGCGCTTTTCTTTATATTTTGCCTACAATAATATTTTATTCATGTCGGACTCCAATCAAAGCCCTAATAATGAATTTGCCGAACGACAGCAAAAACTCAAAGATCTGCAGCAAATTAATGAATTAGGCTACAAAGAACGTTTTGAGCGAAACAACTCTGCTCAATCGACCAAAACTGATGGTGTAACCAAAGAATTGGATCAAATTTTGGAAGCTCCTAAGGCGGAATTCAGTCTGGCCGGACGGCTAATGCTGATGCGTCCCCATGGGAAATTGACTTTCGCTCAGCTTCAGGACAAATCGGGTCGTATCCAAATTTGCTTCATGCAGGATGTTCTGGGCAAGGATAAATATAAATTACTCAAGAAAATTGATTTGGGAGATTTTGTCGGGGTAAAAGGTGATCTTTTCGTTACTAAGCATGGTGAAACTACCTTGCTGGTTCAAGATTTTGACCTTCTCTCCAAAACGCTTCGCCCGCTTCCGGAAAAGTTTCATGGACTTTCCGACCGGGAAACCAAATATCGCTATCGATACTTGGATTTGCTTTCCGATCCGGAAACTTTTAAGCGCTTTAAATTTCGCAGCCACATAATTAAAGAGTTTAGACGCTATCTGGATGACCACGGCTTTGACGAAGTGGAGACTCCCATACTAACATCCGTCGCCTCGGGAGCGGTTGCCACACCTTTTACAACTCATCACAAAGCGCTCGACATTCCCATGTTCCTACGCATTGCCCCCGAGACATACCTGAAAAGATGCGTCATTGGTGGTTTCGAAAAAGTCTATGAATTGGGTAAAAACTTCCGTAACGAGGGGATTGATCCTAGCCATCTGCAGGAGTTTACCATGCTCGAATACTATGTAGCCTACTGGAATTTCGAAGATAATATGGATTTCACCGAAGAGCTGCTCAAGCATGTCATCAAGTCTTCCATGGGCACGCTTGAATTGATAATCAATGATAGAGAAGGGAATCCGCAGAAAATAGATTTTGGAAACAAATGGCCCCGACACAGCTTTGTCGAGCTGATCAAAGACAATTGTGGTATCGACGTGCTGGATCATTTTGGAAATGCTGGCTCTTTGCGCGTTGCGATTTCTGATCTCGGTATAAAAATTGAGAATATTGAAAATTTCGGCTATGGAAATTTATGCGATGCTCTCTATAAAAAAGTTGCCCGCCCCAAACTGATTCAACCTTGTTTTGTAATCAAACATCCAGTTGATACTAAACCTTTGGCCCGCCGCAATGACCATGAGCCTCGCCTGGCAGATTCCTTTCAGGTTTTGGTTAATAGTTGGGAAATTGTTAATGCTTATTCCGAGCTGGTCGATCCGTTGGATCAACGGGATCGTCTGGAGCGCCAGGCTGCCGCCAAAGCCGCCGGTGACGAAGAAGCCATGCCTATGGATGAAGATTATCTATATGCCATGGAGCACGGTATGCCGCCAATGAGTGGGTGGGGACTGGGCATTGACCGCTTCGTTGCTCTTTTGACTAATCAGGAAAACCTCAAAGATACGGTACTTTTCCCTATTATGAAACCTAACAGACAATCTGAAAAGTAAATGAAAAAGCTTTCACACTTGGGCAAATTCCTTAAAAAGCATGCCAAATTGCTCAGCATTATTTTTGGAGTACTTTTTTTTATTGTCCTTTTTGTCATTGCCGCTTTGGGTAGCCTTCGCGTCTTTCTTCCCCATAGCATGCAAATTACGGGCTTTCCATTTGGACAGAAAAACTACTTGATCATTTTTCAAAATAACAATGAATTAAGACCCAGCGGAGGATTCATCTCTTCATTTGCTCACCTCCAATTTACTTCCGGTATTCCTTCCAATTTACAAATTGAAGATGTTTACGGTGACATTGATGAACATCCTTATCAGGAACCACCCTATCCAATGGAACAATTGCTGGCCAATGAATGGTATCAAGGCTACACCTTCCGTGACGGAAATTATCAAGCAGATTTCCCCCAAACTGCTCAAGAATTGCAAAACCTCTTTAATCTGACTCAGCCAAATCAGAATTTTGATGGAATAATTGCTGTCAATTTAAATGTATTGCATGATGTAGTTGAAGCTCTGGGACCATTTTACCTTGATGGCCGTGAAATCAATCATCACAATCTGTTTGAAGAAATTACCAATTCGGTAAATGACATAGATCGTCATAACAAGGAACAATTGGCTAATCGAAAAGGTATTCTTAAGCCACTAGCGTCGGCAATTATTCGCAAAGTCATTTTAAATCCTCTACTCATTCGTCCTCTATCGGACATCATCACTGAGAATCTCGATCAAAAGGAAATTCAGCTTTATTTCGACCAGCCATCTCTCCAAAATCTTGCCAAAAAGAATGACTGGACAGGTGCCTGGCCCGAATTAGCGGGAGATTTTTTAGCAGTTGTGGAGG
Source organism: uncultured Candidatus Peribacteria bacterium (assembly GCA_964424075.1). Taxonomy (GTDB): domain Bacteria; phylum Patescibacteriota; class Gracilibacteria; order UBA1369; family UBA1369; genus CAYRGY01. Next base: position 73,785 of record CAYRGY010000005.1, read on the forward strand.
CCAATCTTGGTGGCATGAAATCTGATCGCTATTTACAAAGAAATATCACTTATCATCTACTAATTACCGAAGAAAACTTGCAAGCCAAAACCGATCCTAAAGCTACTCTTAGCCTTGACCTTTATCACTACGGCATTGAAAACATCCCCTTGTCCGGTCCTTATTCCGGCTATTTTCGCTTTTACAATTCCCCACAAGATCAAGTCGCCGATCAAATCGTTAAACTAAATCCGGGTGAGAGAACGACTATTGAAAAGTCCTGGACCATACCATATTCCCACATTGAAGACTCAACATATTCGCTTCAGTTGATTAAACAATCCGGTACGGAAGATTTTTATACTATTATCATTGAGCTGCCTCGCGGTTATACACTGCAAAGTGAAGACTTCCATACCAAAGAGAATATCGCCTTTTTTCAAGGAATACTCTCCCATGATCTGCAACTGAAGTTGGTTATTTTACCTGACACTTATCCACCCCGACTAGTCAAACAATCAAATGACCACCTGAATCAAATTTCGCTGCATTTTAATGAAGATCTCAACCTCAGCCACGCTGAAGACCCTTTCACTTACGAAGTAATCGATTTGAACGTTAATAGCCCCGAAACAACCGATCAAATCATCATCAAAAATGTCGAGATAACTTCCAAAGATATTTTTCTTAATCTTGAAGGGCAAACCAATCAGCATGAAGAGCATTACGGAGTGCTGCTCAAAAACCTTCGTGACACTAAAGGCAATATACTCTCCACCAGACAGATCACAGTAGTCCAACGTCTTAAGGACTAGTCTACTACCCCCGGTTGAAAACTTCTGTTCTTTTCCACAGAATAAAACTTCATACGTTCTTTTTTGTAAGTAAGTTCCACCCTACCTACCGGGCCGCTTCTATGTTTGCGAATAAACACATCAGTCATTCCCACGCGCTCAGTATCTTCTTCATAATATTCTTCACGATAGAGCATCATCACGATATCAGCATCTTGCTCAATTGCTCCGGATTCACGCAAATCTGATAATTGTGGGATTTTAACCGGCCGCATCTCCACCGCACGGGAAAGCTGACTCAAAGCCAAAATCGGAATACGTAATTCACGGGCTAAATTCTTCAATGCCCGGGAAATCTCTGAAATCTCATTAACACGATTTTGAGAATTAGTACCTGTGCTCATTAATTGCAAGTAATCAATGATTAGAAAATTCAAGCCATGCTCCATCTGCAGGCGTCGTGCTTTCGATCGCAACTCTCCAATTGAATTGCCCACCGAGTCATCAATATAAATATTCATTTGATACAAGTCATCCATCACTGAACCGATACGCATAAAATCTTCTTCCTCCAATCGGCCGGTCTTCAATTTCCAGGAATCAACTTCCAGTAGGGAACTAAACATTCTTTCCACCAACTGCTCCTTACTCATTTCCAAAGTAATAATTCCGACTGTCTGACCTGTTTTAGCCACATTTTGAGCTATATTCAAAGAAAAAGCAGTTTTACCCATTGCCGGACGGGCAGCCAGAATAATCAAGTCTGAAGGTTGGAAACCGGTCAAAAGATGATCCAAATCGCTGAAGCCGGTCGGCACACCTTTATATTTATCCTTGGTAGCCGGATCGTGCAATTCAGTAATCTTGTCATAAGTTGTATTCAAGATTTCTTTAATATGCACGAATTTATCTTTAATTGAAGTTTGTGAAACCGCAAACATCGCCTTTTCCGCTTGCTCCAAAAGAACTTCCAGTGGCTCTTCTTCGTTATATCCCAGTCCGGTTATTAAATCTCCTGCTTTAATTAAGCGGCGCAAAGTAGATTTTTGTTTAACAATTAGAGCATAGTTATAAATATGTGTGGAAGTGTGGACTTCATTTGTTAGCTGCGCCAAATAACTAGCCCCACCGATTAATTCCAATTGTTTCTTATCCTCAAGATTTGTCGTTACTGTCAAAAGATCAATCGGTGTACGACGATCAAACAAATCTCGAATAGCCTGATAAATTATGCCATGAATATCCTGATAAAAATCTTCTACATTCAACAAGTCGGCAATCTTAATAATTGCATCTTTATCGATTAACAGTGAGCCCAAAACAGCTTTTTCTGCTTCTATCGAATTAGGAGGAACCCGCAAAAGTTTATCATTGTTGGCCATGGCATATTTTTTCACCTAATTTGCCACCACATTTTAACTATATTTTATCAAAACAAAACATTCTTCTGGCATTTTGACTAGCCAGACCAATATTTCATGATTTTAACAATGTCCAGCAGTCGAAAAATTGGATTAAGAGGCGAAAAAATCGCAGTAGATTATTTGAAAAAACAAGGCTATCAGATAATTGGCACTAATTTTCATTCTCGCTTTGGAGAAATTGACATTATGGCTTCCAGAAATGAAATTTTACATATAATTGAGGTGAAAACCAGAGTTTCAAATAGCTTCGGTCATCCTGCTGAAGCTTTGTGTCGACGGAAGCTGCAGGCAATTTTTAAAACTGCTACAATTTTTATTAGTCAATCTGATCACAACTGGCTTAATTTACAAATTGATCTAATCGCTATAAACTTAGATCAATGCAAAACAAACATCATACACTATAAAAACTTATCCTTGAGATGAACCTAGTCATAACTCCCAAACTGAAAATTGCAGTTTTAGGACTAATAGTATTCCTGGGAATTCTGTTATTGATTTTTGCCGTCTTTTTTAACAAAGGGACATTACTGATTGAACTGGAGCCTTCATATACCGTAAACATTGGAGGTTATCGCAGTTTTGATTGTGATGCCAATCCTTGTGAAATCAGTTTGGCACCCGGAGACTATTTCATTGAAATTACCAAAAATGGATATCAGGCTAAATCTCTCAGCATAACAATCCCATTTTTTGGTGAAACAACTGAAAAACCACAATTGGAGCTACTCCCGGAATCCAGCGTCTTGAGCACTTGGAACCCGGACAATCTTGATCTCAAAGCTGCCCTAATGCCGCTTAATTTTCGAGTTTCCGATTGGAACACGCTAAAACTAATTCTCAATTCGCATCCAAATTATCAGAATTTTCAACTTGCTGATGAGCGCATCATCATAGATACAGGTAGTGAGATGCTGGCCTATTCCTTTGAGTCGGAATCATCATCCAGTAGATTTCCTCTGGAAACAGGAGATCAATTCAGTTTTGCACCGGGAGGACAAAGTGTTTTTGCCTTGATCAGGTCACGGCTGTTTAAGAATCAACCACTGGTAAAAATATCACCCACTGATGAATTAATTCTTGATCAGGAATCAACAGCCGATCAACTTGAGGCCAAGCAGCAATTCTACAATCAAAAACGTTTGGCCGGATTTTTGCAGTACATCGACCAAGCTAAAATCATCGTATCACCCAAGCAGCTAAAAGTAGCCATTATTGATCAAGGTTCCCCGGATGAACACAATCTATATATTATTGATTTGGAATTGCAGCAGCGGCAAAAAGCATTGACGGCAGCAGCAATTTACGATTTCAACTGGCTTAGTGACACCGGATATTTAGTAGAATATCGTGACCCAAGTCTTCTAGTCGATAAGATTGCCCTAGGTGATACTATTACTGATCAATTGGAAACTATTCCGATGCAGACTACATTGCAGGCAACTCTGATTCTAAGCGAACAATCGCTAATTTATGCTGAAGCATTAAATCAGGGTTTTAGACTAAAAAGACTTAATCTTACTGATATGTCAGAAAGTGTATTAGTTACTTTTAGTAGTTTAACACCACCGGATCGAATTGAACTTTCCAATCAACCTGATCAAATTTTAGCACTCATTAACAATAATGTTTACAGTCTTAAACTCAACTTCTAATCTAAAAATATGGATATTAGCAAAATTCAAAAAGCGGTAACTCAGAGACAAAATGACAAAAAAAGTCTGCTAAACCTTTCTTTTCCTGATTTCACTTATTTCCCTCATTTACTTGAAGATCGTCGCATTCAGACTGCATTCATCAACATTTTTCGCTATCCATATTATTATCCGAGCCCTAAAGGCGATATTGAAGCCAGAGTAATTATTTCCAAATACTATCAACGGCGCAAATTGGAAATTGACCCGGAACATATATTGCTGACTGCTAGCATTGCAGAATCCTACAGCTATATTTTCAAAGCCATAGCCAATATGGGAGGTGACATTCTCTGCCCACTTCCCCGCGCACCTTATCTTGACGAAGCTGCATCATTTATTGATCTAAAACTGAAGGACTATCAATTAAGCCCTACAAGCAGCTGGGATATCGATTTCAAATCGATGAAGATTACCAATAGAACTAAAGCAATTTTATTGCAGAATCCCCATTTACCCACCGGAAAAATCATTCAAGAAAAGGATCTCAAAGAGCTTTTGTCACTTTGTAAAAAACACGATTTAATTCTAATCTTAGACGAAAGCCTCAGTGATTTAGTTTTCCATCATAAGCAATTAAATTCCGCCCTCGAAACTGCTTCCAAAACACAATCAATTATTTCTATCAACTCATTGCAATACGCTTTCGCCTTACCGGGATTCAAAATTAGTTGGCTAACTTTTCACGGAAAGGATAAGCAACGCAGTGAACTTATGAATGAAATTGAGTATTTAGCTGACACCTTCCTTAATGTCAGTCAATTGCCCATGACAGTTCTTCCTGAAGTTATTAAGTATAGCCGAAAATTTCGCAAAAAAATGCGTTTACGCTTAGAAAAAAATCTATCCACCACCATAGCCAAGCTGTCCAAATCAAAAAAGCTTTCTTTTACACCTGCTCAAGGAGGAGTCTCCCTGATGGTAGAATTGAAACATAAAAAACTGAATCTGGAAGATTTTATTTTACGTCTAATCTCAGAGCAGGGAGTTTACTTACATCCCTGTGATTATTACAATTATCCCGGAAATTATTTTGTGATTAGCTTTTTGCAGGATCCTCAGACACTGCGCAAAGGTCTCACTAAACTACTTCAATTCCTCAAAGCATAATTTAAGAAAAATTTAACTTTTGTTAATCGAGATGATCTATGTTGGCATCTAGTAATTATGTTTATGCCCACAAAAGTTAATAGTTGCCTAGTCATAGGAATAGAAGGCCATCACATTGAAGTTGAAGCAGACATTCTACCCGGTCTGCCCGGCTTTACCATTGTCGGTCTTGGAGATGCCTCTGTTCAGGAATCCAAGGAGCGAATCCGTTCAGCCATCAAAAAAACTTCCCTTTCCTATCCCACCCAAAAAAAGATTATCAATCTTGCTCCTGCCTCTTTGCGCAAGCAGGGCCCCAGCTTTGATCTTCCTATAGCCATCGCCTTGTTAGCAGCTTCCGGAAAAATTAATACCGCTAGTTTTACTAATTCAGTTTTTTGCGGAGAATTGGGCTTGGACGGTACTCTCAGACCAATCAAAAATACCTTAACTATCGCTGATTTCGCTCAAAAAAATGGTTTTCATAAACTCTATATTCCTGATCTAAACTACACGGAAGCAAGTTTGATCAGAGGAATTGAAATAGTACCTATTGGCACTTTAAGCCAATTAATTGATCACTTGAACGACAATACAAAGATAATTCCTAGACCTAATCAAGCTAGACAGCAGCCACTTTCAGAACTAAGTTTTGATTTCAGTTTAATTCAGGGGCAGCAGCTTGCCAAGCGCGCTTTGCAAATCAGTGCCGCCGCAGGCCATCACCTATTATTCGTAGGTTCACCCGGCATCGGGAAAACATTACTGGCCAAAGCACTTTCCGAAATTCTTCCCCCTCTGAATCAATCCGAAGCTCTGGAAGTCGTACGCATCTATTCTGCTGCCAATAAAACCCGACAAAATAATTTTAACCTGGAAAAAAGGCCCTTTCGACAGGTTCATCACAGTTCCAGTATGACTTCATTGCTAGGCGGTACAGGCTCTTTAATTCCGGGTGAAATATCACTGGCTCATCGCGGGATTCTCTTTTTGGATGAAATAGCTGAATTCCCTAAAAAAAATCTTGATGCACTGCGCCAACCTCTAGAAGAAAAACAAATCCATCTTTCCAAAAACAATCTAACTTGCACTTTTCCTGCGGCTTTTACACTTGTAGCTGCTATGAATCTATGTCCCTGTGGTTATTATGGCGATCCTGAAATAAAATGTTCCTGCACACAACAAGAGATTCTCTCCTATCAAAAAAAGTTGTCCGGACCAGTCTTCGATCGTATAGATCTTTCAGTCAAATTAGATAGACATCGTCTGGATCTAAGCAAACTGACAAATGCTTATCTCAGCGAAATGGGGCAACAGAGTGAGCTAAACAATTTACGGTCTGCCATTCAAATTGCCCGTGAAATTCAAAAGCATCGCTATCAAAACTCTTCAATCAAACTTAACAGCGATCTGGACAGTAAGCATGCTAGACATTTTTTACGTCTAGATTCCAAGGCTGATGACTATTTAGCCAAAATTCATCAAAAAATTAATTTCTCCCCGCGCTCCACCATCCACCTGCTCAAAATTGCTCGTACCCTGGCCGACCTCAATCAACAAAACAAAGTTACCGCTGAACACCTTGCCGAAGCCATGCAGTTCAGAAAACCGACTTTGCGGGAATTGGTTTAATTTTCCCTACTCAAATCGATTCCAACATCTTATAATAAACCCCGAAAAATAAATATCCGAATTATGTTTATCATTGAAGGACAGCAAAAACTGTCAGGTACTATTAAAGTAAGCGGTTCCAAGAATGCCGCCCTTCCTATCATTTGTGCAGCGCTCTTATCCAAAAAGCCGGTCACCCTTCACAATGTCCCCAGAATTTCTGACATCGATGCTTTTATCAAAATACTGAACTCACTCAGTGTAAAAACCACCTTTGAAAAACAAACTTTGACTATTGATGCCTCTGAACTTAAGCCGGGTAAGGTTGATGAATCTTTAATCAATAAAATGCGCGGTTCAATTCTCCTTTTCGGGCCTATTCTAGCCAGATTGGGCGAGCTGGATCTTCCCTTCCCCGGCGGTTGTGTCTTGGGTAAACGTTCTATCGACGCGCACTTACACGCCTTTGAGCAACTTGGTGTCAAAACTATTTCCGCTAATTCCCGCATTCATCTGAAAGTAAAGAAGCTCCTAGCGAATCAAATTCTCATGCCGGAAATGTCTGTAACTGCAACTGAAAACGCTATTACTTTGGCTGCACTCACACCTGGAACAACTATACTCAAACTGGTCGCTGCAGAACCGCATGTCCAGGATTTGTGTCATTTCCTCAACAAAATGGGTGCCAAAATCAAGGGAATTGGTACGCATTATCTGCAAATTGATGGAGTTAAGGATCTAAAAGGAGGCGACTATACTATCACCGGTGATTATCTGGAAGCCGGCACTTATGCTATTGCAGGGCTCATCACCAAAGGTGAAGTAAAAATAACCGGAATTCCAACTGGTCATTTGGACAGTTTTTGGCAGAAATTGAATGAAATGGAGGCCAATTATACCTTGGAAAAGAATGCTGTCATCGTCAAACCAACCAAAACTCTCAAGCCGGTCAAACAGCTTCGTACAGCAGTTCATCCCAGCTTTCCCACCGATCTTCAGGCACCGTTTTCCGTCTTGTTGACCAAAGCGGACGGCGTCAGCAATGTCTTTGAAACCCTCTTTGAAGGCCGCCTCAATTATCTGATTGAATTGGAAAAAATGGGCGCTAAAGTAGCCATGCTTAATCCTCATCAAGCCATGATTTTTGGACCTTGCCGACTGCGGGGTGTGCCGATTGCTTCTATCGACATTCGAGCCGGTGCAGCAATGGTTTTGGCCGCTTTGGCCGCGGAAGGAACTACTGAAATTTCCAATATCAAATATATTGATCGCGGCTATCAAAATATCGAAGAGAAACTTTCTTCATTAGGTGCCAAAATCACTCGGGTCGAGCTCTAAATCCTTCTTCAAATCCCTAATTTCATAGCCTTCTCCATCACTGGATACCTCTATTGTACCCTGTAAGTCCGTACGCCAAATCTCCAGACCGAAACTCTCAAATCGTTGCAAAGTTTCACTTGCCGGATGCCCGAATTGATTATCCACACCACTTGAAATTATTACTGTGCCTGGCTGTATCGCCTCCAGAAGCTTTGCGGAATTGCTGGTGCGACTGCCATGATGCCCGGCTTTCATTACATCTGCTAGCAGTGCATACCCCTCCAAAACTGCTTCATCTTCCAAATCTCCACTCAAAAATATAGACAAATCGCCATAAATTACCCGCATTACCACTGAACTGTCATTTATATTCTCAAACGCAACTCCAAGTAGACTGGTGTCCGGATAAATCAAATCGAAAACTACTTCTCCCAAAGCAAAATCCCAATTACCGTCAACTATCATAACCTCTCCTGATACCTCTTCCAACAGAGTTTTGTATGCAGCATTATGATATTCAGCCCCGGATAGAATTACGCCTGAGATTTGATATTTTCTTATCACATCCACTAGCCCATTAACATGATCAGCATGCGGATGAGTCAAAACTAAATAGTCAATTCTATTAATCCAGAATGGCAACACTTCGCTTAAACGGTTTATCACCTGGTCATTGGGGCCACCATCAATCAAAACATATTCATAGCTGGGTGTGGCAATCAACACTGCGTCACCTTGCCCCACATCTAAAAACCATATTTTGAAGCCACCAGCTAACAACAACTCCCATAATGTGAAGCAGATTAAGATGTACCCAAACATAATCCCCAGCCAAATTCGTGTCATGCAGCAAAACTAGCATTCACGAATTAAGCGGAAATAAAAAAAAGCCCCGAATCTCCACTATGGATCCGGGGCTTTTCTTTTATTTTTATTTTCGTTTCTTTTTGCGGGATAGAACTGCACCGGCTCCCATTGAGCCCAGTAGCAGAATGCCGAGACCAGGACCGGTCTTAGGCAATGTCAGAGTAATGAATGTTTCCAAACCCTCACTTTCATTACCTGTTGCATTACGTGAAGTGAGCTTGAAATAGTAAGTCATTCCTTCTTTTAGGCTATCAAAGTCATACGCCATTATATCAGTCCCAAGAATAATTCCATCTCCATAAGTTGCGCCTTTATCTTGACTCATATAGACAACCAAATTGGCAATATCTGAAATATTCTCAGTGGTATTCCATGATAGACGTACCACTACATCCTCCATTACCTTAGCAACAAGATCTTCAGCTCCTTCTGGGACTGACACATCATCAATTACTGGCTCGTCATCTAGTTCAGGCTCTTCAATTGGCTCAGCATCGACTACTTCAAAGCTGGTTGCACTTTTTTCAATATCCATTTCATTACCTGCATCATCCATAACTTGAACCGCAATCAAATTATACTTACCTGCCGGCATTTCATCAGTATCCAAAGTGATAATCATGCTAGAAGGACCGACAGTTACCTTATTAACATTAATAATAGCAGTAGTATCCAATTCCTCAGTTACGATAAAGTTTTCCCGTGCATCTGTTTTCAAAGCCACTGGTTCGGTAAATGAAACTTCGATTTGAGAATTGGATAGTGCTCTTACATTTACAAATTCAGGAGCAGTAGCATCAGCTGGTTCTTTATCAGTTTCTTCAGCTGCAGCCGGCTTTAGATCTTCAACATCAGATCCGATGAAAGCAGCTGTATCACTTGTTCCGCTTACAATAGGGTTTCCGGCATCATCACGGATTTCGATTCCCGCTGTTAGAATATAAGTAGTACCTAAATCCTGATCGGCTGTAGTCAACTTAATTGTTTCCATATCAGGATCATCTTCATCCATTTCCGCAGAAATGATCTCCAGACCCATTCCGCTTAAATCTTCCTGAATGCTGAAAGCACTTTCAGATGATTCAGCTGGAAGAACTACTTTTTCAGAGAATGTAACTAAAACAGTGTTTTTGGTAGTAGCCACAGATTTTACTACTTTTGGAGCATCAGCATCTTCATCTCCACCAAGACTTTCAGGAGTCGCACTGGCTTCAATTGAATAGAACTCGCTTTCATTACCCTCTGCGTCATATGCTGTAACCGCAAAATAGTAAGACACATCATTATCTAAACCACTGATTTCATGTGAGATCACATTGCCGACATCAAGAGGACCTTCGGTATAACTACCTTCATCCTCAGAAACTGATGTAGTTCCGTAATAGATTTTGTAACCGGTCACCCCTACATTGTCAGTAGCAGTGTCCCAACTAAGAGTAATTGCTCCGTCGCCGGCCATCGCTTTTACATTTTCCACATCAGCTGGTGGGACTGCATCAACCTCTGCTGTCATAGATCCTTCTGGAATGAGCTCTTCACCTTCCTGGGCTAGAGCCAATGGTGAAGTTAGTAGCAACACTGTTGCTATACCTCCAATTACTAGTTTTTTCATATTTTTATTTTTCATGGCTTTTTTGTTTGTAAAATTTATCTAATTATATTAGCACAAAAAATCACTCTTTTGAATGCCCTAAGCCCAAATCCTTCCAAAAGACATTGACAAAAAAAATGAAAGAAGCATTATATAAATCGCCAAGTTTAGCTTTGAAATTAGGCTGAAATCAATATAATAGATACAATCTCTCCGCTTTCTATGCATATAAAAGTCTGCTCTAACATCTTCGAACAACAGCCCGATCTGCAATTTCACGTGCTTCTGATCAGCAATATTGAGAATTCCCGCAAATCTTCCAATGTAACACAGCTGCTACGAGGTACCGGTGTTGTAACTAAAAACGAGCTCAAAAAGGGGAATCTGAAAGAATTACTCCAGGAATTAACGGAAAAGTCTGAAAAGGGTGACCAAATACTACTGGAAACCTATTTGCTCAATGCGCGACTCAAGAAGATTCAACTTAGTAAAGAGCTGGAACAACCGGACAACTTACAGAATATCATCAGTTATCTATCACTGAAGCATTTATTACCCATTTTCGCTCAAGATTTGGATCAAGCCGAACGCGACCTGCTGATTTGCTATTATCAACCCAAAAAGGGCAAAAAAGCCCCTGAAATGGATATATCCCGTGACACCAAGATCACAGCTCTTTGGTTTCCGGATTTGCTGGGTATGACTCCTGAACAAGTTGATAGCATCATTCAAGAAATTGATTTTAGTATTCAAAAATACTGCCATGGTGAAATTGCCAATCTGTTTACTTTAAATAAAGACAATCGTGATATTAATCTCGGATATCAATCAGAAAAGGAGCTGGAATTTCAAAATTCGATTGCTCAGATGGATGATCACGTCGCTACTGATATGCCAGCAACACAACCTCAACACTCTTCTGATTTGGAGCTGGAATTTAATCAATATTCACAAAAAACCTCAATTAAGGACTATCTGAAGCGGAAACTTATCGACGCGGTCAATCAAGTTATCAAGCAATCTGAAAAACATTTCTCCTTGGAAGAAATGACCGAAATAGTTAAGCAAATTGATATAGAAGAGCCTCGTGACCTTAATCATGGTGATTATGCTTCCAGTGTTGCACTAAAATTGACTAAGCAACTGGAGCTTAATCCCCATCAGCTGGCTCAGCAAATTACTGCTCACATCAAAATTGAGGAGCCAATTAAAAACCTTGAAATTATCACACCGGGTTTTATAAATTTCCGACTTTCTTTACGCCATTTTCAGGAGAAAATGGAAAAAATTCTGCATTACCGAGACTTGTACGGTCAAATTGACCTTGGTCACCGCGACCAAATCATGATTGAGCTAGGAAGTTTAAATGTTGCCAAGCCTTTTGGTGTACACCATTTCTTTGGAACCATCATCGGCCAGACACTGATTAATTTGCATCGGGCGGCGGGATTTGAGGTTCTGGCTGCTGATTACCCGGGCGATTGGGGAACTCAGTTCGGCAAGCTTATATATGCAATTCGAGAGTGGGGTGACAACGCAAACATCGAAAAAGATCCCATAAATGAATTATTAAAATTATATGTAAAATTTCATGACCAAGCGGAATCCAAACCGGAGCTGGAAGATTTGGCTCGAGCGGAATTCAAGAAGCTTGAGGATCATGATGCAGAAAATATCAAGTTGTGGAAATGGATAAGTGAATTGAGTTACAAGCAGCATGATAAAATGTATCGAACTTTAGGAGTGGTTCATGATCGAAAATACCCCGAAAGCAAATATCTTGATGTTAACAAAGAAATCGTACAACTCGGTCTGGAAAAAGGTATTTTTAAAGAAGGTGAAAATGGGGCAATCATTGCAGATCTTGAACAATTTGGTTTGGGAACTTGTGTAATCCAAAAAGCTGATGGGGCTAGTCTGTATATTACCCGCGATCTGGCCAGTATTCGCGATCGAATCACTAGTGAACCTCAATTGAAAAAGCTGATTTATGTCATAGATATCGCCCAACAACTACACGTTAAGCAACTGTTCCATCTAGCCAATCAACTGGGATTTGTAAATGGTCAAGAGCTGATTCATGTCGCACACGGACGACTTGGCTTCAAGGATATGACCATGAGCACCCGCAAAGGTAATATAATGCAGGCTGAAGAGGTGATTCAGGAATCGCTCAGCAGATCAGAAGCAATCATCAATGACAAATCTCCGGATCTCAGTGAGAATGAGAAGAAACAAGTTATTCAAGGTGTAGCGATCGGAGCGGTGAAATTTGGCATTATTAGCCAATCTCCGGAAACGAATGTAGTATTTGATTGGGAGAAAATTCTTAATTTTGAAGGCAACTCAGCGCCATATTTGCAATACACTCAAGCCAGAGCCAATTCAATTTTACACAAAGCCGCCGAAAAGTCCCTACAGTATGACGATGAACAAACTACTCTTTTCTCACTGGAAGAAGATCAACGAGCCCTAGAAGAAATCGGCATGCATCCTTTTGACAAGCCGATTGAGCAAAAACTACTCAAATTACTGACCAAGTTGCCCGAAAAAGTAGAACTATCAATCAGCAATCTCAAACCCAATCAGTTAACAAATTATTTAATTGAAGTAGCCCAAACCTTCAACACTTTCTATCAGTCTGTCCAAGTCCTCCGCACCCAAAAAGAAAACCTTCGCCATTCCCGCCTTCAACTGGTCGAAGCCACCGCTCAAATCCTCAAAAACGGCCTAAACATGATAGGTATTTCCACCTTTGAGCGAATGTAACAATTAATCAGAATTAATAGGTATCTGCGGACCTTGAAGCGGTAGTCCGATGATTTTAGCATTGCGGTTTTTTAAGTCAAATACATCCGGATATGCACCCGCACCTTCCACGAAATAATAACTTACATCCTCAAAATTAAAATCCTCACTACCTAAATTTCTAACTTGAGAATAATTTCCCGGCTCACTGCCGTCATAGCCACTGGAATCTACATAAGAAGAATTGCCATATACAATTGAAGCTGAGTTCAAATCAATCGTTTCTTCCAAATAAGTTTTGATTGATCCGGCTTTTGCATCTAAAGCCACATCGGCAGTTACTGCGAAAACATAAGGTGAATTAAATGGGAAGCCATCAAGATAGACATCATCAATCGAAGATGGCTCAAATTCAAATCTATTGCTACCAACACTAGTACCTTCGTCCAACACTTTATTATTCCAGACACTGACAAGTTTAAACTCACTCAAATCAGTCAGATCGAATGTCCCCTCCATTTTCAAAACTATATTAACAAAAGTTTGCTCTTCTTTAATATTAACAGCTAATTCAAATTGAGCAATCACCGCGTCATCCGCCCCGGCTACAATATCATTGAGTATTCCATTAGCATTAATCTCAACGCTTCCGGTTTCAGCTCCGACAATCAACAATTCACTGCCCTTAACCGGAAAGCCTTCTCTAATACTTATTGGCTCACTGGTATGAATATCGGCAGAGCTACTTATCTCAAATTGATGAATACTCCCTTGTTCAGCGGTTTTCGATAAACTTCCTATTAAGCAATACCGATTAATTGTGCCAGAGTCTAAATAAAAACCACGATTGGCAAAAGTCACTTGATTACTTACAGGATCAATTTGATGAGCCTCAGTTAACCTAACGCCATTATGTGACAAGTATAAACTCTCAAAATCACTAGGTTTACCGTAACCTTTTCTGGTAAACACCAAATCATTGATCACAACCGCCTGATCATTAGTTACAAAATCAAAACAACCCGGGACAATAAGACTGGCATATCTGGGAACTGAAGATGACTGTTGATAATAAGGATCGATTTTTACCAGCAAATCAGCTTGTATCTCCTCAATACCACCTTCACCACCAGCCCCGGCTTGTTCAAAACCGCCATTTCCCGCTACACCGCCTTGCTCAATTCCAGCGCTACCGGTTTGTTCCACTCCGCCGGTTCCTCCTCCTGTTCCACCAGTCATCACCGGTAGCTCACCTCCTGTTGGGACATACACCCCTTGAATATCCGCACTAGTTTTACCTCCGCAGGCATTGAGTGCACCAGCTAGACCCAAAACCAGCCCGGCTTGCTTCAGGTTTTCTGTGAATTCAAAATTCTCTCCAAGTTTCATATTATGCTATTAGAAGGAAACTATTAAACCACCACAAGCAAGAAAAGTCAATGACTAGCGTTTACTAATTATTTCCTTCAATTTATAAACATAAATTGTCGAGAAAGAGCAGATGATTGCTGAGGCGAGAATGCTGGCCCAACCTCCGCCCAGGCCGTAGCCGTAATACATTCCACCGGGAATTATACCCATCGGCCTTAACAGGCTGCTTAAGAGTATAGTCAATATCCACCATGCTACCCCACTGATAACTCCCATAAACACTAAATTGGCAAAAATTGACCAGATTAACTCATCAGCTTTTTTGATACTTTCTTTAAGCGCTTCTTCCACATTGGGTTTCTCCGCAGAGAAGAAAATATACAACGCCATCACTGTTTCCATCAATTTGCGGAAAAATACAATTATATAGATAACAATTGCGATTGGCATTAAGGCTAGAAGCACCGGGAATACCAGAGAAAGTGCGGCATAAACCAGAAACATCCAAGCCCCGTTATATTTAATTATTTCCACCACCAGCTTTAATCCATCGATGTAATACTTTCTCACAAAGTCTAAAGCTTTTTGTATATTGATCTTTTTTCCGTTTTCAGACCAATCGGTTACTTTGACCAACATTCCAAAACCGAACAAATATATTGCCATCGAAATCAAGGCCACAATTAATAATCCTATACCCAAAGCTATTGGATTCCCATTGGCAATGGCATCAACCATTGGCGGATAGGCATAAATTCCTAACAGTCCAACAATTAAATATTGAACCAACGGAATGACGATAAAATAGAGAGGGTTGGTGATAAATAAGTCCCCGGTTTTAGCTAAAACATCAGTAACTTTAATCTTCTGCATTTTCTTCATCACTTTGGAAACTGTTTCTTTTTGCTTTGTCATTTTTGTGTAAATTAAAAAATCACTCTCATTATAGGTGATTTCCCCAAAAATCCAAGTTAGACTTATTATGCACCCTGCTGCTGTTCACGCTCCTGTTCTTCAGCCGATTCCTCATAATCCTCAACTAACTCCAGATCAGGGATTTCAGCAATACGCATCTTGTCCGGGGCTACTCGCAATCTGGCTTGAGTGCTTCGCTCAGTTTGCATTTCCTTAATGGCGTTTTCCAAGTCAGCATAAGATTGAATAGCTTTGGCATTATGCGCTAAATCATCGATTTGTTCTGGACTTAATTCATCTGCCACCTGTTTAACTAACGGCCACAAAACTTCAAAATATTCTCTTCTTTTATAAATATGTTTCAGCTTTAGTAGTAAGGCAATTGCTCTAGGTTGACCGGTTTGGGCAATTTCGATTATTGCTTTCCACAGTTCTCCTTTCGCATTTCCAAGATCTAAACTCATTGCTTCAATATTCTCCAAATATCCGTTAAAAGCTAAGAAAATTGCTTCCAATTGGACTGCATTCAACTCATCCAACATCGGCATTAATTGCTCAAAATCATCATGTTTGCTGATAATTCCCAAATACAATGCAGCAGCTGCCTTCAATGGATTATCTTTGAAACTCTCTAAGCGCTTTAGAAAAACGCTCCCTTTTTTACTTTTTTTCCACAGATTCACGAACATCTCGCCTACATGATAGCTCTTGAGACGATGATTTGATTGCTTGACCATCTCCGCAATCAGGCTATTTACTTCAGGAACACTTTCAATCGGAATTTCCTTCATCACTCCCGGATGGTGTTTTAATTCCCACAACTTAGATTTCTCCATCAATCGATCCGCGAATGCTGCCGGACGCTCTTCTTCTTGCCCCAGTACAGCAACTGAGTCCCGATCAAATCCCTGCTGCAATCCCTGCTCAAAACGATTCAGCGTAGTATCAAGTAGTTCTTCCATCAATTCAGCAGAAACAAGCGACGATTGAACACCCGGCTCCAACTGCTCTAATAGCTCTTCAACAATTTGTTGCTTGGTCTGACCCTCAGAAGCATACTTGCCGAGATACATTTCAATAATTTTTCCGATTCTACCCAATGAACCAACCACAACTTCATACTTAGCCGCATCAGGCAAAAACACTTCATCCCGATTCGATTCTGATCTGCTGGAAGCCGCCTCTCTGATTTTATCCAGTAGCTTTTTCATAACATCATCATCCACTGCTCTTCTTGCTTTCGCAGCAATCAAAGCAATTTTATCAATCTCAGCTTTGATATAATTATCTAATTCTAAATCCTCTTTTGAACTAAAATCCATTGCATCAAGCAGAGGAATATCATTAATAGCTGCCACGATTTTTTTAATCAGGCTTTTTACATTTTTGCGCTCCCTTTTTAGAAACTTTGCTCTGTCAACATCGCCAATAACCACCGCTTTTTTCAGATCACTAGCGACTGCTAACTGCTCAGCATCCTCAACTGGATCATGTAAATTCATATTCATATATACTGTTTACCTCAAATTATTATAGCACAAAATACTTTTTGATAAAACAGTAGAAATTTGGAGGCGGCACCCGGATTCGAACCGGGGAATGACGGTTTTGCAAACCGTTGCCTTAGCCACTTGGCGATGCCGCCCAGCAAATTAACACGCCTTCAACTTTTAGCATTTATTGCTTGTTCTCGCAACAACAAATCAATTCCTTCAACATTGTCTTTATCTCCTAATTGTTAATTTTATAAAAATCTGCTATTATATTTCGATATTCTTAAAATATAATCAATGGTTACCAATAATAGTCCTGAAGCTACTACTTTAGTAGACAGTCCCGATTTTGGCTTGGAAGCTGAAATGACCTTGTCTCCGGAAATTCAGGCAATTAAAGATGAAATCACCGAACTTATCAAGAAATATTCGCAAGATACTGAATCTCCTCGTCTAACTGAGGTGACTCTTGATACACTAAGGGAAAAGCTGGTCGGTTCAGAATTTTTACTAAAACCAATCCAAGATTTAGTTAATGAATTGTCACCTGGCAAACGTGCATTAATTCTTGATGCGCTGTTTAAACATAGCAACAAAATCACCAAACAAAGTACAATTCATACTTTTGAACAACTTGCTCTCGATATTGATGATGTAGGCCTCAAGCGGGTATTAGATTTTTTTGCTGATCAGCAAGAAGATATCTTTAACTCATTCGGCTATATGCTTAGTCATATGCCTGATGAAATTCGCAACAAATTCATTGATCAAATCGATCTTGTTAACAAAGACCAAGCGGCTCTGGAGGAGTTACAGGGTAGGTTTAATCGACTATTCAGCCTAATAAGTAAAATGGATGAAACAAAGCAACAGGAAGCACATAACCAAATTGCTGAACTTATTCATCCTCAATCAGATATTGTTGATTTGGCAGCCGGACTTAAAGAATTAATCGCAAAACTCTCCTAACTTTAAAATCTATCTAGAGGTACACCCAGTTGATCAGCTACATCAAAAGCTATTCTCCTGAGTAATGGAATCTCTTTAAATCTTTGCCGTAATTCATCAATCATCATTCTATCCTGAGAGGCTAAAATACTACGAATCACAATTGAGGCGCGATTCTCATTTAAGAATCCTACTTCTTCATATTTATCACAAAGCCTGGCCAATTGCCTGATGACCAGTTTATGCCTGATTTCTTTCATCAATTGATCAGAATTTTTTTCTTTAATATTTTCATTTAATTCATTCATTGCTGAAACAAAAGGTGAAACAGCTTTGGAGTTATTAGATAAGTTTCTTTCCACAGATCTTTCCTCAGCTTTCATTTCTTCCCTGGAAAGGTAATCCAATTTAAATTGTCCATCTCTCAAATCAAGCAGACGCGTATTATTGCCATCTACATAGCAAAGATCACCAACTGTGTTTAAAGCCAGTTTATACTTTGCCTCAGTCTTAGTGTTTATCACAAACATGGCCACACCTCTTTTCAGCAGGCTTTCTATGGCAAAAAAATTCAGAGTAGTCTGCCTGTCTGTATCGGGAACTTTATCTATAAAATACTTTTCCATAATATAATAACTAAATCCTCAGTTCTTAGGGAATCTGTGATTATTATATCCAAGTACCTATTCACTTTCAATTGATAGTACAACCTAGTCGATTTATGGCGGAGAGAGAGGGATTCGAACCCTCGCGCCGGGAAATCCCGACCTACAGGATTAGCAATCCCGCCCCTTCAGCCTCTTGGGTATCTCTCCACTAGTGTGCCAATTCTAATATGCACCTCAGCAAAAATCAAACTTTAATCAAAGCACTTATAAGGCCATAAATTTGACAAGCCCACAAAAACATTGACAAGAAAGAAGAGCTCTGTTGTAATATGCACCTTCAAGTAGTGTTATATAAAGTAAATAATTAATTAAATGAACGCTAAAAAAACTATCGTCAGGACAACACAAGAACCAATTGACGAGCGGGCTGAAACCATTATTAGTGAGCCACCTCCGGCTTCTAAGACCAAATTGCGCAGTGATCATCAAGAAAGTTCGAAAGCTGAAAGTGAACATGTGCAAGCTACAGTCACAACAACTGTGGGCAATATAATGCTGGGATGCGCTACTTTGGGCATTGCCATTGGCACTTCATTTGCCGGAGTTACCGCACTGGCCAATCGAGGTTGCACTTCAACTGAAGATAAAGCGTCTACTCAGGTTCCTGCACCTTCATCACAAACATCACTGGAATCAAAATCCGAGTCTTCTCAAGTTGTTCATCAAATGCCGGCTAAAAAGGAAGGTGAAATATTTCGGGAAATATTAATGGTTAAACCATGGCAGCTTATGCATAATGGCCATCTATTTAATGCGCCAGAAGCTAATTATGTAATTATTGCCACTGAAACCAATAATGAGCAGGATCAAAAGAACATTACCTATCCTCAAAACAGCTTCAAACCAATAACCAGCTTTCCCCTTGAAGACCCTGATCATCCTCATGTGACTATTCATATTTTTACCCGCTGTCAAAAAGGTCAAACACCGCAAGCCGTTATTGAGAATACAAAGGCCGTTCTTTCTGTTTACTATGAGCCGCCTGGCAATAAGGTTCTGTCCCAGTATACTGCCAAAGTCGGACTTTGCCCCCATTCAAATGAGCGCAATCATCGACTTGAGCCGCACGAACTGGAAAGCATCATCAAAAGAAGCATACTTCAGGTAGACTTATCTCCTATAACTCATCTCAAAAGAAATAATGGCTTTATTCACATGAGAGCAGTCGCAGCAGGTATTAAGGTTAGACCTAATCAACCACGCGACTGACTAGAGCCTTAATTTCATCAGTTCCCAACGGATCAAGCATCACTAAATCTCCATGTCGAGTCCTCTCATTTAGTGGGCTCATTAAAACATTAATAGACTCCAGTGCTTTTTCCTCGATTATCGTCCGCAACTCATCAACTGAATAACAAATTGAACTTAAGTTTCTTTTACCCAAAGCATCCAGACCTTCTCTCATCGATAAAATGCAATACATTCGCTTCCCCTTATTAGTTCTGTTAACCCTTGTTTGACTTTGTTCATCCAAAACCTGTTGCCCCATGCGTATACTTTTTGCATTGCTGGAAGCGACCGCTTCATCGTAATTAACAATTTTATTAATTCTACAATCTTCAATTTTATACCTATAACCTGTCTGGGCTGGATCTAAAAGCGGGTCTGCTTTTGACCGCAAATACATCGCACAAACCAGTGAGTCATTATCGGCAAACTCAAAGTCAAGCTCACCATTTTCAGAACGCATATTTAGTTTTTCTACAATCATGGGTTAAACTGTTAATTTATATCTTCTATGCATCACCAAGAAGCATCAAGGCGGCATATTAGCCAGCGGCAATTGGTTGTGTATCATTTGTTCTTCAGCCGTGACGAACAAAAAATGGCGACGAACAAAAAATGGCGGAGAGAGAGGGATTCGAACCCCCGAGGAGCTTGCGCCCCTAACGGTTTTCAAGACCGCCGCTTTCGACCACTCAGCCATCTCTCCAAATAGGCCTGCCGTTAACCCTAAAGTGGCGACAGTCTAAGCTAATTCCAGATTTACATCAAGTTGAAATCTATTTCAAGAGAATTTTAGCTTTTATTAAACATTTTTTTATTTAAATCTTAGAAAAAATTAAAAAACAAAAGGCAGAATACGTCCAGCATATAACCAAAATAATATGAACTTTGAAAGACTGATTAGGCACCCATCTACAACTGTTCAATTGAAAGATTTAAGAATCTTTCCGGACAGTCTGGAAATTGAAACTGAGCCCGGTCGCAGAATCAAACTGCGCAAAAAGGAGTTTCAGCTTTTGTATTTTCTCATCAACAATCCCAATAAAGTCATCAACAAGCATGCTCTACTGGAATTAATTTGGAACTATGATTTGTATACCCAAACCAACACACTCGAGGTGCATATGAGTAATTTGCGCAAAAAATTACATTCATTAGTGGAACATCCCATGATTCAAACTGTGCATGGAGCCGGCTATCGACTAGTGCTTGCTGGCTAGAGATTTTGCAAATAATCTATAGCTGCGTCCAACTGAGGATCATTTCCATTCTCATAATCCTCATCGGTAAACATTACTTCCTGGTCAGGTTCAACACCGACTTCATCAATATTACGTCCGTTTGGAGTAAACCAACGAGCAATTGTAAATCTAATGCTGGAGCCATCTGCCAATGGATCAACTTCCTGAACAGTGCCCTTACCGAATGTAGTTTCACCCAGTACCACACCTCGCTTTAAATCTTGCACTGCAGCAGCCACAATTTCAGCAGCAGAAGCAGAACCACGATTAACCAGCACGACTAGAGGAACATCCGGTAATTGCCCATTACCAGTAGTTAGAAAGACCTCATCTTTTTCGTTGTCACGGTATTCAATCCTCACAATTTCTTGTTTATTGCGCATAAATGCAGACACAATGTCCACAGATCCGGTCAAATATCCTCCGCCATTAAATCTTAAATCCAGAATTAAACCTGAAGGCTCTTCCAAACTGATTTCGTTTACGATTCGATTGAATTCCTGTTTGGTATCATCACTAAATTGATTTACTGTAATTTGCCAAATATCCTCCGCTACCTCTTCTTTACTAACACTTTCCACAGTAATTTTGCCTCTTTCTATAGTGACATCGAATGGATTCTCGATGCCTTCTCTGATGATGGTTAGCACCACCTCCGTTCCCTCTTCACCCCTGATTGAGTGTATTGCATCAAATAAAGTCATTTCGGATGCAACTTCCCCATCAATTTTGAATATTTTATCATCCGGTAGCAAGCCTGCCTGTTGGGCAGGGGAGTCTTTCAAGGGAGAAACAACTACTAAAAATTGATCACGAACAGTAAGTTCGGCCCCGATTCCTTCCAATTCACCATTCAAGCTTTGATTGAATTCTGCAGTTTCCTCCGGAGTCATATAGACTGTATATGGATCCTCTAGAGCATCAGTCATTCCTTTTATCGAGCCATAGACCAAATCCTGATCTACTAAATCTCCTTCATCAATATAGTTATCCTTCAAAATGTCCCGCACTTTCCAGAACATGGTCAAATCCATTTCCGCTTCTTCAGCCTGACCGCTCAAAATATTGACTGAATTGCTAGTACCAACCGCTTGATTACCAAAGCTGGTGATAAAACTTCCCACACCCCATCCCAATGAAAATACGATCAAAAAAATTGTGAAATAACTTAATACTCTTGCTCCTTTAGTCATATTAATTTGTTAATTTAGCTATGCGCTTAATACTTTTAGCATGTCCTGACTTAAGATCAACCTCAATTAAAGTGCCGTTCAACATTGCCTGTCCCCCTGCTATCTGATGTTTCACCGGCATTTGAGTCAGAAACTGTTTAATAATATCTGCTTTTTCCAGTCCGATAATTGAATGAGCCGGCCCACAAAAGCCTACATCAGCCTGAAAAGCAGTTCCGTTTTCCAGAATTCTCTCATCTGCGGTAGCAATATGGGTATGAGTACCCAAAACCGCTGACACTCTACCATCAAGATAATTAGCCATGGCAACCTTTTCCGAACCGGCTTCAGCATGAAAATCTACAATAATACTTACATAGTCACGTCCCAAAACTTTGTCTTTCAACAATTTATCAATAGCTCGAAATGGACAATCCAAATGACTTGGCATAAACACTCTCCCCATCAGATTTACAATCAGAACCTTACCCGCACCGATTTCAATTTCACCAAATCCTCGCCCCGGAACACCTTGAGGATAGTTTAGAGGTCTAATCAGAGGATAGTCAGGCTTATCCAAATATTCACATATTTCAGCTACTTTCCAAATATGATTGCCAGAAGTACCGAAATCAATGCCTGCCTCTAACAATTCCTGAAATTTGGCATCACTAACTCCTTTACCATGATGAGAATTTTCAACGTTAGCGATAACCAAATCTGCATCATTGCGCAGCTCAGGCAATAGCTCTTTTACAGCCCTTCTTCCGGGTTTCCCAAAAATGTCTCCTAAAAATAATATTTTCATACCGGCCAATTATAACAGCAATCTCACAAAAATTAAGAGGCAATAATAGCACCTAAAGTCAATCAGTCAACTATAAGTGATTCATAAATCGGACGTACCCGAGTTATAACTTTTGTATCATAACCTATTCACATGAATTCAAAACTTTTATTCAAAGTGATTGCATTTACAGCGGCACTGACAATTTTGTCATCTCAGCTAGCTTTCGCTATGACCACCGAAGTATCGGAACCGGTTACGGCGGAAGACGCTGGAATAACTCTAATTTCAATTATGTCCAAGGGGCAAATCACTCTGAGCTGGGATGTTGCAAAACCCGAAAACTTGGTATCCGGTTTCAAAATTGCTTACGGTACAGAAGAAATCGAACCGACTTATCCGTCTGATCTGTCCGACTATGTCTACCTGTCTGACAATGAAGTGCGCAGTTATGCTTTAGCTGGTTTAAAACTTGATTCAACTTATTATTTCCGCGTCTGCCAATATAATGGAGCGGGCGAATGTCTCTATTATAGTAATGCAATTTCACTGCAAACCCCCGAAAAAGTGGTCACTACAGAAAAAAAGGAGACTACCAAATCCGAAACGCTGCAAATGGAAGATTTTTATTTTGAAGACACTATCGGTCATTGGTCCAAGGATTACGCCAAGAACTTGAAATATAAATGTGAAATTGAAGGATATAAAGATGCAAATGGAAATCTGCTCAGTGAATTCCGTCCTGATTCTCCGATCACTCGTGCCGAGTTGGCCAAAATGTTGGTTCAATGTGCTGCCGAAGAAATGACTGGCGATAATCCTTTCAACGATGTTGAATCTGATACATGGTACACAGGTGCAGTTATCACAGCTAAGCAAAAAGGCTGGGTAGATGGCTATCCCGATGGGACTTTCAAACCTAATAATAATATAAATCGAGCCGAAGCACTTAAGATGATTGTGCTTATCAAGTATACTGACATAACTGGCGACACTATGGAGTTTTCCGATGTCGACCCTGGTGCTTGGTACTATGACTATGTAGTTTTCGCAGTCAAGAAAGGCATTGTCAGCGGTTACAATGATGGCTCCTTCAAACCCGCAGAAGATATTACCCGCGGTGAAGCAGCTAAAATTATCTCCAAAGTAATGGGGTACTAATACACACATTGTAAATCAAAAAGCCCTCTCTGTGTAGCGAGGGCTTTTTTCAAAGCTTGTAACTACTGCACTAGCATGGCAAACTTCAAGCATGAGAATAAATAAATATTTAGCAGAATCTGGTTTATGTTCCAGACGACAGGCTGACAAGTTGATAGCTGAAGGTGCGGTGACTATTGACGGTAAAAAGGCCGGTTTGGGTGATCAAGTCTTACCGGGACAGCAAGTGCTCTGCAATGGAAAAAAAGCTGTTCTGAGTCAAAACAACAAGATTTACATAGCTTTTAATAAACCATACGGCGTAATTACCACCACTGCCAGAGATGTCGAAAACACAGTTATGGACTATTTTAAGCTCAAAGATAGGATTTTCCCTATTGGCCGTCTCGATGTTAAATCTACCGGACTGCTAATGTTAACCAATGACGGTGACATAGTTAATCAGCTCTCCAAAGCTCAAAACAAAGTAGAAAAGGAATATCTTGTGGTAGTGGACAAACAAATCACTCCTGAATTTTTAGACAATTTAGCTCAAGGCGTTGATTTGGAAGAAGGCACAACCTTGCCGGCTCATGTAGTTAAAAACGGCCCAAAAGGCTTCAAAATAACTTTAATACAAGGTTGGAATAAGCAAATTCGCCGCATGTGTGAAAAGTACGGTTATCAGGTTATCAGCTTGAGACGTCTTCGTTTCGGTAAATTAGAGCTCGGCGATTTAGAGCCTGGAAAGTGGAAATATGTAGAACTTGCCGATATTATTTAGGCATTTTTTATTTCCCCTTCACCTCACTCTGTTTTAATCAAAGCACAAAAACATTCAATGTACAGTCCATAGTCTTGACGGTGAGGAAATGCTCACCTAATATTATCAACGTAAACTTAACAACAAAAATATGACCGTAAATACAGAGAAACAGAAGGCAGTCGAATTGGCTTTATCACAAATTGAACGATCTTTTGGTAAAGGTGCCATTATGAAAATGGGAGAACACCAAAAAATGCAGGTGGAAACTTTCCCTACCGGATCACTATCTCTCGACATTGCTCTCGGAGGCGGAATACCCAAGGGCCGCATTATCGAGGTTTATGGGCCGGAAAGCTCCGGTAAAACTACCTTAACACTGCACATGATATCCGAAGTGCAAAAGGCTGGTGGAATGGCTGGATTTATTGATGCTGAACATGCCCTAGACCCTGAATATTCGCGACGCATCGGAGTCGATTTGGATAATTTACTTATCTCTCAGCCTGATAGCGGTGAGCAGGCTCTGGAAATAACCGAAACTCTCGTGCGCTCCAATGCGCTGGACGTAATTGTAATCGATTCCGTGGCCGCTTTGACTCCCCGTGCAGAAATTGATGGAGAAATGGGAGATGCGCATATGGGATTACAAGCACGTCTAATGAGTCAAGCTCTGCGTAAGTTAACTGCAGCTATCAGTAAATCAAAGACCACAGTCATTTTCATCAATCAGTTACGTATGAAATTGGGCGTAATGTTCGGTAATCCCGAAACCACCACTGGCGGAAATGCGCTTAAGTTCTACTCCACAGTGCGTATTGAAATTCGTAGCATCGGCAAGCTGGAAGAAGGCGCCGGAGACGAAAAGAAATATACCGGGCATCGAGTTCGCACTAAAATCGTCAAAAACAAGGTAGCTCCTCCTTTCAGAACAGCTGAATTCGACATACTTTATAATAAAGGTATCTGTCGGACTGGGGATTTATTGGATTTAGCTGTTAAATACGAAATCGTTAAGAAAGCAGGAGCTTTTTACAGCTATGGCCAAACCAAGCTTGGTCAGGGGCGTGATAACACCAGAATTTTCTTGAACTCCAAGGATAATCAAAAAATTACCAAGAAAATTGAGGCTGAAGTGTTGGAAGTTATCAAAAAAGCTAAAGATTTGGAACTTAAACAGGTATAATCTTGAACAAAAGTCAGAAAAAACTTCTGCACTATGCTTATGATCTCTTGGCCAGAAGACGCTATACAATCAAAGGATTGCATACGCGTCTTGCAGCCAAGAATACACGACTCAGAGCTGCTTGCTCCGAGCAGGAAATAGAGCACATCATCACTAGTCTCAAGCAAGCAAATTTTCTTAATGACAAGGATTACGCAGAAGCTTACATCAGCACGGAACTAGCTCGCAAGCCGCAAGGATCGTTGCGATTGCGTCATAAACTGCTACAAAAGGGAGTGAATAATCAACTCATCCAAGAAGTTTTGGCAGAGCAAGCTATCGACGAGTTGGAAGCAGCTAGAGTAGCCAGCTTGAATAAACTGCGTACAATGCGAATCGGAAAATTGGATAATCACAAGCTTGAGGAAAAACTTTTCAGATTCTTGATTGGCAGGGGATTCAAGCTCAATACTGTCTATCAAGTCGTTAAGCAAAAGCTTTACAAAAATTGATCTTTGCTGTAAATTCTTTATCGTAGAAACAGGATCAATAAAAACGATCCTGCATTTATTGTGAACCAAAAATAACCTAAACAACATGCAATCACAATTTATCGCCGCTATTAATCAGCTTTGTGATGAGAAGAACATCCCAAAAGATCAAGTTTTGGATATTATCAAGGCTGCTCTACGTGCCGCCTACCGAAAAGATTATGGGAATAAGGATCAGGTGATTGAAGTGGAAATGGACGATCAAGAGGATATGGCAACGATTTATTTAATCAAAGAAATTGTTAAAAAAGTTGAGAATCCGGATGCGGAAATAGCTGTAAAGGAAGCCACTCGCTACCAAAAGGACGCTAAAATCGGAGGACAAATTAAAATTGATGTGACACCCATGGAATATGGTCGCATTGCTGCGCAATCTGCCAAGCAAGTTATTATCCAGAAAATTCAGGAGGCAGAGCGCGAAGTTATGTATGAAAACTTTAAGGATCGTGAAAATGAACTTATTAATGCATTGGTACAAAGAGTTGATATGGGTACTGTCCACGTCAATCTCGACAACAAATTGACTACTATTCTTACTTCTGATCAGCAGATACCTAAAGAGAGGTATTACGCCGGTCAACGAATCAAGCTCTATTTGGATAAAGTGACTAGAACCAGTAAGGGGCCACAATTAAATATTTCTCGCCGTCATCCTCAACTTGTAGTAAAACTGATGGAATTGGAAATACCGGAAATTAAATCTGAACTGGTTGAAATCCAGTCAATTGCCCGAGAACCAGGAGTCAGATCCAAAGTAGCTGTTACATCCAATGATCCCAAAATTGATCCAATCGGGTCTTGTGTCGGTCAAAAGGGAGTGCGTGTCCAAAATGTAATGGACGAGTTGAATGGTGAAAGGATTGACGTTATTCCTTGGTCCGAAGATATTGATGAATATATTAAAGCGGCTCTGCAACCAGCAAAAGTTGCTGCATTGGAAATTAAAGAAGAGCAGAAGCGAGCTATCGTATATGTAAATCCTGATCAAAGACCTCTGGCAATTGGTAAAAACGGTCAAAATGTCCGTTTAGCCTCTAATCTAACCGGATATGAGCTGGACGTTCTGGATATCGCCGATATGAAGAAAGGTGAAGAGGGTGATGAGAAAGAGAAGATTGAAGATATTGCCTCATTGGAGGGCTTGGACAAGAAAATCATCAAGAAGCTGGAAAAGGCCAATATCACCAAGGTGGCACAATTACATGGTCTATCCACAGCCGACATCTCTGAAATCGAAGGAATTACTGAGAAGGATGCCGTTGCCATTGCTGAGCAAGTGTTGGCACACGAGTAAAATCACTACAAATGGTAAAAGCCCCCTTAGAGGGGCTTTTTTGATGTATTTGCTCTGTTTTTGTGCTATACTTGTATGAATAACTATTGTTTCATGGCCGATACTCCGGCAGACAATCAGCAGCAGACCAATCAAAATCAGGCTCAGCAGGATACTGTTCAGAAGCCTTCCCAAGCCATTAACGCTACAAATGAGCCCAAACTGGGTGAGAATTTGGCTCAGATTAATCGTGAACAGAAGGAGAAAGCTACTTTGGAAAAAGCCCAACAAATGGGTATGAATTACATCGATATTGCTTCAACTCCCATTAATCCTGATTTGCTTAAGCTGATAACTCCAGAAGTTGCCAAGAATAATCTGATCATTCCGTTTTATCGGGTCGGGAAAAAGTTGCGTGTTACTGTCGCGCATCCCACCAATCCTGACACACGGGCAGTGATTAATGATCTGAAGCAAAAGGGCTATTTAATCAACATCAACTTATCATCAGATGATGCAATTTTAGATGCGCTTAAGCTATATAAAACTGACCAATACGTAGTAAAGCAGGAAATTGATACACATGTAGATGAAACCAAAATCCAATCCTACGAAAAAGAGCTTGAAGAATTGAGTAAGCTCGGGGATCAAATTAAAGCCAGTAATTCAGAGGAAGCTGTCTATAAAATAGCTGTTGGAGCTCTAAAGTCTGGTTCTTCGGATATACATTTGGAAGCAGAAGAGAGCTTTGTACGGGTCAGATTCAGAATCGATGGTGTTTTACATGAAGTTTTTCGGCTAGATAAAGACACTTTTAACAATTTAGGTAATCAACTTAAATATCAATCAAAGCTAAAAGTAAATATTAATGATGTACCTCAGGATGGACGGTTTTTCTTCACTGTCAACGATCGTAAAGTAGACGTTCGTGTCTCCGTGCTACCCACTGAATATGGAGAAAGCTTTGTACTTCGACTTTTAGATAGCAGTAAGAAAATTGTTAGTTTTGAAGATCTTGGTTATTCCGGCGTTTATCTCAAAAAAATTGAACGCCTATCCTCCATCAAACACGGCATGATTCTAATGACTGGTCCGACAGGTTCTGGTAAAACGACTTCGCTCTATACCATGCTCTCCAAATTCAATAAACCGGATTCCAAAGTGATTACATTGGAGGATCCGATTGAATATCACCTTGAAGGTATTTCACAAAGTCAAATCAAGGTTAAAGACGGCTATACATTTGCCAGTGGACTCCGTTCAATTCTGCGACAGGACCCCGAAGTAATAATGATCGGTGAAATCCGTGACTTGGAAACTGCAGAAACTGCGGCTCAAGCAGCGTTAACCGGTCACGTGCTCTTAAGCACCCTGCACACCAACAGTGCCATTGAAACAATTCCACGTCTAATCAATATCGGCCTACCTTCATTCATGATAGCCCCTTCACTTCACACCGTCATTGCTCAACGTCTGGTTAGGCAAATTTGTCCCCATTGTCAGGTCCTTCGCTCCATACCCCAAGCTACTAAGCAGGAGCTTGAAACTGTTTTGGAGGCAATCAAAAAGATAAGACCTGCCGAGGATATTAAAATGCCCGAAAAACTTCCTGTAGCAGCCGGTTGTGACAAGTGTAGTCACTCCGGCTACAAGGGACGAGTCTGTGTTGTAGAAATGCTGGAAGTCGATTTCGAATTGAAAGATCTGATCCTCAACAAAGCCAGCAGCACCAAAATGATTGAATCAGCTCGTCGCAAGGGCATGATTACACTGCGCGAAGACGGCGTGCTGAAAGTTATTCAAGGTCTAACCACTCTAGAAGAGGTTCACCGCGTAACCACAATCAGCTAAGCTCCCATTTAAGCTCAAAGTTTCTCCTGACAATACCCTCCATTTCCAAATTGGTTAAGGCAAATGTCACCTCACTATAATGACGTTTTTCTATCAATTCCTCCAGGCTACAAGTCTTTTCCGCTAATCTGTTGATGATATACATTTCCTCCAAACTCAAATTCAGCCTATCTTTTTGATTCATAAATCCATACTTTTCCAGCAGCTCTTCAATGCTTAAGACTATCATTGCCTTGCCGTCATGAATCATTTTATTGGAGCCTTTACATTGAATTTTTCCTACATCCCCCGGGAAAGCATAAGCTTCCCTACCTTGATTGGCAGCATGATCTGCTGTCATAAGCGCTCCCGAGGGATCTCCTGCTTCGACAATCAATGTTTTCTCTGCCAAACCTGAAATTATTCGATTTCTTTCCCGATACCTTAGTCGCAAATTACCCACACTAATAGGATATTCGGATAGCACACAACCACCTACTTCTAGAATTCGTTGTGCCAATTGCCTATGGCTGCGGGGAGTGATATCTTCGATCCCAGAGGCAATCACTGCAATATTAGTTTGTCCGGCCTCAATCGCTCCTTGGTGGGCTTCCGCATCTATACCAAAGGCCAAACCGCTTATCACAATTCCTCCAAATCCGGCAAATTGTTTGGCTGTATTAAAAGATAATTTTCTACCTGTAGCACTGGGCTTGCGAGTTCCCACAATTGCCAATGTTCTTCGACCTGACAGGCCGGGAAATTTTCCTCTCACATATAAACTGTATGGCTGGAATTCAATTTGTTTCAAACAAGCAGGAAATTCCGTGTCCGTACGACCTATCACTTCATACTGAGTAGCAACTTGATGCCAAAGCTTTTCCCAACCCAACAAACCCTTTTGCATGATTCGTTCAACAGCAACTGGGCGTATTCCGGCTTGGAAGAGATGTTTTTCAGTCCCGAGATTCCAGGCATATTTAAAATCACCACCAAAATAGTCATCGATTTTCGCCAATTTGGTATAGTCCATTTCCTCGATATGCCAAAACGCATTTACAAACTCTTTCATATCCAGAGTTTATGCAAATCACCTTAACTCAATCTAAATTATTCATAAATTCCTTTCCCTTTGTCACCGACAATTTTCCCTTCTTCCAGCTTTATTACCCTCCTTTTCAAAGTATTCACAATTTCCCGATTGTGAGTTGTCAGCATAATTGTAATTCCCGCCTTATTGATATCTTCCAACAGCCTAACAATTTCAACTGCCGTGTCCGGATCAAGATTCCCGGTTGGTTCATCAGCAACAATCAATCGAGGATCATGAACCAATGCGCGTGCAATAGCAGTTCTCTGTTTTTCACCACCTGACAATTGATGTGGAAATTGATGTCCAATTCTCGATAAACCCACTTTGTGTAAAACTTCATGCACTTTTTTAGCAATATCAGCTTTAGGGTATCCACAAACTTCCAAGGCAAAAGCCACATTTTCATAAACCGATTTTTGCGGCAAAAGACGATAATCCTGAAAGACAACACCAATTGATCTTCTGAAAAACTGCAATTCTCTGGCATTCATTTCACTAATTCTATAGCCATCAATAGTGATAGATCCCGATGAGAAATTGTCCGCTCCGATCAGCATATAAACCAGAGTAGATTTCCCGGCCCCCGATGGTCCTATTAATGAAACAAACTCTCCTTGTTGAATTTTAAGACTGACCTGATCAAGGACTTTTTTCTGCTTGTATTTTTTTACTACTTTATTAAATTCAATCATTTCCTTGGATTAACAGGTTAAATTTAGCACAAAGCAGTCTCTTTCCCAATCTGAAATTATGACTATTCAAAATCAGCGTTTTGACTATCCAAAACAAAGCAGCCACAAGCAGCTTATTTATGATACTTTTCATGAATCTCCCTCAGCCTTTGATTAGTCAAATGAGTATATATTTGAGTAGTCGTTATTGAGCTGTGCCCCAGCATCTCCTGCACCGATCTGATGTCGGCTCCATTACGCAACAGCTCGGTTGCAAAGCTATGCCGCAATTTATGAGGAGTCACTGGCTTGATTAATCCCGCCCGCCTTCCATATCGTCTAACTAAATATTGCACCATGGTAGGAGAAATTCTTCTTTTCTCATCTTCACTGGAACCAGACATATTGCGTGTGCGGCCATGACTCAAAAACAATGGTTTGAAATCATCTTTGCGTGCTTTAACATAGTCGGCAATGGCGTCAGCCGCATCATCAGACAAGAAGACTATCCGTTGTTTTCTACCTTTCCCTACAACTCTAAATTCACGGGTATCCAAATTAATGTGTTCCAGATTCAAAGCTACTAATTCACTAATTCGCAACCCGGTAGAATATAAAGTCCTCAGCATAGCATAGTCACGTAGACCTTGCAGTTTAGATACATCGATGGCTCCAAACAGAGCTTCCAATTCTTCCCGATTTAAATATTCCACTGTTCTTTCAGGAATTTTGCTCAGCTCAATTTTTTCCGGAGCAAGAGTTTTAATATCGTTTTTGATCAAATGCTTCAAAAATGCTCGCAAAGCTATAATATGATAATTTTGGGTTTTAATGTTTAAAAGTGGCTGTCCGTTTTGGTCGGACAGACGATTTAAATAGAGACGAAAATTTTGAATCATGTTCTGATCAATATTACCTACTGCCAAATCACTAGCGGCCCATCTTTCAAATCTTTTCAAGTAATGCTGATAGTTCTCAAGCGTTTTGGCTGATTGATTCTTGGATATTTCGCAATATTCCAGAAAGCGATTAATGGCAGTTTTAAGTTGCATTGAAACCTTAAAAAATAGCGTTATAATTATAGCGCTTTTTCCCTAATTGATAAACAATGATTTGTCCCAAATGCAAGCATTCTGAAACCAGGGTTCTTGATTCACGCGAAACCAATGAGCGTAAAGAAATTCGTCGTCGCCGACAATGTGAGGACTGTAGTTTCCGTTTTACCACCTTCGAAAGAGTGGAACTCGCCAATTTCCTGGTTGTTAAAAAGGATCAGTCCAGAGAAGTGTACAATCGCAGTAAAATCCAAAACGGAATCTGGAAAGCTTGTGAAAAGCGACCCATTACCGAGGAACAAATTCGCCAGATGCTGGATGTTCTGGAAGAAAAATGGAGCAATATCGGCAAAGAAGTGCCGAGCCAGACCATCGGTGAAGAAGTTATGAAAAAGCTTAAGGATATGGACGAAGTAGCCTACATTCGTTTTGCCAGTGTCTATAGACAATTCAAAGACATCGAAGCTTTCAAGCATGAGCTGCAAAGCCTGCTGGAAGCCTAAGACTTTGACACAAACAGAAAAATAAAGTATAATATACTAATATTTATTACAAAGATGCTTAAAAAAATATTAGTACTATTGGCTGTCCTGATTATTCCTCAAGTGAGTTGGGCTCAAACTGAGGTCGATAATTTAAAATCTACTGAAGCCAATGACGTCAATTGTCTTGTCGATAGACAGGACAGTCCAGAATATAACGGTATATTTGTTAGCGCGCATTACCCGCATCAGGTTCAACCTGGTGAATTATTTCGTATAATATATAGAATCAAAAATATTGGAAATACGCCTTGGTTTTCAATCGAAAGTAAGTGTGAGAATCAGCCTCCGGTTTTCCTGGGCACCACACGTCAACAAGATCGCCTTAGCATTTTCCACGCTCCTGCCATCTTCGGCGACACCAACTGGCTGCAGGGAAATCGCATCAAAATGTCTACTCTCCGTGTCGACCCGGGAGACATTGCCGAATTTTCTTTTCTGGCGCATGCCCCACAAGAACCAAGTATTTACCGTGAATATTTCAGTCCCGTCATCGAAAATGTCACTTGGATCAATGGAGACAGTGAAAGTTATATAGACATCACTGTCGGACATCCTGAATACGATGAGAGACTTATCAACATAACTCGCGAAATCCCTTTAAGTATTAATTTACTGGATCCTCAATTTGACGGAGACAAAAAAATTGTTGTGGACATTTCTGATCAGCGCATGAAATTACAGCTCGGAGACTATGTAATTAAAGAAGTTCCCGTCTCAACAGGAACTTGGAGAACGCCAACACCTTTCGGTACAACTAGCATTTCACTCAAACAGGAAGTCCGTGTTGCTGCCGCCTGGCCACATTACATCATGCCAAAGTTCATGATGTTCCGAGCCGGAGGCTATGGTATTCACGCTTTACCCAGCTTGGCCAATGATCGAGGAATTTTTTGGCGCGAAGCCTTAAATCATATTGGCACCCGTCGAAGTCACGGTTGTATTCGCTTGCTTCCCGACGATGCCAACTTTGCTTTTGATTTTGCCGACGTGGGCACCACTGTGCAAGTTGTTCCTTAGTTTTTCCACTATGGCTGCATCGCGGTAAGGTTGATCAGGGAGAAGGGGATTTTAATGCAGGCCTTATTCTTGTCCGGCTTTGATTTAAATAGAGGCCTTTATGTCCTCTGAATATTTTGCACATAGTATTAGTTTATAACTGGAAAGTTAAGGCATCACACTTTCATCCTAAATCAATTTTTTTCCTTTGCTGTTCTATTGAATTTTCCTCAAATCCAAGTATTCTAAAACCCATAATTAATTCTCCAGGTGCTCGACAAACTCAACGAAAAACAACAAGAAGCGGTACTCACCACCAAAGGTCCGCTGCTGGTTCTGGCCGGCGCCGGCTCGGGTAAAACCAGCGCTCTAACTACCAGAATTGCTCATTTAATCCAAAAAGAAGGAGTCAGTCCCTGGAATATTTTGGCTGTCACTTTCACCAACAAAGCCGCCAATGAAATGAAGTCGCGCATCTTAAAACTACTTGGTCGCGAAAGCGATGACTCAGCAATGCCTAACATTGGCACTTTCCACTCCATTTGCGTACGAATTTTGCGCAAGCATATTCACGAGTTGGGCTATGACAATTCTTTCGTTATTTACGACACTGCCGATCAACAAATCCTGATGAAACGAGTGCTGGAAGAATGTGGAATTGATGCGAAACAATTCAATCCTAAAGCTATTCTTCACTTTATTTCCGGAGCTAAAAATCAATTAATCGGACCCAGAGAATATCACAGTTTCGTCAACAATTATTTCACTGAAAAAGTCGAGAAAGCCTACAAAGTATATCAGGCCAATCTGCAAAAAAGTAATGCGCTCGACTTCGACGATATCATTATGAAAACTGTCGAGCTGTTCAAATCCAAGCCTGAGATACTCGACAAATATCAGGAACAATTCAAATACATTTCCATCGACGAATATCAGGATACTAATCATGCACAATACGTTCTCACCAATCTGCTCGCCGAAAAATATCGCAATTTATGTGTAATTGGTGATTCCGACCAATCAATTTATGCCTTTCGCGGCGCTAATATCCAAAATATTCTCGATTTCGAAAAAGACTACCCCGATGCAAAAGTTGTTTTTCTGGAACAAAATTATCGCTCTACCCAAATTATTCTTGACGCGGCACACAGTGTGATAGAAAAAAATACCAAGCGCAAAAAGACCCGTCTGTGGACTAAACAAGTGGAAGGTGAAAAAGTTACCCTCAAGGAACTCACCAATGAGCGTCACGAGGGCGAATTCATTGCCGAACAAATCATTCAAAAATTGCAAAATCAGACCGAAAAGGACTATCGCGATTTCGTTGTGCTTTATCGCACCAACGCTCAATCCCGCGTAATTGAAGAGGCCTTTCTTCGCTATGGTTTACCTTATAGAATCGTTGGGGGTATCAAGTTTTATGAACGCAAGGAGATCAAAGATATGGTCTGTTATCTTCGTGCAATCCAGAATCCCAATGATACTGTCAGCTTACTCCGAATCATTAACACACCTCCTCGCAAAATAGGTCAAAAAACCATTGAAACTATTCAGCAATATGCCATCAATGAAGGTATTACTTTTTGGCAAGCGCTAATTGATATTGAAAAAATTGAAGCCATTAGGGAATCAAAATCTAAAGCCCTAACAGACTTCGTAAATTTGATTAAATCACTACAAAAAGTTAATCAGGAATTTCCGGCAGCGGGTGTAATCAAGCATGTTTTAGACTTTTCCGGCTATAAAAAGTTTTTGGATGATGGCACCACTGAAGGTGAAACACGTCTTCAAAATATTTATGAATTAATTTCCGTAGCCACTAAATACAGTTCACTGGAACCAGGCGAATCTTTAGGTATCTTTTTGGAAGAAATTGCCCTCATCTCCGACTTGGACAAGTTGGACGATCAAGACAATTCTGTTACCTTGATGACTATTCATTCTGCCAAAGGTCTGGAATTCGGTACGGTGTTTCTGGCGGGGCTGGAGGACGGAATTTTTCCGCATTCTCGAAGCCTCTTGGAACGTTCCGAGCTGGAAGAAGAGCGACGTTTGATGTATGTGGCAATTACCCGGGCCAAACAAAAACTGTATTTACTGCACGCTCGCAGCCGTATGCTTTACGGGGAATCACAAGCCAATCCGGTATCCCAATTCATCTCAGATTTCCCGGAGGAAGTGCTGGAAAAAGATGCAGCCCGTCAGCACCAGACGCTTAATGCCAAACCTATTCCTGAAGAAACCGATCATGAGCTCATTTATCATCATCAAGAGCCGCAGGAACCTACTCTATCCTCTGTCAGCGATTTCCGTGATGGAGATCGGGTCAGCCATCAGACTTTTGGAGAGGGGACTATTATTTCTATTCAAGGAGGAGTGGCCACCATCTGCTTCAAATCAAAAAAGCACGGCATCAAAAAATTGGCCCTTTCCA
The DNA here is from genome assembly GCA_964424075.1 of uncultured Candidatus Peribacteria bacterium. Lineage (GTDB taxonomy): Bacteria > Patescibacteriota > Gracilibacteria > UBA1369 > UBA1369 > CAYRGY01. The sequence continues at coordinate 110,240 of CAYRGY010000005.1, forward strand.
TCGCTCCACTAACCAAGCTTTCTTAAATCATATTTATCAGCTTGTGCAGAGCGTTTTTCCTCTTCGATCCGCTCTTTGTCGTACTTTTCATCGGCAATTTTGTAGTATTGCTTGATGCTGCGCTCAGTTCCATAAACAATATCAAATTCCAAATCCTCAGATTTATTTTTTGCGGCCCATTCTTTCAGTTCAGGAGCAAAATCAAATGTTTTCGGTTTAATATCAATGATCTGTTTTCGATTGCGACAATATAAAATCAGACCATCTGGAAAAGGCAAATCTGTTCGAATTTCCTGATTGCGATCTCTTCTGCGGGGGCGTTTTTGATGTTGTGGTCTTGGCATATATTATAAATCCATACGATGTACTTGAGCTTTCGGTACGCTTGCTTCTGAAACAAATCTGTCGGTTGGCTGATTGCCCAGAAATGCATTGGCCTTTTCAATTTTTTTACGCCTTTCGGCTGCAGACAAAGTATCCTTCTGCATTAACCTTTTCATGTTAGCATAAATTCTTTGCCTTTCCTCCTCACTTTTTTCGTCAAAGGTATTCACTGTTTCCTGAACTCTTTGTTTCACTTTTAAAGGACTGGCGATTCTCTCCACTTGCTTGAGCATTTCACTCCCGGATTTTTCTGCTTGCGGCTCTATTGCTGCCACCTCACTGTAAATCTGATCTCGCAGTGTTAAATATCCGGCAATACTGACCAGCACTGTGCCAAATAGCCCCAAAACCACTCCATATTCAGATTTCTTAGAAAGAATATTCAATCCGAATTGTGGGTGAAAAAAGACCGAATTCATTAGAATCAGGAAATACATCGACATAAATCCGATAAAAATCTGCATTTTAGCAAAATTCCACTTTTTAAGAATCTGTAGTTTCTTAAGACTCTGGGAATTTTTTGCACCTATCATTAACAAATTAGCAATTGCCATCACAAATATACTGAAGCCCAAAAGGTACATCGGCCCGGTAAAACCATTAAAAGTTTGTCCTGTTTGAAACACATCCACATCACTGTACCAAGGCAGAAACAGACTGACAGTCAGAAGTAGTGACCCGATTAAACCTATTTTGCTACTTAAACTGAGAGCAGCCCAGGCGTTCAGGAAAGAATTGGAAGACTTTTTAGTAACAGTCATTGTCTAAAAATTAATAACAAAGCCAATATATCGATTGCTAGTGACAAAATCAAATCTTTGCATTAATATCAGGCCGTTCATCTTCAGATGATAAGCTAACCCTAACAACTGCAATGAAAATTGCCATAGATGTAAGAGATGCCGATGGCCAAAAAACCGGTAAAGGTTTTTATGCATTCGGCCTCATCAAAAACATCCTTGAACAGGACCAGGAAAATCAATATATACTCTATTCTGATCAAGCTAAGTCGCCCTTTCCCGCACAGGAAAATGTGACCTTTAAACATGTCGACAAAACCGGAATCAAATGGCACTTTGCCACTTTAAGTGACCTCAAAAAGGAAAGACCGGACCTCTATTTCGCACCCACGAGCTATATTATCCCGGCCATGGCACCCCGTTGGCTAAAAGTTATTCTGACCGTGCATGATTTAGTTGCTTTCATGTTTCCCAAAAATCATAAGAAAAAAGCCGTATTAATTGAAAGATTCACTCTTAAACATGCACTCAAGAATAGCTCAAAAATCTTTGTGGTCTCTGAGAATACTAAAAATGATTTGATCAATCGATTTCATCTTCCCAAATCCATGATGGCCGAGGTTCCTTGCGCCCCCAACGAATTATATCGCAATGAATTTGATCAGAAACAGGCCGAACATATTAGTAAAAAATACAAATTACCTAAGCATTTTATTTTGGGAGTAGGTACATTGGAGCCCCGGAAAAATTTCGCCACTTTAATCAAAAGCTATGTCATCATCAAAAGACGATTCCCGGACTATAAGCTGGTCATTGTTGGTAAATGCGGTTGGAGATTTCATCAATTGCAGCGTCTTGTACAGGAGTACAAAATGGAAGATGATGTGCTTTTTCTAGGATATGTTCGTGATCATGAATTACATTACATCTATCATTCGGCTGAAGTATTTGTCTTCCCTTCTCTTTATGAAGGTTTTGGCATTCCGCCATTAGAAGCAATGGCCTCTGGTTGCCCGGTTGTTAGCTCCAACACCTCCTCCTTGCCTGAAGTTGTCGGAGATGCAGGACTGCTGATCGAACCTCGAAATTCAGTTAAGATTGCTGATGCAATTATCAGTATTCTGGAAAATCCCAATGTCAGAAATATGTTAATTGAAAGGGGTTTCAAGCGCTCTCAACATTTCAATTGGGCTCACTCAGCCCGTTTAGCTTTACAAGCTTTTGAGGAGCAAAAACCTACATAAACATACTCATTACCCAGGTTACAGACGGGCCGGGAAAGGTCGTACTAACGATGCCGGCAAAAAAGACCATCATTTGACCCACAAAGCCTGCTGCCAACGGAACAGTTAAATTGTCATCCAGTTTACCGGTAATCAATTCAATAACACTGGCAACCAGTGCCATTATAGCAAATAAGGCTATTTGATCAGGAATTAGTACATATCCGACTAAGAGATTAGTCAACAAACCTGCAGTAAATCCTTCCAGTGTTTTTTTCTTGTAAATCCTATTCACTCCCCATTTCATTCCCACAATTGCTGAAGCGAAATCGCCAAAAACAGTCATCAGCAATGCCAGCATGGCTATGTGATAGTCAAAAGCCGCAAAACAAATTATAGTCGCACTTAAAAAAAAGATACTTCCGGTCACATGATCCCGCTCCCTATTTCTAATAATGTTTATCACTTCGGGAATTTGCAATTTTGTGTGCAGACGATAATGCTCTACTCTAAGCAGAATTAATAGCACTGCTGTCACGAACATCATAGCAATTTGATTGCCGGCAAACAGTCGTACCAGTGTATATCCCAAAAGCAAAGGAAGCTCCAGCAAGTGTATCAACTTACGGAGCAATTCCTTTCGCAAATCATTTTTACTTCGAACCATATTACTCGCTAATCATTAATATTCGTGCTTCACTTCTACCGAACACTTCAGGGAAATAAGTTTCTTGAGCCAGAACCGGTTTATCAATAAAGTTTCCGCTACTGGTTGCTCTGACAAAATACTCCAACTCATAGACGCCTTGAGGCAGATAGTCGGCAAAGAACATCATGCGGTCATCTTTGACCTCGCTATGATTGAAATACCAATTGTTATACCAGCACCTCCATGACATACAGCTGTCATCTTCCGATTCAGCCAAATCTTTCAAACTTTGTTGAGTTGTAGCAAGTGAGAAGTCTATACCTTCTAAACCTGCCGGCAAGAAATCTTCTACCATCACATAATGTCTGTCTGCCGGAACCATCACGATCAATTTGGCTTTATAATTTTTGCCCAATTGCAATGCGGTAACAGGGTTTAACTCCTCTTTGTCTTCAATTGTATAATACTCTTGGCTAACCTGTATGCCCTCGTTTAGAGGCTTCAGTTCTTCAATCGGTAAATAATATTCCAGCGTCATATCAAAATACATTTTACCGTCACCACTCTTAAAGGCAGCAATTTCATTGTCCAGATTGTCAGCAAGCAGTTGATCAAGACCCACCTGGGTTTCCACAATTTCAAATATATTTTCACTGCTGAATTTTTGATCCATCTTCACTTCGCTGTTAACGGTTATTGTTCCGTTATAAGCCGCCTCCAATTCACCACTACTTTCCAAATATTCCACCATAGCCATAGTGGCCACAGCCGTTTCCTGAGTGGTAGCAAATCGCCCCCCTTGTCTTTCCATCAAAAGTGATTTCACAATTTTACTGTTCAAAGGATTATTGCGATCAATTCGATTCAAAGCTTGCAGAACCAAAGCAGTCGTTCTGGTGTTGGTGTCAAAGTGATAATAGTCAAGTGTACTCTCCTGGAATGACACTCCTCTTGCAGTTTGTATAGAAGCATTTACCAAATCAGTTTTAAGCGCTTCCAGTTTATCTTCACCGGCCTCCAGCTTATCAAATGCCATCAATAAATAGGCCTTTGCATAAAGATTCAACTGTTCACGGTATTCAAACAAACTATTGCTTAAAGCCAAATCACCCTGACCGATTTCAGCCAGCACAAACAAGACAAAAGCACGAGCATTATATTCATATTTTTCATTCAACTGAAAATTCTTGATATGATTCTTCAAGTAATCTAAAGCTCTGTTTTTAACATTCTGATCTACCGTATATCCAGACACTTCTGCTTGATGCAAAGTATATAATGCATACGCAGTGATATAAGCACTGGCTTCAGAATTAGCCCACAAACCGAAACCTCCGCTGGCACCCTGATTTTTGTAAATTCCCTGCAAACCCTTATTCACGTGCTCATCAATAGTCTCTATACTAATCTGATCCCCGAATTTTCCGGTATCAATTAATCTCTTCACTGCCAAATTGGGCAAAATCGCGCTGCTCAATTGCTCAGTACATCCATATGGAAAGCGCATCAAATATTCCAGTCCATCATTCAATGTCCCGGCTAGTGATGGAGTAGCTGAGATGGTCAAACTTCCATATTTCTGATTCAAATTAGTAGGTAACCAAACCTTTTCAATATGTTTAGTGTCATCGGTAATAACTTCACTGGTGGAAACAATAGTTGGGAAATTAGCTTCTTTAATTGGCAATTTCATTTCGACGATATCACCAATCTCCGCCTCACCTTCTTCCATCAAGCCGCTTTCATGAATCTCGGCACTGAACTCAAACACAGCTTCATCAGCATCATCACCTACTTCAATTTCCCACTCAGCCTTACTACTGCTTTCCGCATCAATATTCAAATATTTAGTTTGAAAATCATCTCCCAAATTACTCTTCATTCTAACTTCAATATATTCCGCTTCATCCAAATAATTATGTACAATCGCTCCAACTTTCAACCGGTCATCTCGAGTCAAGAATCGTGGTAGAACTGGTCGAACCAATACGTTCTTGGTAACCACAAAGCTTTCTTTATTACTTCCCACTAAGGCTCTCTCCACCTCAGTATCATCGGTAATACCGATTGCCAGAACCTGCCAAGTAGTCAAATTGTCCGGCAACTCAAAACTAACTTCAACTTCACCATCTTGATTGGTCATCACTACGGCCTGGAAGAAAGCAGTATCCTTAAATATCCCCCGTTTACTAGGAGCTGCTCCGCCTCCGCCCTTAAGTCCGGCTTCGACTTGAACATTGATTCGGGAAATTGCTTTAGTCAAAGTTTGCCCCAAATTTACTCCCAGGAAGCGTTTGCGATAAAATAGATTTAATAGATCTGCAGTGACTTTTTCCGTCAGACTCAACACACTTTCATCCACCACGCTGATTGAAACTTCAGCCGGCACAGCATTATCCTGATAGTCAGTAGTTTTCAATCTCAATTTCACTTCATCCCTTGGCGCGTATTTTTCTCGATCGGGTGAAACCGAAATATCCAGTCTCTTACTTTCGGTATCAACCTGCAAATTGACATAGCCGACTTTAAAAACTGCTACATCTCTTTCATCATTAGAACCTGCCGGTGGCTCAACTAATCCGGCATCATATAGATTTCCCTTAACTATCAGAACCGACACGAAAATATTTGGTAAAGAATCTTCAGTAATTGGAATTTCGATAGTTTGGGAATTGGAGGCTATTCTTATCACTTCAGCTTCCATAATATTTGCTCTTTCTTGAGTCACCAAGGCCACAACATCAGTGTAGGGAGATTTAACCAAAATTCTGGCGGTATCCCCGACTTGATATTCTTGTTTGTCAGCCACCAACTCAATTTGATCATTATTATCACGACCCCAGTTGATAAAATCTGATGAACTGACATAAAAACTGGTAGCAGCTTGAACTTCATTTCCGCTTCCATCTTTGGCTGAGACTTTTACTTTATAAGATCCGCCTTTATTCAAAGTGAAATCAACTTCCGCCAATCCTTTCTCACCGGTTCTAACATTTTTAGTTTCCACCAACTCATCAGTATAATCATTTTCGAAATAATAAATGCCATCCAGATTTTTACGTTTAATGGTATTCCACTTGCGCTCAAAAACCGACACCTCAACATTTGTTCCGCTAACGGCTTCACCATCTGACTTGATACCCAAAACTTCAAACTTAACTGGCTCACCGATTTTAGCTAAATAGCTCTCATTACGAACACCCAAGTAAAATTCACCCTGATGAACCGGAAAGCTAACTCGATTGGATACGCTTTGATTATTTGCATCTGTCACATTCACTTCTACGGTATAAATCTGACTAACCTTTTTTTGACCTATTTGAAGAGGTATTTCCAAAGCTAGATTACCCATTTGATCCAACTTGCCTTCGCCTTGTAGCACAATTTCACTGTTGCTTTCACATCCCCAATAACAATAGTATCCATCTTCGGAAAAACTAAACCAAGCATCCAGATATCGACTCAATACTTTTTCCGGTAAAGAGAAATAGTAGTCTTGAGATTTAACAGTCCAGGTCACCTCGGCATTGGGAAGTGGCGCACCGAAGAAATAAGCTCCTTCAACATCGATTTTTGCAGTTTCTTGATTGATATACGCTTCTTTTTCAGGTTCAAGTGTCAATTTGTAATCCGGTTTTCGATATTCAGCCACCTGAAAAGTTCCGTAAAAGGTATTTATCCATTCAGCACCATCTGCCCCATTCAATACTGCTCTGATGCGATAAGTGCCGGTACGTATGTTATCTCCAAGAGTCAATTTTCCGTTAAAAGTTCCATTAGAACTAAGTCTATAAGTCTCTTCATGAATCTTATTTCCTCTGGAATCATTTACCTCCACAGCAACTTCAGCCACCTCCGGTAATTTAAACTTAGCATCTTCGTCTGCACGGGTAATTCCTTTGAAATAAACCTCGTGTCCTGGTCTGTATATGGGTCTGTCAGTATATAAATACATATAGTGAGTAGGAGCATTATACTCAAAATCCAAATTGAAATTCCAAGGACTGATTCCTTCTGACCAGTCGGAGCTTCCGACTGCAGTAATTTGCTCACCACTTCTTCCCAGAACTGTATAACCACGATATCCATCATCACTAGTTTTCTGAATTGTTACCATACCATTGCGATCAGTAGTGGCATTGTAGGCTGACTCCCGATTGAATATCTCCAATTCCAAACCCGGCACTGGTTCACCTTTATCCAAAGATGTCGCCCAAACAAAAACTTCATTTTGTGACTCCTTAACCGTTAATGCATTACGGGTAATACCAAACACAACCCGACTCTGGCGAGGCACACCGCGATAATCCACTACATTAGGATTCGACATAGTTACATAATAGAACCCGTCCGCTAAATTTTCTCCCAGAGCATCATTAAGATTAAACTTGGTATAGTCAGTTTGATTGAAATTACTGTTTAACGGGAATTGGAAGAGACGATCAAAACTTTCATCATGTGACTGTAATACACGATAGTCGACATAGCCATTGGCATAAACACTCATAAATTCTTCTTGGCCAAGCCTTTTAAATTTAACATCAGCATAGTCAATATTTACCGATTGAATATAAAAGACAGGTTCCTTATTACCATCCAAAATAGTCAAATCAGTACCGGATTTCAAAGTTAAGGCCGGCTCTAATGCCGGTGTTGTAAATTCATGAACAATTTCCTCTTCTAAAGTATTCCCGAAAATATCCTCTCCACCCGCTGCGACTGTAATTTTATATGTGGTTGAAGGCAGATAATTATAACTGATCACAATTTCTTCATCATCCCCCAGACTATAAGTCGGTTCTATATCATTACCCTCTTCATCTTTTTGCTTAGGTTCGAAGCTGATTTTTCCATTAAAACTTCTCAAATTGACAGGATTGGTAAATACAATTGAGGGAGAATCCCATTTTTCATATCCAAACAGTCTTTCTAATTGAAACGCTCCTAGTACTTCCAAATGTGAGCTTCTTTCTTCCACACTACCCAAATCTCCTTCCACCCCCTTTAAATCATTCTCAATCACAATTTCATAGCGACCACCTCTTTCCAAGGCCTCTTGAGGCTCAACAACAAGGTTCAAATCCAAATTTTCAGGAATATCAGTTTCTTCGTCTGAATTATTACCTTCTGCTACAGCTTCCCAAGAGCTCATATCAATGCGCCGGGCAATTTTCTTTTCAGTTTCCTTATAGTCATTAGCACTATAATAGCGTACATTAATTGACACTTCTTCTTGCCTGCTATAAATCGTATCGCGTTCCTCATTCTCACCTGCACTGTCATTCAAGGTCATTTTGTAGAGCTTTATTTTCTGGGCAGCAGAGTCCAACTCAATTTTCTGATTAAAAGCCAGTTTTATCTTGGAACTATCTATATATTCACTAACTCCCTCCATCGATTCAATTGATCTGAATTCTGGACGTATAGTTTCAAAACTATAAACGAAAGTCTGATCGGAACTTCCTCCGTCAATTGACTCTAAGCCCTCAGGAATAGTTATTTCATATTTAGTAGCCAAGGCCAATTGATCAGGTATAAATTGCACTGCTGAAGTACCCAGCCATTTGAAACGGCCGGACACATCAGGTTGAATATTAAACTCGGTGAATCGGTCACTAGCCGCTTCCAAAGTTGTAAATTCCACAATCGGACGGTCAAACATTGCAGTTATTTTGGCATCAGTCGGTATACCGGTCGATCCATCCACAGGAGTAAACAAAGTAACTTCCGGAGTTTTCACAATAGTATAATTCTCCAAATACACACTTTCCATGTGTTTCTGCAACAAACTGCGCGCCCCCTCATCAATCGCCACCTCATATTCATCTCCAATTTGAAATTGTTCTTTCGGCGTAAAAATCAGTGCATTACCCTGCCAACTAAAAGCCCCTTCAATTTCAGGTTCAATCTTAAAAGCCTTCTCTACCGAGCCTTGATCCATCATTTGACTGAAGCTGACTTTGATCGGAGCATTATAGGAAATTTCCCGGGCAGCACCTTTGAGTACATATCCTTGCACAGCCGGCGCCGGCACTAAAGGATAAGTTATCACTCCGGCCAGAGCTACCAAAACTATCATACTCAAGCCATAGACGAGCCCCTTCATCCCAAAAATGCTCCACCCTGATTTCGCCTCCTTGGGCTTGGAGGTCTTTTGCTTATATTTAGCCATAAGTTTATGTTTTAATGATTGTTTGAATACGGATTCGGCCGACTTTGGCCCGACTTTTTCAATCGCTTCCACAATTTCATTCAGCTCTTCAGGACGCTTCTTGGCATCTAGAGCCTCAATGAATTTCTCTATTTTTTTATTCTTCTTAGGCATAAGTTTTGAGTTCAGGTTTAATGCGCTTAAGTACACGGAATAAAATCACTCCGATATTACTCTCTGTCAGACCGAGGGCATCGGCAATTTCACGATTATTAAGTCCACTGTAAAACTTCAATTCAACAACTGACTGATCCCTTTCCGGCAGCTCACTCAGCACCTTTCGCACTTGCTCAGACAATTCAACCTGATGAGCCTTCTTATCCGGAGTTTCATCTTTATCTTTTATTTCTGCGGCATTGTCCAGGTCAGTAGTTTTGTCACGCCCCGTCTTTTTATAATAGTCATAAATTTCATTACGACATATTTTAAAAACCCAGGCTCCAAATGGAACACCTCGATCTTTGAATTTATCCAGTTTTTCTAAAATTTTCATAAAAATATCACTGACCAAATCTTCTGTGTCTTCCTGACGACCGATTTTGGCTGCAACAAAATTGTATACCCGGCTGAAATACAAATCATAAAGCTCACTAAAGGCTTCAGTATCAGTCTTCGCTCTTTCCACCAATTTTAGCTCATCAGATTGATTCACTGGAGAAATGCCAATAGTAACTTCATTGTTATATGACAAACCCTCTTTGATGACAAGCTCCCGTTTTGATATTAAACTTTCCATTCGCAAAAAAGATGATCTCACGCAAGGAGTAACCATCTGACTAGCCAAAGTATTACAAAAATGCTATTTACCGGAAATTTTTTTCCAGAAACCTTGCCAACTCTCTCCTATTCTTTGCATCAAGGTCTGCAAAGGTCCCTTGGGAGGCTCAAAATAGTATTGATTCTCCGGCTCTCTCTCTCCAGTATCAATCAATAATTCCTGAATCTTTTCCGCTGTAACTTCTTCTGCACGAGCTGATGGATAGCGCGGATTCTTTAAATCTTCACTTTGCAAAGCGACATCAAGGGTCACAGGAATACTAGGCATTTTTTCCGGTCTTTCACTTGGAGCGCAACAAGGTTCAGATATTGTTATAGGTATGAATTTAGTCAGACTGCCCGGCTCCTGATCACTAAAATATTCAATATCCTTGTCAGATAGCGGAATTAGACTTTCTGATGGCCTGGCACAGCTATCTAGCCCATCATCCGCGAAATCGTCCTCATCCAGCTTAGGCGTGTATTTAAATCCAGGCTTCTTGGGTGGTCTAATCGTAATCAAATCACAAGACTGAATTGTATCATCAAACGCAGGCTGTAGAGGTGGCGGCTTGGGAAACGGCTTTCCTGGCTTAGGTCTCCCAGCTGCAACTTTAGGTACATTAGGAGGAGCCGGCGGGGGAAAAAGCTTTCCTGGCTTGGGTCTCCCAGCTGCAACTTTAGGTACATTAGGAGGAGCCGGCGGGGGAATAGCCGGTCGGGAAGCCGGACGTGGTGGCGTGGGATCCACTTGATTTACAGGCTTTTTAGGAGCCAAATCAATGTCAAAAAGTGCATGAATTTCATCTGTAGTCGCCTTACGCATTTTCTTGGGAGCGGAAGTAGCCGGTTTGTCTTCAGCAGCTTTGGACTCACTGTTTTGAGCCGTCGGTCTGAGTGACTCAATTTTTAAAATATCGGCTTCGCTAATTTCATCATCCGACTCGGTCTGCTCGTGTTTTGAATCCCGGTCGTCGGGCTGATCGTGTTTTGAATCCGGGTCTTTAGTTTGATCTTCGCCTAAGCCCCGGTCGACTGCCTGATCGTCACTTGAGCCCCGGTCGTCGGGCTGATCGTCACTTGAGCCCCGGTCGACTGCTTGATCGTCGCTTAAGCCCCGGTCGACTGCCTGATCGTCACTTGAGCCCCGGTCGACTGTCTGATCGTCGTTTGAGCCCCGGTCGACTGTCTGATCGTCGTTTGAGCCTTGGTCGACTGTCTGATCGTCGTTTGAGCCCCGGTCGACGGGCTGCTTGACGGTTTGGTGGTCAGCTGCATTTCGATCTTCGGTTTGTTCGTCATTTAAATCCCAGCCGTCATTTAACGCCTCGAGATCTTCCTGTTCACGTCCAAATTTTGGTTGCTTTCTATCCATAGATAATTATGCAAGACCAAAAACTATCATATTGCAGTGAATAGTCAATGCTTAGTCAATCTGTGTGCCGCCCTCGGATAGTCGGTTATTCATGAGGGTACTTAGGGTACTTAAGGATGAATAATATATCCACTGCCTGGGCATGTCAACCACTACATTTACAACTTGCGTCAAATCGTACAGATGATAACCAAACGCCGCAATGCCAAGACTCTTACAACTAGTGCGTGACCGTTGACTGGTGCGCCAACCCTCCAAAACCGCAGCAGCAAGCCTTTAACACTGTATCATCGCGC
>CAYRGY010000006.1:0-106221 GCA_964424075.1 uncultured Candidatus Peribacteria bacterium
ACCCGGCCCGCCTCACAAGAATCCACGCCTCACCCCGCCTAGAGCCCGGCGCACCTCGCCCGCCGCCCCAAACAACACGCCCCTCGCCTAGCCCCAAATCGCGGCGCGAGCGAACACAACAGCTAGCGCCACAAGGCCTACGCTACCGCTCCGGCTGCGCCTACAACGTTTCTCCCAAATCGGTAAGCTGAATAATCGGCAACATAATGGCCGCGACCAGGCCTCCTACAGTAATACCGACCAGCACAATAATCAAAGGTTCCATCACTTTGGTCAAAGCTTTGACGGCCTCATCTACTTCTTCATCATAAAATCCGGCAACTTTTTCAGTTACATTTTCCAACTGGGCGGTCTGCTCTCCGACTTCAATCATATTCACGAGCATGGTTGGAAATAGCTTTGAGGAAGATAGGTTTTCCGCCATGGGAATACCACTTTTCATGTCTTCAGCAGTAAGCAAAAAACGTCGACGATAAACTTCATTTCCTACCGCGGCGGCCACAATTTCCATAGATCTCACAATCGGCACACCTGAAGAAAGCAGATTACCGAATGAATGTGCAAACTTGGACAATAAGGATTTTCGTAGAAGCGGTCCAAAAACTGGCATTGAAATCATAAAATAATCAAAGTAATAGCGGCCGGTTTTAGTGCGGATGGCTGCAATTATTCCACTAATCAATCCTACCAATCCACCCAGCAAAATGTACCAATATCCTATTACAAAATCAGAAGCAGAAATTAAAATTTGTGTTGGCAACGGCAATTCCTTACCACTTTCAGTGAATAATTTCGAAATCTGCGGAACTACCATGGTTAGCATCAACACAATGACGGCAAACATAATCAAAATGATTGCTGCCGGATAAATCATCGCCCCCTTAACCTTACCGGCGATTGACGCATTTTTTTCTAATTCTGAAGCCAAATCAAGCATGGTTTTATTAAGTTGTCCGGCTTCTTCTCCGGCTTGCACCGCCCCGATCTGAGCATCGTTGAAAATCTTGGGGTATTCCTGCATGGACAGAGACAAACTTTTACCTCCTTCTACAGATTTAGCCAGCGCAAACATAGTACGTGCGAGCTTAGGTTTCTTTTCCCATTGCACCCCTAGTGTATTCAAAGACTTAATCAAGGGAATACCGGCATTAATCATCACAGCCAATAAGCGGAAAGTTGTAGCCAAATCTCGAGTTGAGACACCATTCATTTCAATAACCCACTCATTGAAACGATTATAAGTATCAATAAACCAGTTACCGGTTAAATTTGTGATACCTTTATCTTTATGCAAAAAAATGCGCTCAACCTGCTTTTGGTCACCGCCAATCTCCATCACAATTCCTTCCTCGCCTGCCTTTTTTTGTCCGCCTTTCAGCTCGAAGGTTTCCTTACCTTCTATGTCCCGAAAGAACCCTTTTGATTGTTTTACTGCCATTTTATTTATTCATTAAATTCCATTTTTTTAGCTACACGATAGACTTCTTCTAGTGAAGTTGTACCTTGTATAGCTGTAATCACACCTGCCTGTTCCAAAGTTGTCATGCCGTCTTTCATCGCTTGTTTTTCAATCTCTATAGCTGAATTATGATCTACAATTAGCTTACGAATTGCATTATTCATACGCATAATTTCATAGAGACCGACACGTCCTTTATAGCCGGCATTTTCGCATTCAGCACATCCCACGGCTTCATAAAAAACCGGATTTTTCAATTGGTCTTCCGTTAGTAGATATTTAGGCCCAAGTGTATCCAAAGCAGTCTTTATGCGCTTAGCCACAATTTCATCAGGCTGATGCGGTTTTTTACACTTGTCACAAAGTCGACGCACCAAGCGTTGCGCAATGATTAGCTCAATTGAAGCTGCCATTAAGAATCCCGGTACACCCAGATTATCAATACGAGTTAAAGTTTCCACAGCACTATTGGTGTGAATTGTTGAGAATACCAAGTGACCCGTCAGTGAAGCTTCAATCGCAATTTGAATAGTCTCTTTATCACGAATTTCACCGACCATAATAATGTCCGGATCCTGACGAAGGGCGGTTCTAAGCCCCGATGCAAAGGTATAATCAATATCAGGATGCACCTGCGACTGATTAAGCCCGTCCATCTGGATTTCCACCGGATCTTCGATGGTCATAATATTCACCTTAATATCATTCAATCTCTGCAAACTTGAATACAAAGTTGTTGTCTTTCCCGAACCGGTCGGTCCGGTAGTAAGAATAATTCCATTGGGCAATTCCAAAGCTTCTTTAAGCAGTCCGAAATTATGCTCATCCAGACCAAGCTTCGGTAAATCGGGGATCTCTCGAGATCTATCCTGAATACGCATTACAATCTTTTCGCCATTGACAGTAGGCAGTGAAGAAACACGCAAATCCATCTCCCGATTATCCTTGGTAGTCACCTCACAGCGACCATCTTGTGGAATTCTTTGTTCATCAATTTTCAAATTGGACATAATCTTCACACGTGAAACCACCGCCGGATGCAGATTCAAGGGATACTCGACTATTTGACGCAAAACACCATCCACACGATAGCGAATACGCACCGTGTAGGCTTCCGGCTCAATATGAATATCCGAAGACCTCAAATCCAGAGCATAACTAATCACTGAAAGTACCATTTGCGGAATATTGCCCGCCAAAATGGCTTCCTGAAGCTGTTGCAATTTTTCGTCCGGGTTATCGTTTTCAGCTTGCACAGGGGCAGGAGCTGCCGCTTGCTGTTCTACAGCTGGAGCGGGAGTCGCCGGTTGGGCAATTGGTTGTGCAGCTTGAGGAGCAGCTTCGGCAGTTTCTGGTAGAGCATCTGTTGGAGCAGGCTGCGCAGATGCTTGCGCTTGCAAATCCACCGGTTCGGCAGGTGCTTGGGGACGCACTTCTTCAGCTGGCACAGTTGCCGACATAATCGGGACTGGACCTGCATTTTCCGCTGCCTCTTGAGCCTGAACTGCTGCAGCATCTAATTGTGTATTGTCTTGATCAGCCATTTCTAAGCTTCATTATTAGCTGGTTTCTGAAAATAAGCATTCATTGATAGTGATGCATTCACAGATGTTTCGATATCACCTTGTTCATTTTCTTCCTCACGATAACTCAAACTGATTGAGTTAATTTCCAAAATCCGATCCGGTTGAACTAATTCACCGGTTCTTTCTACATATTGAAGGAATTCCTTAAATTTATCTTCTTGGGCAGTTAATGAAAGAGAAAAGGGGAGCACTGCGTATTCCGCTTCTTCCTGAATTATAGGATTCTGAAAACTAATATCACTCAGGAATATGTCATCTACATTCCCGATACTCTTAAATACATTATCCAAATCACGAGCCAATTCGGTATAATCTTCATTGGGGGGATATATACTATTAATAGTATCAACTATATCCTGATTTGTAGACTCAAAATCTTTCTGTAAATTATTTAAATCATTGCTAACCTGCGATTCTTTAATCTGCAATTTCTCCAGATTTTGTTCAGTCTGACTCGCAGCAGCTTGAGTAATCTGATATTCCATAAATCCGGTAACCCCAAAATATCCGCCTACACCGACAATTACCAGGATTGCTATAAATATAGCGGTAATTTTCTTCGATATGGCCTTCTTTGAGTCTGATTTTTTCTTTATTTTAGGCATAATAATATTATTTAATTTTTATGAACGTCTTACTGGCTGAATTGCCGAGCCGGAGTTTTCTTCATTTTCTGCATCCGTGACATCTTCAGCAGCTTCTTCTTCCACTACCTCTTCTTCCACGGGCTCTTCTGTCACGGGCTCTTCTGTCACGGGCTCTTCTGTCACGGGCTCTTCAACCGGAGCCTCTTGATCAGGAGTCGGTGTAATAGTTGGTGTTGATGTAGGCCCACTGGATACAATCGGAATTGCATCTTCATCCAGAACATTGAATTCCAAGCTGAAATTCATGCTGTATGTTTCGTCACCCAATTCATTTGCAGATAATGTTAGGGGATATGATCGGTTCACAGCATTTTTAAATTCTGCTGAGCGATTAAAGTCGTCCACTAATTCCGAAACTATATGACGATTTACTCCCGTTCTGGTCATATTCATTCCTGATACTGATACACGACCTGAGCTATTACTGAAATCATAGCTACGGAAAGTAGTTTCACTTCCTTCTTGGCGATTGGCGCTGTCTTTATTATTTTTAATTCTTTCAATTGCCGCCAACACTTTTGACCATTTAATTCTTCTGTTTTTAATTTCATTGATTATTGCTAAGTCCACTTTGGTTGAAGTCAAAAGATCTTCAATATTTTCTCGTATTTGTGCTTTTTCTGCCGGATCACTAGTTTCAAAAAGTGTACTCAATTGATTTTCAAATTCTGCCGCATCAGTAGAGCGTAGGGCTGTAATCAACTGATTATTTCCTGCCAATTTCGCTGCATTGTCAAAAAAAGCAATTTCTTGTTTATCGGCTTCATCTATTCCGCCGGCAGCTTTGATATATTCTTCCTTGTCTTTAAATATTGCCTGTTTTGCAGCTGTTACAGCTTCATTTCCCAGTACTGCTTCAGTTTTCTCTTCTTCAGCTCTGGTTGGGAAAGTATCCACCACAACAGGTTGAGTCAAAGCGCTCTTGGCGCCTGTCAGCAATCTTGGTAACTCAATTTTAGCCTCATTCACTGCCGCCAAAATCGGTGCTTGCCTATTAACATTTCTCGGATCATTAAAGCGCTCCACATTATCAAAATACTTGGAAGCTTCAATACCGAATTGATTCAAATAAAGTTGCCCAATCAACATATTACTTTTATTGATTCTGGACTGAAAAGTTCTCATCTCTTCATTTGCTCTGGTCAGGCTATTAGTCAAATTATTCTCAAAAGGTATATCAACTACTCCAGCAAAAGAAATACCAGGTGAAAGTTGATAAAATAAGAAACCGTTGAATCCCAGCACTACTAAAAGTACTAAAATCAGGAACATTTGAGCATTCCTTAGTTTTCTTTTTGCTTTTTTTATTCCTTCAATTTCAACAGATTTCCTTAAAATACCGCCTCCTTTAAGGATTCTATCGGCTTCCGATTTCTCAATGGCTTTCTTTTGATCGGAAATATTTTGCACCAATTTACTGGCCCCGGATTTTTGCTGAAGCGAGGAACTTGAATAAAAATCCGTGGTATCAGCTTTTGCAGTAGCAGCCGGAGTGGGATTTGAGGCAGCAGGCGATCCTCCCAGGTCAATTTTCTTGGGAGTATCAGCTTGAGAAGCAGTCATCGCAGTCGTCTGCGCCTTATCTTCTTTCTTTATTTCCGGAACCGCCGCTCCCCAAGCAGCACTTGGCTTGCTAGGCGCGATACCTCCCGGAGCAGGCTTAGCAGCTTCCACCGGTTTTGGCGCTTCAGTATTCTTCAAATCATCTTTATTGATGTTCAAAGAAACAACCTGTGGGGCAGCTTGTTTAGGACCCAAATCCAAAGTCTTAGGCTGATTGTCTTGGGCATTTTGATTTGTATTTGTATTTTCAGGCATGTTTTATGCATAAATATTATCCAATTATTATAGCAAAAAAACGTCCCCAGGTAAAGCACGCCCAGGCAAATTCTCAAGGCTGCCACTTGACAAGTCTAAAAAACATCCCTTTACCCATGCCCGGGCAGCCCAAATCGGCTAAGCCTTGACTTGGATAAATATAAAATAGCTGACTCCGGTTGCCATTATAACGAACAGCACCCCGGTAATCACCAAAATCGACTTCCCATCATTACTCATCAAAAAAGCCCCACCCTTAAGCCGGGTAGGGCTCTTCATTTAGTGCAATGCGATTACTTGAATTCTACAGTAGCGCCAGCTTCTTCCAATTGCTTTTTGAGGTCTTCAGCCTCAGCTTTTGGTATATTTTCCTTAACTTCCTTAGGAGCGCTGTCTACGATGTCCTTAGCTTCTTTAAGGCCAAGTCCTGTGATTTCACGTACAACCTTAATCACAGCAATCTTCTGACCACCTGCAGATACTAGCACAACGTTTACGTTTGCATTGTCGTCTCCACCAGCATCATCTCCGCCACCAGCATCAGGTGCAGCAGCTAAAGCGACAGGAGCAGCAGCGCTTACTCCAAATTTGTCTTCCATAGCTTTTACCAAGTTCGCCAAGTCAAGAACTGATAGCTTCTCAACTGCGTCTAGGATTTTTTCCGCATCAGCGGATAATTTTACTTCTGTTGTTTCTTCAGCCATTTTTAATATGGTTAAAAAATAATTATTTATTCAGATTTATTTGCTCGCACAGCATCCAATGTTCGAACAAAGCCTGACATAACTCCGTGCAGCACTCCATAAAAGCCTTGAATAGGAGCTTTCATTGTGCCGACAAGTTGAGCCAGAAGTTGTTCACGTCCTGGTAAGCTGGCAATTTGCATAGCCTCAGCTTTACTTAAAACTCTGCCATCAATCATTCCACCGGTTAAAGTGAGTTTTTCACCTTTTTCATCAGTGAATTCCTTACTCAGAGTCTTGATGACTTTTGCCGGAGTGACCACATCATCGTAACCAAAAGCGGTTCCGATAGGGCCTTCCATAGAGTCGTCAGAAAGCTCAGGCATGTTTAGATGTTTAGCAGCCAATTTTAGCAGAGTCTTCTTGGCGACAACAAAATCTATCCCTTGTTCGTGCAATTTACGACGCAAACTGGCGGACTGCTTTACTGATAGACCGCTGTTTTTTGCAAAATAAATTGCGCTAGCTTTGGATAGTTTTGCCTCCAAGTCCTGCAAAATTTGCTCCTTTTTCTGTCTAGTGATAGCCATAAGCTTAGCTTTAAAAAAAATTCTCAACATGCCATTTGACAGTTGAGACGATTTTGGATTGCGGCCTTGAGGAGTCGCTATAAACCATTATTTACGTCTCGGCGGGATTTATAAGCCAGGCACCGGCTAGACCACACTGTCTCTGACGCGCCTAAATTTATAAGACTAACGACACAATGTCAACTATTTCTTTTTTTTCTTCTTTTTACCATTTACTGCCTTTTTTATTTTTTATAATATATCGATAAAGCTGGGTCCATATCCTTCATAGAGATTATTGATTCGACTAACTTTGGGATTGGGGACAGCTGGTATCACAGCTTTATCACTCTCGATCTTTTTAGTAGCGAGTTTCATAGTCAAAATTAAAATACAACTACGATTTATGGCAATCAGTATTGTATTGTCAATCAAAATACGCTATAGAAATTTTATTATGAAAAAATCAATACATTCACCCGAAATCAGAGGAGAGTCGGTCATAAAACATGTCAGGGCTCAAAACGAAAAGGGGAAATATTCAATATTTGCTTTAAACCAAGTCAATACTGACCCTCGGTTGTCACACACTCAAATCGAATCATTTCATCAAATTCTCCAGAATCATCAGCTAGATTCTTCTTTTTTTGACTATCAATCAAAGCTAGCCAGAAGAATAGTGCAAATAACCCGCAACCGAGCATTGGAGCAAGTGGAAGCCAAATTTGATATTCCCAAGCATTTGGAATCCAACATAACAATATTTCCCTATCAAACAGCCTATGCATCAGGAGAGCAAGACTTTTTCAATGATCAAGGCTATCAAGAGATAGATTCTGAATTCCTGGATTTTATTGCTTTGCAAAGATCCATTCTAATTCCAGTCTATATGGAATATTTTGAGGAGGACTGGAGAGCGCACTTTGCCATTGAGATTAATCCCCGATTAACTCGAGATGAAATTCGCTATCGTCTCCATAGCTATTTCTATTTATGCAAACTAGCTTATCGACATGAGTTACCATCTAGTAGAGCAGATCAGGAATTGGTTAAAACAGACACAGTCCACTGATTCCATTCCGTTATTAACAATTATTGGCCCGACCGCGTCAGGAAAAACTTCCCTTAGCATTGCTTTGGGCAATCAATTTAATGCTGAAATAGTATCAGCGGATTCCAGACAAATTTACAAAGAAATGGATATTGGTACCGCCAAAGCAAGCGTAGAGGAAATGCGCCAAATTCCTCATTATCTGATAGACATTGTGTATCCCAATCAGGATTTTTCTTTGGCTCACTACAAAAAATATGCCGAACAAACTATTAGGGAAATACATTCTCGCCGTAAGCTCCCCATTCTGGTAGGTGGTACAGGCCTCTATATTTCAGCAATTGCCGAACAATATGCTTTACCAGAAGTGCCTCCCAATCCTGAACTTAGAGAAAAACTCGAAAATTATGCAGCTCAGCACGGACCGGAGGCGCTTCATCAACAATTACAGGAATTTGATTCGCAGGCTGCCTCTCAGATTCATCCCAATAACATTCGCTATGTCATCCGTGCATTGGAAATCTATAAAGCTCAGGGCATACGCAAGCTCTTAAACAATACTCCTTATTCCACATTCATTGTTAATCTCGATTGGCCCAGAGATGAACTCTATCAAAGAATTGATCAGCGCATCGATCAGCAAATTGAGCAAGGATTAATTGCAGAAACCAAGCGCTTGCTTTCCAAATATTCGCCTAATCTTCCCGCAATGTCCTCTCTTGGATATCAAGAACTTGCCATCTACCTTAAAGGAGATCTGAGCTTGAATGAAGCAGTGGAAATTTTTAAAAAAAATACTAGAAATTATGCCAAAAGACAGTTAACTTGGTTTAGAAGATTTAAAGATGTATACTTATTGCCCGGAAGTGAAATCGAGTCCTTAATTAACACAATAAATTATTAAATGACCAATTCCCAATCGCTGGGAGTCTCAAATAGCCCGTCAATTTTAAACAAAAAATGGACACTTAAACCTTATGATCACAGTCTAAATGTAGTGCAAAACATTCTGACTAATCGGGGGATCAATTCATCCACCGAGATCAACGCCTATTTAACACCCAGCTATAAAAAAGGTTTCCACAACCCATTCCTGATGAAGGATATGGATAGAGCGGTTGAACGTATCAATCAAGCTATTAAAGATCAGGAACGCATTATCGTTTTTGGTGACTATGACGTAGACGGCATTTCCGGAACAGCAGTTATGATCAACGCCCTTAAAGCCATGGGAGCGAATGTATCCTATCGTTTGCCTCATCGAGTTAACGATGGTTATGGTCTTAACGAGGCTTTCATAGAAGAGTTTAAAGAAAAAGATATCAAAGTGCTTGTCACTGTCGATTGCGGAATTTCCTGTGCCGATACTATCGCTCTGGCAGCCGAATATGGAATAGACACAATTATTACAGATCACCATACTATTCCCGATAATCGTCCCGATAAAGCCTATGCAACCTTACACCCTAAACAACCAGATTGCAGCTATCCCTTCAAGGGTTTAACCGGTTCAGGCGTAGCATATAAACTGGCCAGCGCTTTAATCACCGACCATTTTAGCGGTGCCGAACGGGATCGCATTCTCTATGCTTTACTTGATCTAGCCAGTCTTGGCACAGTCGCCGATATTGGACCTTTGCTGGGCGAAAATCGTATTATCGTCAAATTTGGTCTGGAAGCGCTTCAAAATACAGAGTGGAAAGGCCTCAAATTACTTATGGAATCATCAGGCATTGATTTGTCACAAAAACTCGATGTTTCTACAATTGGTTATAAAATCGGCCCGCGCATTAATGCCGCCGGTCGAATTGATCATCCCTATAGAGCATTGCAAATGTTATTGCACGATGGTGATGAAAGTTCCGGTCTGGAAATTGCCCAAAAGCTGGAAGACCTTAACTATGAGCGACAGCAAATGGTATTTACTGCACTGGATGAAGCTTTTGAAAAGGTGACTATGCAGGTCGGTAAACAAAAAATCCTGATTACTTGGGACTCTGATTGGCATGTTGGGATACTCGGTCTTATAGCCGGTAAGCTAGTGGAAAAATACAATATGCCTGCGATTGCCATGCAGGAAGGCGAAGACCAAATGGTTGCGTCATTTCGCTCCAACGAGTTTTTCAATGCGGTTGACACTTTAAATCGGGTTAGTGATCTTCTTGAGCATTATGGTGGGCATCTCCAAGCAGCTGGTTTCAATATTAAAAAAGCTAACTTGCCGGATTTTATTGTAAGAGTCACTGCGCGCGCAGATGAAGTGCTCCAAAATCATAATTTTGAAAAGGAATTAGGCATAGATGCAGATCTGACAGATATCGAAATCAATGAAAATTTTATGCGTATTCTTTCCCAGATGGAGCCCTTCGGCCATGGCAACGAAAAACCGCTATTCATGATTCGTAATGCGCGACTAAATGATCTGAAGCTGGTCGGCAAGGAGCAAAAGCATTTACACTTTCAGACTCATCACGGTAATACTCGTTATTCCAGCATTGCCTTCAAATTCGGCGAACACAAAGATTTGATTACTCAACTTCCCAATGCGGACATAGCCTTCCATCTCGATAAAAACTTCTGGAACGGGCGCGAATACATCCAATTCCAAATCATTGACCTTAAGCCCCTTCCGGCTTAGGCATACTCTGCCGGAGGAGTATAATCACCAACCAATATTAACTTTTTAAGCTATTATTCGGCCGGAACATTAACAATTTAAAAAACATCTTTGACTTTTAGCAAAAATTTGTTAATGTAATTTCTCAATAATTAGCTTCTATGGTCAATCCAGAGCCCAAACTCGAGACACGTCATCATTTATATGAGCTTATAGATGAAGCTTTAGAAAAATTGCCCAGCCAAAAACCATTACTCAGATCTAGTTGGCAAGATATTCAATCCACAGTCGAAAAATTCAGTGAAGCAGCCCTAACCAGTCGGGAGCTTATTGAAGATGAGCGCAATGAGATGACTAGTCGACTGAAGCGATTTTTGAATTTTGTTCACGATATCAATCGAGCTTTTAGCAGGCTGAATGAATCCAAAAAGGACCGAGAAAGATATTCATATTTAATAGGTGATATGCTTTCACAGGTTCAGGATCAATTCATTGCCAGGGGCCTCAAAGCGGAATTTGAAGAAATCTTGGCGGCAGATTTGAAAACAAAGCTGGATTATGAAAACCTTTCAGAGCAAGTTGCCGGGGTAATTCAATCAATGCAAGAAGATTTTCCTCGAACTACAGTGCAACAATTCGGCGCATTGCCTCGAGGAGGTCAGGGAAAAGCAGTCTATTCTAGAATGCTACTCAATGGTGCTTTACCGGAAGATTCCGTGCCGGAAGATTTAAAGCAAATGGCCGCTAGTGCACCTCCCATTGGAACACCTGAAGAAGTCGCCTCAACCAGTGCAAGCGGTCCCAGTTCCAATCCCATTCTTTCAAAATCAATTCAAGCTCAATTAGGAATGATTGCAGCACATAATAATACTGACCCTGAAGAAGAGGAGGTGACACAAATACAAGACACGCCTCAAACACCGACAAATAGCGAGCCACAGACTCCGGAAGTGATTGTTGAACCACCCTCACAGCCGGTTTCATCAGGTGAAAGAGCCAAGATGGACAAGTCACGCAGTGAAATGAAATCAATCAACTTTGAAGTTGACGATCCCGGAATGGTTTCCGAAACCGGAACCAAATCCAATGTTGAAAGCATTTTTAGTATTGATTCAGTTCCTCCTGCTCAAGAGAAAGCTCCTGCACGTGCCAGTACTAAAATTATAGTGCCCGTAACTTCAGAAAGTGCCAGAGTTCCCGCAGCATCTAAAGAAGAGGTTGAGACTGCAGCTCACACAGAGGACACTCCCCAGCCTTTTTTGAAAACACCATCCCTTAAGCAGACTGTTGAGCTTGAAAATCCGGTAATACTTGCTCCTCCTCAGCAGATTCAGGCAGAATCCAGAAGTAAAGCTTACAGACTCTTCCCCTGGATAGCAGCAGGAGTTGTTTTGACAGCAGGAGCTAGTGTTATTGCTGTTCAAGCCTATCAGAGATCAACACCTCGTCCAATTGAAAAAACTCAGCCTGTTGATCAGATTGAAAATCCACCAAAGCCTGTCGAATCAGAAGTGGTTGAGCAACCAGAAGAGCTTTATGTAACTTATGCTTACAATTTTAATAATGAAAAGTTTCGGTCTTTTGTGCAACGTTATAAAGACCTAGGTATGGGTATGGGACTGGCCAAATATTTGGAAGAATCTGCACCCCGTGTAAAAATCGCTGTCATCACTGATCCGGATAAACAAGCTGAAGCCAAAGCAAACGGTGATATTTTCTTCACCGGCAATGAGACTGATGAACAAATCCGATTAACCATTCTCCGGCAGCTTTTGGATACGATGGAGAATAACTATAAATATGGACATGATTATGTCCGTCATATTCGCAAGGCATTGGAAATTTATGAGCAAGACGGCAAGTTTTCTGCACATCATGAGGAAGCCCAAAAACTTTGGGAGGCTACTCAATTTTTGAAACAGACCAGACCTCCGGGATGGAAAGGTTTTTATCCCGAAACAGATCCTGACAAAAATCCTGGTGTAGAAAAGATGAAGGATTCCCTGCCCTATGGCGGACAATTCGTAGTTGATTACGTTGAAACTGAAATGCGCAATAACCCGGCGGAATTTGATGATGTTGGTTTAATGGGTAGACAAATTTGTAAAGGCATTTTGGATGGCCGCAATCAAGCTCTAAAGGAAGGTAAAGCCGATATTGCCAGTGGATTAAGCTTTACTTACCATCAAGCTTGGTGTGGTGGAGACCTAAGCAAAATTTTCGAACCATCACCATTTAACGAATTCCTACAATACTCATTGGCTGTCAGAGAAGATGGCTATACCGTTCCCGCAGCTGAGTTGTATAAACTGAAGCAGGAGCAATCACAACAAAAGGCTGCACCACAACCAAAATCTAAGCCTGCAACTCAACCGGCGTCTGCGCCAGCACCAAAACCGACAGGTTACTTGGACAGAGTTAAAGGTTGGTTCAAAAAGTCTACTCGTAGTGAACATGCAACTAATCAGAGATCACCTCAGGAAATAAGAGACAGAATACCTATTAAAGGCTGGAAGCAGACACTTAAAGAATACTTCTTGGGGTAGTAGGAGAGCTATTGACAAAGATTTAAAAAAGTTGCATAATATTAAGATAGTAAAAAACATTGATTCATCAATGAAACAGATCGAAAAACAAATCATTGATTTAATTGAGCGTAGCGCAAATATCCTGGTTATGCCCTCAAGCCCTCCCGATGGTGACTCACTCGGTAGTGCTGTCGCTCTCTATCTTACCCTGACAAAATTGGGCAAAAAAGTCACTGTAGTTTGCGCAGATCCGGTTCCCGAAGTGCTGCAGTTTCTACCTATGATTAATACTGTTCAAAGTGAATTAAGCGTCAGTCCGGATTTCATCATCACTTTAGATTGCGAGGATGCCGAGCTTGGTTCCATTCAAAGTCAGGTCGAAGACAGCAAAGTTAATATCATCTTAACGGCAAAAAAAGGACAGTTTAGTGCAGAAAATGTCAGTTTTCAAAATGGCGATAGTAAATATGATTTAATTATCACAGTAGATACTGCCGCAACCCAACAATTAGGACGTTTTTATGAAGATAACGTCAAGCTTTTTACTGATCTTCCAGTAATCAACATTGATCATCATCCTTCCAATGAGGAATTCGGACGCATCAATTATGTTGATATTATGGCTTCTGCTACAACGGAAATTGTCATGGGTTTGATTGAAGAAATGGAGGAAGTGACTGAAAAATCGCTATTTGATGAGGAAGTGGCTACTTTGTTATTAGCAGGTATCATCACAGATACGGGCAGTTTTCAACATTCCAACACCTCACCTCGTTCCTTCGCCAACGCCGCCAAACTGATCAAACGTGGTGCTCGACAGCAGGAAATAATTCAGCATGTCTACAAAACCAAGCATCTGACAACTCTCAAATTGTGGGGGCGCGTGCTTAGCAATATCAGAATAGATAAGCCCCATCGCTTTCTTTGGTCTATGATTACCAAAAAGGATTTACAGGAAACCGGCAGTAATATTGATGAAACTGGCGATATTATTGATGAATTAATGTCCAATGCACCTGACATTGATGTAGTTTTACTCTTAAAAGAAAAAGAGGGGAATATACTTTCCGGAAGTCTGCGCACTATTTCTGAAACTATTGATGCTACTGTAATAGCAGGATTATTCGGTGGCGGAGGACATTCCAAAGCAGCCGGATTTAAAATACCAGATGCCAGTCTGGAAAATGATGCCCAAAGTGTTATAGACCAAATTAAAGAATTCCAAGCCAAAAGACTGAATATTCAGGATGAAGAATCTCAACCTGCAACTCAACTAGAAGCACCAAAGGAGCCAGAAGCACTACCTCAAGCATCTCAAATTGAAGAAAAATCAACCAAGGATACTACACCAAAAAAGACAAAAGTGACCTTAAAAAAGAGCTCTGAACCTCAGCAAATCAAACCGGGTGTACGCTACAATTTTGAATCCTAGTCCACAATTTCAGCATTAACATAGACATTAGAAACATCCTCGTCATCTTCCAGGAATTCGAGCAGTGTTTGTAGTTGCTGCATTTCTGGCGAATCTTTCTTAATCTCTACTTTATTTTCCGCATCATAGATTATGTCTGCCTGAACAACCTTGACGCTAGAATTTGTCAGACACTGTTTTACATTCATTAAATCCTCCGGTTTGGTGAAAACGGTAAGCAATTCATCTTCATCAATTACATCATCAGCCCCGCAATCAATTGCTTGCAATTCCATTTCTTCCTTATTCCTTTCCCCAATCTCAATCTGCAGCCAACCTCTTTTCTTGAACATCCAGGCCACACTGCCCGAATCAGCCCAACGCCCCCCTTTTTTATTTAGAACATTTTTCACATTGGTAATTGATCTGTTGCGATTATCTGTCAGCACTTGAATATAAATCGCCGAGCCTGCCGGACCGAAAGCATCATACATCAATTCTTCAATTACAGTGTCATCCTTCAATTCACCAGTTCCTTTCTTAATTGCACGTTCAATATTATCATTAGGAACATTATCCATTTTTGCACTATCAATGGCAGCCCTAAGCAGGGGATTCATATCAGGATCACCACCACCGCTCCGAGCCGCTACAGTAATCAATTTGGCATGTTTGGTAAAAATCTTACCCCTTTTTGAATCGGAAGCAGCTTTACGATGCTTAATATTATGCCATTTAGAGTGTCCTGCCATAACTAGATTTGATTTTCATCGCTTGTAACCGGCAAAGTTACTTTGATATTTTCTTTTTGTGTAACTGCCTGGGGATCCTCAATCTTAATTACTTCATTTGAAGGGGGAGGACCGCTTGGCCCGTCCACATCAGGTGGACCATCAGGTCCTTGACTGAAAGGAACATTGTTAGGGGCAGTCTCAACTTGGACATCTGCACTACCTTGGTCTGATGCTTGGCAGGCTGTCAGGAATAAACCTAGAATGACTGCAAAGATTATAGAGTTTTTCATTTATTAGTGGTTAAAATGATGTTGTTTCACCATCTTCAATTGCCAGAATTGTATCGGAATCACGCTCCAGCTTCAATGTTACATCAAAAGCTTCTACGTAATAATAATCAATAGGTCCGGTTCCGATACCAATTGAATCTGTATCAATAATAATGGCAGATCCCAAGCTTTCAATTGTAGTCTTGCCTACATTCTCCACCATTACCTTTTGATATGCCTGGGAAAGTTTTTCTTTATCTGTATCTGGCTCGCTAACTTCACTTGATGCAGTTTGTTTAGGGTTCACTTCCATACAGTTTTCAAATGCTTTGTCGGAAGGTCCTGACGATTCGCGCAGACTCCCCAACATATAACGCATCTCTTCTTTCAATTGATCAGTCATCGGCCCATTTCCAATTTGCGAATAAACTATCAAAATATCACCATTACTCAATTGAAAGTAATTATCCTGTAAACCGGTATCTTTAATAAATACAGAAGCATAAGACAAGCCATTTAAGGTCAAAAATTGCTTATCAGCTGTGCTGCCATAGTCAATCAAATCAATATATTTCTCCAAATCAAGGCCATCCGGATTATCATCAAGCGATACAATTACAATAGCACTATTGGGATATGCCCTGGCAAAGCTAACTTGCCCATTTGCTTCATCCTGAGCCCAAACAATTAAATGATCTTCGGCTATCAATTTAGTCCAGGAATGAGGATATTTAATCTTATATCCCAGCTGATAATTATTACAAAAATTCCAATTTAGACTAATCGGGAATTTATCGAATTCATTTTCTTTAGTATAAGCAATTCTAAATACCAATTCAGCAAATTCTCCCCTGGTCATATCCCTCTCAGGATAATACTTATAATCCTGTGCTGCTTCTATATATTGCAGGCCTTTGGCATAGTCTACATAGGGCGCAAACCAGACATCACTGGCAACATCGGCATATGGTTTTGTGGATACAGTTGATTCCTCAAAACTATTTTCTAAAGTCAGTAAAGCTATTTTTAGGCTTTCCGCCGCATTAATTGTCTTATCAGGTTTAAAGGTACCATCCGGATATCCTTTAACTACTCCCGCGCTAGCCGCCAATTGTACATAATTGTAGAACCAGTCAGTTAAATTAACATCTGGGAATTCAACATCATCTCCAGATGAAGTATCCAGCTTATCTCCCAAATATTCTTTTGTCAGCAAAGCAATCTTTAATGCTTCGGCTCTGTTAATCGTTCTTTCTGGCTGAAAAGTTCCATCAGGATAACCATTTATTATTGATTCTCTCTTCAAAAATTCAATAGCTCCATAATGAGGATGTTGTTTTTCCACATCAGGAAATGAAGCTCCCACAGCGCTGCTTGGCCAGGTGCTAAGTACAATTGCTACAAGCACTAATTGTACTATCCATTTCCTCATTTTTTAACCATTTAAGATAACTCCTCTGTAATCAACTGGTCTAGTTGTTCTTCAGTAATAGCACCTGGAATAAACTCATCGTTAATAAAGAAGGCCGGCGTTCCGCTAATACCGAATTCGATGGCTTCTTCACTTTGAGTATTCACACGATCAGTATATTTCCCTTCTTCCAAACATGTTTGCAATTGAGTATTATTAACACCTACTTGAGCACCCAAATCCACTACTGCTTCTATTAATTTACCTTCAGCATCTTCCTGAGATTCTGCAGTGCTGATAGCTTCTCTAATTTGAGTTTGGCCTTCAAACAATTGAGTACTCATTTCTGCAAACAAGCCTTGATCATTGGCACATTCTGCCGCTTGAGAAAGAATCAGATCAGGCGGATAAATGTTAAAACTCTTGTAAACCCAGCTAACTCTGGACGGATTTTCATCCACGACCGCTTGAATCAATGGATGCATCATTTTACAATATCCGCAGCTTAGACTTGCATATTCAATAATCACCACATCCGCATTGGCAGGATTAGCTCCCAAAATTGTAGCATCGCTTGTGTCCGGGAATTTAATATGTTCAAGGGCATCACTTCTAATAATCATTTCATCACCCTTTACATAAATATCACCCATAAAAGCCGGATACTGAGGATGTTCTTTAATCTTGGAATTAGTCATTAATATAGGCAAAAACTTAGTGTCAAGCTTGCTTATAAACTCTTGTCCTTCAGGAGAATTACTATCAATTAATTCTGCGCTTACTTCAGTTGCCTCCATTTGACTAAGTCTATCTACATAACCATCAATCTTCTGTTTTTGATCTGCATCATTGGCATTATATACGATGGTTAAAGGCAACTCCTTAACTTCACCGGATTCTACTTTTTCGCTTTCATCTTCTTTCTTTTCCATTGATTTTTCTTGATTCATCAAGCCGGTTGAACTGATCAAACTATCCGTATTTTGTTTAAAATCTTTATTGAATTCATATAATAGCAAAGCAACAAAAATGAGCAGCAAAACAATTGAAAGTATGGCAAAAACAGGAGAATTCTTCTTAGTTTTTTTCTGGGAAGAGTTGTCAGATATAATCTCTTCTTCCAGGGCTGACTTCATCTTTTTTTCTAAATTAGCAGCCTTGGATTTCGAGGTGCTTCTTGATTTCCTGGCCGTCTTAGGTTTAGTTGCTTTTGTAGTTTTTTTAGCAGTTTTTGTAGATTTTGTTGTTTTGGTTTTCTTGGTAGGCATAGATTTTTATGTTAAATATTTTATTTATATAATTGTTGGTTCTTCACAATAGCTCATTTGAGCTAAATTTGAAAATGATTGCAGACCCAAAAGCGAGTCTTCTTTAAATTGCCAATGAGGATAATGTATAATTTGATTTTGCTTACAAAGATCAGTTTTAATCGAGCAGTCCACGTAGTTTAATCTTTTAAATTCTTTTCCAAACATTTGTTTTTGCATGGAACAGTATTCACATGCACCACTACCATACATTATTACCCCACTTTCATTCAAGCAATTCACGAATTCAGCTATTGTCACGTCCTCAAGGTCTTGTTGGGCTCCAAAATAAAACCTGGCTCCTGCAGCTAGTAAAACCACTACAAAAACTATTTTAAGTACAGTCAGAACTGGATTTAATACTTTCTTAAGCCACATTAAATAGGCTGTTTGGGATCATAATAATCACGTTGATCTTCACCGATACGCTTAACTAATTCATTAATAACTTGGTCAAATTTGACTGTTGTTTGTGAACCTAATGTCATATCTCGAATAATCGCTGTTTTTTCTCTGACCTCAGTTAAACCAATCATAACCGTAAAAGGAACTTTAAATTTTTCCGCCAATTCAATTTGATTCTTGATAGCACCTTTACCTAGCGCACCCATTGTTCGAATTCCTTTGGAACGCAATTTATCTATTAAGGGTACACAAATTCGTTTTGCTTCTTTACCTAATTGGGCTACAAATACTTGCAAATTATCTTTGGATGGAACTTTTATTTTATTGCGTTTCATTTGTGCAATCACTCTTTCAATTATCATAGCAAAGCCCATACCGGGTGTTGACTCGCCGCCCAAAGTTTCAATCAAACCATCATATCTTCCTCCACTTCCCAGTATATTGCTCTTACCCTTTTTCTTGTCCCAAAATTCGAAAACCGTTTGGTTATAATAGTCTAAATTGGGAATTAAATGTTTATTTTCAGTATAGGCAATACCCAAATCATCCAGATATCCTAGCAACTCCTGATGATAAGCTACACTTTCTTCCGATAAATAGTCGTTAAATTTTGGAGCAGATTCCAAAAGAATTTTGGTATCCTCATTTTCTGAAGTCAGAATTCTCAGCGGATTAGACTCCAGATACAATTTATCTTCATTACTTAAATAGCGATCCTTTCCATAGAAATGATCCCGCAAGATTTCCGCATAAGTTTTGCGTGATTCCAGATCACCGATATTGTTGACCTGCAAATCCATAGTCTGCAAAATACCCAAATCGCTAAAAATGCGATCAGCCAACAGAATTATTTGAGCATCTAAAGCCGGGTCAGCCTCTCCGATAAGTTCATATCCGAATTGCCAGAATTGTCGATAAGATCCTAGCTTAACATCTACAAATCTGAGCACAGGATCAAAATAATATAGTTCAACAGGCTGCACCTGCTCAAAGAGTCGATATTGCAAATAAGCTCTGGCGCAGGCAATAGTTGCATCAGGTTTTAAAGCTAATTCATTACCGGCCGGGTCTTTGAAAGTCAAAAGTGAATTCCTAACCATATCTGAATTTTCTCCCAGCGCTTTTTTGACGAAGTCTACAGACTCAACCAAAGAAGTGGAAATTCTTCGGTATCCGGCTTGTCTGGAACGATGACGTACAATTTTCTTAATAAAAGTTTGATAATCCTGATCTTTAGGCAAAATATCATGATACCCCTCCGGATTATTTAATAGAGAGTTACCTGAACTAGCCTCCACTTCGAGATTTTCGCCTTTTTTTACGGCCATTAATTCAAGATAATGATTAGTCCAATGATACAAGATTAATTAAAATTATCAATCCCTTATTTGAATTCATTCTGAAACTCTTTCTTCATAATTGAGATACCTTTTTGAGATCCTCGCACCAGTCCCATTAACACGAAGATAAAATCTCTTAACCTAATAATGAACACATAGGCTAAAGAATTGATATTTATCCCATGAAGTAAAAAAACTGAAGCGGCACCTCCCTCCAGAACACCCAGTCCGCCGGGAATCGGTAATAGGTAGGCAATATATGGAATAGTACTTATCATGAAAGTTTGCAGAAAATTCAGTTGTACTCCCATAAAATAGGCAACCAGAAAATGTTCAGCCAAAATCACTCCCACAGTGATAATGCACAAAACTACCAAATACTTAAAAATTGAGCGGTGATTCTTGTAAAACAGATTCATTTCCTTTTCAAAAGTTTCCAGTTTTTTTTCCATCAACTCCAATCTGCGAATCTTCCCTAAATGTAAGATTTTACTAATCGAAGTGAAAAATCCGATACCTCTAAATGAAGTGAAATAAAACCAAAACACCCCAAATATCATCAGCAATGCAATCAAACCTAATGGCAATTTGGTTTGAATCGATACAGCTGGTTCGAGTATTGCGATTACTATGCCCATTGAAATAAACAAAACCATTGTCGATATTTCCAAAGCCTTTTCAATAATTATTGATGAAACTGCAGTACGCTTTGGCACACCCTCTTCTTCAATTAACATCAACCTTAGAGGTTCACCTCCCAGTTGCGCTACCGGAGTTACATAGCTGACTGCATAACCTGCCATACGATCAAGAAAGCAGGCCATTGTCGAGACTGGCTTTCCTTTATGCAGTGCGTCAATCACCATTTTCCAGCGTATACTGAATAAATAAAAATTAATAAAGGAAATTGCTACGAAAATAATAAATTTCAGCAACGAAAACTCTTTCAAAGCATGCAAAAACTGATCTATCCCGGTATGCAAAAACTGAATTACGAATAAACCAATTCCGAAAATTAAGGAAATTACAAAAATAATAGTTTTAATCTTCATATAAATCCAAATGAGGAGTCGGCAGTGCTGACTCTAAATTTTTATACCTTCCAGTTTGAAAATACAAGTAGCCCACACCGGCCATCATAGCCGCATTATCAGTACAATACTGCAAATTACCATTATAACGAAGTGTAGCCTCAAGTTGATTTTGTTTAATCATTTCCTCCACTACTTTTCGCAGTCTTCTATTTGCAGATACACCTCCGGCTAAATGAATTTCCCTAACATTGTATTTCTGAGCCGCCCGTACCAACTTAGTCGTTAAAATTTCCGCTACACACTGCTCAAAACTGGCGGCAATATCGGACTTCACCTTGTCAGTAAGTTGCTCCGGCAAGGACTGCAAAACCGCAGTCTTAAGCCCGGAAAAACTGAAATTAAAATCACCGCTTTTTAGCATTGCACGAGGAAAAGCATAGGCTTCACAATTGCCATCAACTGCTTTTTTGGATATTGCCGGTCCCCCGGGATATCCCAGTCCCAGTAATCGAGCCACTTTATCAAAAGCTTCCCCCGCAGCATCATCTAAAGTCTCACCAATCAATTCAAAATCTAAATGTCCCTTCAGCAGTACCAATTCATTATGCCCACCAGATACGGTCAAAGTCATCACCGGATACTGCACTTCATTTATTGACGGCAAATCCAGCCAATTGGAATAGATATGTCCGGCAACATGATTAACCGGAATCAATGGAATACCCAAAACCTGGGACAAAGTCCGCGCTGCAGTAAAGCCTGTAATTAGAGAGCTCAAGAGTCCCGGCCCCTGTGTCACAGCTATCGCATCAAGGTCAGCTAATCCGCAACCGGCTTGCTGCAAAGCTTCATCAATTACCGGCACAATTTTAAGTACATGTTCACGCGCGGCCACTTCAGGCACCACTCCTCCGGTTTTTGCATGCAAATCAATTTGGGAAGCAATAACGGAAGACTTCACTTTAACGCCATCTTCTACAACTGCAGCGGCTGTCTCATCGCAAGATGTCTCAATTCCAAGTATAATCAAGGTTTTCATTTAATTCGCCAGTGATGATACAATAGTTAAGACATAAACAAAAGCCTTGGAAGTTACAGCACGTAAAATCGTTTCCATCCTCAAAAAATCAGGGTTTGAAGCCTATTGGGCAGGTGGCTGCGTTCGCGACATTCTACTTGGTATTAAACCAAAAGATATCGACATAGTCACATCCGCCAAACCGGATGAAATCGAAGCAATATTTGAGCATACCATACCCATTGGCAAGCAATTCGGAGTGATTAAGACTATTATGAATGATCATCACTATGAGATTGCCACTTTCCGTTCCGACGCCGGCTATTCCGACGGACGGCGTCCTGATGCAATCATCTTTTCTGATGCGAAAGAGGATGCACTCCGTCGCGATTTCACCATTAACGGTATGTTTTATGACCCCCTTGCAGATGAAATTCATGATTTAGTTAATGGCCAAAAGGATTTGCAGGCCAAATTGATTCGTTTTATTGGACAGCCTGAAAAGCGCATTCTGGAAGATCATTTGCGCCTGCTGCGAGCAGTTCGTTTTCGCAATCAATTTGATTTTCAATATCACCCCGACACGTATCAGGCAGTACGAGAGCATGCCGGATTAATTGCCGACAAGGTTTCTAAGGAGCGTATTCGCGATGAAATCAACAAAATGTTACTCGACAAAACTCTTCCCTCCATGTCCTTTGAAGACATGAGTCACTTAGGTATTCTAGAATTGATCATGCCCGAACTGGAAAATCTGCGCGGATGTGCTCAACCAGCGCAGTATCATCAAGAAGGAGATGTCTGGACACATACCATGAAAGCAATCGACAGTTTGCCGGAAGATGCCAATTTAATTACCCGCTGGGCCACGCTTTTGCACGATATCGGCAAGCCTGAAACTTTTAAGCTCCAGGAACGAATTCGTTTTGATTCTCATGCCAGCGTTTCTGCCGATATAGCTCGAAAAATACTTCGTCGGCTCAAGTTTGGTAACAGTTTCATTAAGGATGTTGCTTGGTGTATTGAGCATCACATGATGATGGTCCCACTTGTTGAAATGAATCAAGGACGTAAAATGCATTGGTTCTTAAATCCGCAATTCAAAAATTTACTTGGACTGATGGAGGCTGATGCTAAAGGTACTGAGCCGTCCGATCTATCCCTTTATCAAAGCATCAAGAACCTTTACCTCAAGGCTACTAAGCGCCGTAATAAACTTCCTGAACCTTTACTTAATGGTCACGAAATCATGGACATACTTGGCCGAGAGCCAGGCCCTTATCTCACTGACATTAAGGCAGAGCTTGTAGAATTACAGCTCGAACGAAAAATTCGCAATAAGCAAGGCGCTAAGAAATGGCTTCAATCAACGTTCCAAAAGTGACACTGTCTCAATGTGATAAGTATGACAAAACTGATCGACAGGTGTCACCGAACCAAGATTAAATCCCAACTCTCTAAACTGTACCAAATCACGAGCCATGGTAGTCGGATTGCAGGAAACATAAATCACACGTCGACAGTCAGTTTTCCCAATCGCTTCAATCACTTTTTCATTTAAACCAGCTCTGGGTGGATCCACCACAATTAAATCCATCTGATCACGAATTTGAGGCAAGGCCTCAGTCACATTTGCGGCAACAAACTGGGCATTGGTAATACCATTCAATTCAGCGTTCTTTTTAGCATTTACAATTGCATTTTCATTCAACTCAATCCCTATCACTTGGGCAGCCCGTCCAGCTAGGCTCAATCCAATAGTCCCTGTTCCGCAATATAAATCATAAACCCGTTCGTGACCTTGCAATTCCGCCAACTCACCAACCAGATTATACAATTGCTCTGCTTGTAAAGTATTGGGCTGCAAAAAGTCTTCGGGTCCAACCTGAAATTTCAATTCTCCGCCTTTCAGCCGTAATGATTCCACAAAATAGTCATCTCCCCACATTCGCCTATATATCCTTCGTTTGGGAAAACCTTTTCGATTAGCAATTTCTGTCACAAATATTGATACAAGCTTTCCACTAACTCCCGACTTAACCGCTTCCACAAGAGCATTTCCAAAATCAACCTGCCCATTTTCAACCAACAGATTAACCAAAACCTCATCCGTATTTGTACCGACACGCACTACCAAACTCTTTAGCTCGCCTTCAAAGTTCACCTCATCAAAAAACTCACGCATTTTACCCAAAAATTCTCCGATCCAAGGCCGGAATATATGACATTCCTCAATTTCAGATAAGTCATGATGTCGCCCCTTCAAATGTAGCCCCAGAGTCAACTCTCCCTTAGCATCTCGGGAAAAACTAAATTCCATTTTATTACGATAGTGCCAGGGCCTATCCATCACTACGGCCGGTCGCATCACCATTAAATCAAATACTCCTCCCAGCCTTTTTAAACTATCTTGAACTATCTCCACTTTAGTCGCAATCTGATCCGAGTAGCTCATGAATTGCCAGGAACAACCTCCGCAATTTACAGACGGCTCAAACGGAATTACTTCACCATCATTATTCAACGCCAAACCAAAATGCCGACATCGCGCCTTCACTCTCTGCGTAGAGTATTCTAAAAACTTCACTACATAACCTCTGGCATAACGTTTTCTTAAATGATTAATCCTTACAGACACTCGATCTCCGGGCACCACACCATCAACAAAAACCACCATTTCGCCTTCTTCTAAGGCAACACGGCCCATACCAGCTCCTTCAAAAACCAATTTCTCAATCAAAATTTCCACTAATTCTCCCTTCTTTATCATGGCTACAAATGTTAAAATCCTGCCAAAGCGCAGCCAAATTAGCATGCATATTACAATTATTCAAATCAGTAAGACCAAGCACCACTATTTCGACGAAGCTATTCAGGAATACTTAAAACGCCTCCAAAAATTTGCCAAGGTGGACGTTATTACACTAAAAGAATCTTCTAAACCGGACATTAAAACTGCCAAACAAGAAGAATCTCAAGCTATCCTTCAAGCAGTCCCCAAAGGCACTTTTAAGATATTACTTGATCAATCTGGCCAGCAATTCACCTCTGAAGAATGTGCTGAAAAGTTGCAAATGCTAGCTAATTACGGCCAGTCACATCTTTGCATTATTATTGGTGGTCCTTATGGCACCACACCGGATATCAAATCCGCTTCCGACCTTGTACTGTCGCTTTCCAAATGCACTTTTACGCATGAAATGGTCAGAGTATTTCTGCTGGAGCAGCTTTATCGCGCTTTTACTATTATTAATAATCAAAAATATCATCACTGATGAAAAAGGTACTGACTATCATCGCTCTCATCGCAGCAATTGGCTTATATTTCGGCACCTATGCTTTGCTTAACACTATTCAAAGCAGTTTTGAGCAACCACTGCAAACAGCTATTACCAAGGATCAATCCGAAGTTAAGACTTTTTACCAACCCGAACGCCAAATTAAAACAGCGATTATTGCTCAAATACCGGCTGAACCTGATAGATTACGCAGCGATTTGCAATTGGCCGGCCTGACACTTTTTAAAACTCTTCCCCAGGATCAACAGATTGATAATTTTTTAATTATTTATGATCCCTTATTGCCTCCAAATGAACCTGAGTCAATTTGCCCCACGGCACAACACCATTTTCCTCAAGCCAACTGCACCACTCTTCGGCCTCAAGAGGATGAAACGCAAATCTATCAGGAAATAAAAACACGTCTAACCGAGACAACATTAATCATTTTACACACATATTACTCACCCAATCAGGAGCACCCTCAATTAATTGAAATTCAGAAAGATCATCTTAAAAATGCTTTCGATAATTTTACCAAAGCCAATCTGGACTCGATTCCATTCACTAATCGTGAGGCGATCAAAGCTGTCTATCAAATCAACAAGGAGCAAGGAAACCTAAAGACACTTCCTGCACTTCATGATCATCAAAACAATTTCTTTCTACAATTTGTTGCTCCCGGTCCACACTATCAAAGCGAAATTGTCACTTTGACTTTTTTAGGGGATATCATGTTGGGGCGATATGTAAGAACTTTAATGGAGCAGAATACTCATGACTATCCATTTCAAAAACTTGATCAATCTTTTTTGCGCGCCAACGACCTCTTAATCGGCAATTTGGAAGGTCCGATCGCAACTACCAAAATAAACACTTCTAAGGCCATTGCTTTTTATTTTCCGCCTGACACAGCGAAACTACTCCGGAAATACTATTTTGATGGTGTCAGTATGGCCAATAATCATGCACTCGATATGGGGTCACAAGGGCTGGCTGATACCTATACTTATCTTCAGGAACAAGGTATCAAAGGCTTTGGGCATCCTCAAAACTCCCTCGATGATTACATTTGGAAAATTGAGAAAAACGGCTTAAAGTTAGCTTTTATTGGCCTTAATGATGTCGATTTCAAAATTAAACCCGAGGAGGTTGAAGAGAAAATCTCCCAGCTAAACCAACAGAGTTTTCTTGTAATTCCCATAATTCATTGGGGGACTGAATATGTTCATAGCCCTCAAGACAAGCATGTCAAAATGGCCCATCAATTTATCGATGCCGGAGCATTTGCCATTATCGGACATCACCCGCATGTTGTGCAAAGTCTGGAAATCTATAAGCAGCGCCCCATTTTTTATTCTTTGGGTAATGCTGTTTTCGACCAATATTTTTCTGAAGATACTCAAGTGGGAATCAGTCCTATTTTCAGAATCACGCCTGATTATCTTGATATTTACATCATTCCTTTCCGCATTGATCAAAGCCAGATGATCCTAATGACCGAAGAGCAGAGAAATGGGTATCTGAAGGAGTTTGCCGGCTACTGGCGATATGATCAGGAAACAAAAATTCAAATCGAAAACGGTAAAATTCGCTTATCATTTGAAAATCCGCAGGAACTTTCTTAAACTAAATTTTGCTTTAATCAAGAACAACATGAAAAAAGGAATAATCACCATAACACTTATTGCAGCAATTGTTTTTGCCGCATGCCAAGCTGAAGCCCCCGGTCCGGAAAAACCTCTAGCCAATGATCAACAAAGAGTTGAGCAAAGAACCAATGTCAGAGCTAGTAAAGTAGTACCTGTTCTTAACGTTGATTCTTTAGGTGAGCGATCTGAATTCCGTCTGGTCTCTCAAACTGCCAAATTTACTAATGATCAAAAAAATGAAGTGGAATTGATCTTTGGCAATAAGCCTTTACCATTCTGTGCGGCAGAGCAAACCGACTTACAAACCGATGAGCAAAGAATCAAACTTCTAATCACCAAAAAGGATAATACTGAAATTACAGTTGAAGATTTAAGCAACAATTCCAACTATGATATCCAGTATTCAATAATCGATCAGGACGGAGAAAGAGCATTGCCTATAGTCAAAAAGCTTACTATCACCACTCTAAACAATTCAATTATACGAGGTGTAATGTCCTTTGGAGATGAGCAAACCAATTGGGATGGTGAATACTTTGCTGCGCTCTGCCCATGAGTTTTTGATAAAACGCTACATTGATGTTATAATAAAACACAAACATCAAAAGTTTTATGAAAATACATTTTTGGGGTGCAGCCAGAGAAGTGACCGGATCCAGACACTTAATAGAAGTCAATGGCAAGAAGATACTGCTTGATTGTGGTCTCTTTCAGGGAAGACGAGCAGAAGCAAACGAGAAGAACAAAAATTTTGGTTTTGATCCAAAGCAAATTGATGCCGTAATCCTCTCGCATTCCCATATTGACCATTCCGGCGCATTACCTTATTTAGTTAAAAAAGGCTTTAAGGGACCAATTTACAGCACTTTCGCCACCAGAGACTTGTGCAATTATATGCTCATGGATAGTGCCTATATTCAAGAAAAAGATGCGGAATATCTTAATCGTAAGCATAAAAAGCGAGGTCTAAAAAAGAAAATTCAACCTTATTACACGGTAGATGATGCGAAAGCGGCGCTGAATCAATTTAGCGGTGTCGGCTTTGAGAGAGCATTTGTAGTCACGGAAGGTGTTGTTTGTTCTTTTTATGTAGCCGGGCATATACTCGGAGCTGCCTCCGTTCATTTGTTTATCAAGGATCAAGAAACCGGAAAAAATATTCGTCTTGGTTTCACAGGTGATCTGGGACGTAAAGATATGCCCTTACTCAAAGATCCCACAGTTTTACCTCCAACTGATGCACTGATTATCGAAAGTACTTATGGAGATAGATTTCACGAGTCCATGTTGGACACCAAAATAAAATTAAAAGATATCATTACCCGAGTAGCTCACCGAGGTGGAAGAATTATTGTGCCGGCTTTTTCTGTGGAACGCACTCAGGAATTCATTTATATGTGCAATTCGCTTTGGCAGAAAAAAGAAATTCCTGATATTCCCATTTATGTTGATAGCCCATTGTCAGTAAATATTACTGAGGTCTTCATGAGTCATCCAGAATGCTATGACAAGCATGTATATGATGAATTTCTGCGCGATCGCAAGAATCCTTTTGGTTTTGGAAGACTAAATTACACTCATAGTGTTGAGGAATCCAAGGCGCTCAATTCTCTACACGGTCCGGCCATTATCATTTCTTCATCCGGTATGTGCGAATTTGGAAGAATACTTCACCATCTCAAGAATAATATTGAGGACGATCGCAATATGGTACTAATTATCGGCTATATGGCTGAACACACATTGGGTAGAAAAATTTTGGAAAAGCAAAGAATGGTTAAAATTTTTGATAAGGAATATCACTTGCGAGCCGAGGTTGAAGTGCTAAATACTTTTTCCGGTCATGCTGATCGCAGCGACTTGCTTGATTACATATCAAGAGTAAAACAATTAAAAAAGGTTTTTGTAGTACACGGTGAAGAAAAACAAAGCACTGCATTTGAAAACTATTTAAACGAGATCGGAGTAAAATCGGTACACCTTCCCACCAGAGGCGAAACAGTTGAACTTTAAGCCATTTCCAAGTAAGTGTAACCTCCTTGTCACTAAACTGGCGTAATACTTATTTCATAACCTTAAACAAATGAAAAAGTTTATCGCCACATCAGT
The DNA here is from genome assembly GCA_964424075.1 of uncultured Candidatus Peribacteria bacterium. GTDB lineage: Bacteria > Patescibacteriota > Gracilibacteria > UBA1369 > UBA1369 > CAYRGY01. Next base: position 28,927 of record CAYRGY010000006.1, read on the forward strand.
CCTCGGTTTAACCGTTCTTGGATTCGGAGGACAAGCTTTTGCGCAAAATATGCCGCAACAAGGACAATTTAGTCAAAGACATTCAAACGTACTGGAAAGAATCTGTTCAGTAGAAAATGCCGCAGATGCCATCACTGTCAGGCATGATCAAAGACAAGAACGCCATCAGGATTTTATAGAAGAGGCCATGCAATATGCTCCCGAACAGGTTCAATCTTTCGAGTCACTTCTCCAGACTTTGTTTCAGCAAAACCAGGATCAAATAGTTGCCATACACGAAGCATTCAAGGCTACAGCATGTCAGGATGGAGCTGAGCAGGAGGAAGTTCGGGCTGCTGCACAAGAAATGCGCAGTCAAATGAAAGAAATTCGACAGGACATCAGACCGCAAATTCAAGAAGCCAGGCAGGAATTAATGACAACTTTACAAGAAGCCGGAATGGAAATGCCCCAGAGACCGGGAAGAAGTGAAAAGGGTCGGGAAGTCTGGAAGAATGGATTTAAAAACGGAGCAAAAAGAGGATTTCAGCTAGGCCAGAATCAATAATTATTGACCGGAATCAACTAGAGAGGTAAAGCAGTCATCTATAGGGGGGTGGCTGCTTTTTCAAAACACTTGCCACTTTTTGTCATGTAGAACTTTTTGTCCTCACTCATAATACTCGCTACAATCCACATAAATATTCTAAATCAAACTTATGGCGGATCAAGCTCAAACATCCATCAGTGCGACTGTTAAACAAGCTGATGCTATTTCAAAAAGCCAACATCAGCACCCTAACAGCATTCAACAAGCTTATGTTTTTGACGATTTGCATCCGGAAGATAATGCTATGCTGCAAGCTCTATATAGTCGATCCCCCAATAGTGTCTTAAAGCATCTCGACAAAGTAAAAGGCGCTGATTCAGGCACTTTTATGGAAAAGTTTTATGTCGGCTATGGACACAGTTCCATTGCTGATTGCGGAACTACAACCGTTTTCATAGAAAATGTATCCATGCTTGTCGCTAAAGCGGTTCAGGATTGGCCACTTTATAGCGGTCAGGAAGCCAGTACTCGCTATCTTGACTATTCTCAGCAGGCCATTATAGATCCGGTTTCAACCGAACAATCCAAGAGTATTCAGAAGGCTTGGATGGATTTTTATAATCGTTCTCTACCCAAAGTTAAAGCACATTTGACTGAACAGTATCCTCTTCAACCTGAAGACAATCCCAAAGTTTATGAGAAAGCCATTGCAGCCAGAAGTTTTGACATTTTAAGAGGATTTTTACCTGCCGGTTGTACTACTTATCTTTCCTGGCATACCAATTTACGACAAGCACAGGAAAAACTGACTTTACTAGATCATCACCCGTTAGAGGAAATTAAAGAGACGTCCAAGAAAATTCGTTCAGAATTGGACACAAAATATAAGCATTCATTTTCACATCAGCGAACTCCGGAGCAGGAAGAATACTTTACCAAAATGATGGAAAAATACGCCTATTTTGATTCTGAAAATCATCCTGATTTTGAGTTTTCAACCAATATTAAGGAAGCTGATTTAATTCCCTATGAAGATGCTCTGCAGTCCAGACCGGCTAAAACCAGTTTGCCAGTTTTCATGGGTAGTGTTGGCCAATTCACCTTTAAATTTCAACTGGATTTTGGGTCATTTAGAGATATTCAAAGACATCGCAATGGTGAATGTAAGATGCCATTACTAACCACTCGCTATGGTTTTTATCCTTGGTATTTAGAGCAATTGCCAAAGGATGTCCGTGCTGAAGCAGAACAATTAATCGGTCAACTGGAGCCTCAAATCAATTCCATTACTGATAATAAGTTTATCAGACAATATTATATTCCTATGGGTTACGCTATAGCCGTAGATGTGACTTATCGTCTGCCTGCCGCGCTTTATGTTGCTGAACTTCGAAGTGGAAAAACTGTCCATCCCACTTTGCGCAGGCGTGCTCATCAAATGGGACTTGCCATACGTGAGACTTTCCCCAATCTTAATATTTACCTAGATTTAGAGGAAAGTGATTGGGATGTAAAACGAGGCACACAAGATATTGTTAAAAAATAATGAAAACATTCTCCATTATAACAGCTATGGACTTAAATAATGGGATCTCTCGCGGAGGGGAGCTACCTTGGTATCTTCCTGCAGATTTGGATTATTTCATGAAGACAACTACCGCCACCGATGACACGGAAAAACAGAATGCGCTCATTTTTGATCAGGAGGCCTGGCAGCAGCTACCTTTGGCAAGACGCCCGCTTCAGGATAGAATCAATATTGTAGTTGGCGATACTCCTGATACTGATTTGCCGGATGATGTGCTGGAATTCGTCAATCTGGATAATGCTTTGGAAGCACTATCCACAAGTAGTAAAATTGAAAACATTTTCGTAATGGGAGGTCCAAAGCTATTTCAGGAAGCAGTAATTCATGATGCCTTATCTCGCATCTATGTCACAAAGGTGGAGGAGGATTTTGATTGTGATCAGCATTTTCCCGATCAGATTCCTGATAATTTTGAAGTTATTACAGCGACTGAAATTATGGAAGACAATGATTTGGAATATTGCTTCTTTGTTTTGGAAAGAACAGATTAGATTTTACGTAATATTCCTTGAAGATTCTCCACTAATCTACTGTCATCCATGTGTTTAGCTAGCTGAAGCATTTTTCTGTAATCTGATTTATGCTTACGCATCTCACTCAGCAGAGTTATCCCGGATACCCGCGCTTGAATTTTATTATATTCTTTCCCATAACAAGCTTTCACCATCTGTTTGTTGCCGATAGCTGCAAACATCACACGCGCTCTATCGATACTACCTTTGTCAAAATAATAAAAAGCCTCTTTTTCTTGAACGAATTTTTTAATTTCAGCACTTGAGCTCTTATTGACATAATATTTGGCACTTCTGAAATTTTTATGTTCCGCATAATAGAGTGCGGCATTTCGATATACACTTTGCAAAGCCTTGTGGTTTTTGGTTTTTCCAAAATAGAACTCAGCATTCTTGAAGTCATTTTTATTCAAAGCCTCAACCGCTATATTATTATATGCAACCTGCAAATTCTTTGACACCAATTCCCGATGTGATGAGAGCGCATAAGCCAGTCTGGCACCTTTAATAAATTCTTTCGGATCAATTTTAATGGTTTTATCCCGAAAATCAGAAACATCCAGCAGATTGGTAGATATCAATTCCGTAATCGGCAAAATATACTGATATTCTGTATATTTTTGAAATGTTCCATTGGTCGCTTCAATATCAATCCCTTTAAAATGAAGGCAGACATGCCCTTTGGGCAATTTAATCTGCAAGTCATCTAATGGAAATTTTAGCGCAAACAGAAAGACATAAAAGGTGGTTATTTGATTACAATCTCCTATCATCATTTCTTTGGAAATATCTTTCAGCAGCTTTCCAAAAGACGCTCCTTCCAAGTACTGATAATGCTGTCCAGGCTTTAAAAAAGCCATAATTTTCGCCAAGTATTGCACTTTATCCAGGTCTGGCTCTTTGACAGACAAACCTTTGGAGTGCAAATTGGCCAGTAAAGACTTTTTGGGGATTTGATTAGATTCAGTAAATTTCAAAAACTCTTCTGCGATTTTTTGCGTATTTTGATACATTGCTCGTCTTGTCCTCTTCTTCAAATATTGATACCCCTTGAATTTGTATTCCAGCCACAAATTGAGCACTACCATATTAGTGCTCATTATTTTCCCCAGCCTTCTTTCCAACGCATATTTATTGCCATAATTGGCCCTGCTCAAAAACTTATCAATCTTTCTTTCCAATCTAACTACATATTTGGAAAACGGATTCCAGACGTATTGGAGCATTATTTCTTTAATATTGAAGCAAGTATCCCGTTTAATAGTGATACAACAAAACTAAACAGCAAAGCCCACCAGAAATTATCTACAGTGAAGCCATTAACCAGTTCTGCAGCAAAAAGCACCAGCAAAGCATTAATCACAAAGGTAAGAAGTCCCAGAGTCAGTATATTAATCGGCAAAGTTAGCACCATCAAAATCGGTTTAATCAGTGCATTAATAACTCCTAGAGCCAAAGCGGCAATCAGCGCAGCAACAAAATCAGAAACCTGAATTCCCGGTAGCAAATAAGCTGCCAAAAAAATCGAAAGCGCTAGCAGAACCCAACTGACTATAATTTTTATCATATTATATTTTTTTAAAGCAGACTCATTCTACAAATTGCCGGGATAATTGACAATCTATATTCTATCCATAACCATACGGTCGTTTAATTTCTGTTCAAAGTCATAGGTGAAAACCAGTATATCACCTTGATTAAACCAGGCCATCTGCCCGTCATGACTCAATTCTATGGAGCCAAATGCATTCTTCCCCAGTATCATAACCTTACAAAAATCAGTCAGTTTTTCAACATAATAGACTTTCTTGTAGTCATCAGGGTTAAATCGTCCTTCCAGGTATGATGGTGAAGCGACCAACTCCAGCCTTAACCTCAAATCTTCAGGATTCCCTGGATCTAGCCGAGTTTTCATATTCCTCCCAAAATCTGCTGCCAAGCGGATAAAAAAAAGATCAACTGTGTATTGTCGATCTGCCAGAGTCTCCTGTTCCTTTATTTCTTCTTCTAACCTCTTGAGAAAGCGATGCGGATTGAGCTTGATTATCTTAGCCTTTGTTTCTCCACCATTTTCATTTGGAGGTGATGAATTATTTTCTGAAATCTTTCTTGGAGCATCAGAAATAACATCAGGTTCTAGACAATCAGCCCCTGACAGTTTTGTGGTAGCCATGATAAATATTTAAGTTTTATAAACTATATAAAAATACTCCCTGGCGGTCAAATAATTTTCCACTTCATTTTCTTTAGAAAATCTACTTGATTTTTGACTACCCATATATATCCGACTAGTCAGAATACTTTGATCACTATAAGCTTCAAGTCGTTTTTTAGTCACTAAAAAAAGAGTTCTTTAAAAGCATTGACTTTTTAAAAAGTCGTCATTAAACTCCCAGCGACGCAAATTTCGTTACACCTTTTTTTATTATGACTAGCACCACAACCGATCAAATTTTAGAAATCAAAAAAGCTGAAGAGAAAGCAAAAAAAATGCTTCTTGATCAGTCAAACAAATTGCAAGAGCAGCAAAGAGAACTAAGCAGTAGCTTAGCTAGTGAGCTTAATCAATATCAAAAGAGTTTAAGGTCAAAGAAGGTGGAGAGGATTGATGAGGTTAAAGAAATTGAAAATCAGGAAAAGAAAACTAAAGTGCAGCAGGCTGAGACTGAGAATCAAGCTATAATCAAAGCTGCTAGAGGACGTCAAGATGAGGCTGTTAAGTACGTGGAGAATAAATTTATGGAATATATAAAAGCATAAATACAGATGGCAATCATACCAGTCAAAAAAATTCAACTTGTAGCGACATCTGATCAAAAGGAAAAGCTTTTGCCAGTTATTCAGGAATTCGGGCAATTTCAAATCACCCGAACAGAAGAAGATCTGGCAGCTATTCAAAGTGAATTGGAGACTTTGCAGCAGATTGAACTAGACTATGCCAATGTAGAGTTTTCCATTAAAACTTTAACTCCTTATGAAGAAAAGGGTGGCTTTTTAAATGATCCATTGACGCTAAGCCGAACAGAAGTTGAAGATAAGGCTGTTAAGGTGGAATATCAAGAAATCAATAAAAAAGTTGCCAAGTATTTTGACACAATGACCGGCTTAAACAATCGCATAGCTGTAATTCAAGCAGAAATAAGTCAACTGCAAAATTGGGAACATCTTTCCGTCAATTTAGAAAATATTGGTGGTACTGAAGAGTATAATGTTGTCTTCGGGTCTATCAAAGTAGCGTTTCTGGATGAATTTAAACTGAAGTTTAATCAACTCGGGGAGTTGTTGGACTTCCAGATAGTCAGCAAAGATAAAACTGCTGCCAATCTGGTATTGGTTTTCCAACAGGATTTACAAAGAGAAGTTAAACAGTTGTTTTCAGAATATCGACTGGTTGAAATAGAATTGCCAGAGGCGACTGGTAATTTAGGAGAGTATCTGAAGGGTCTGAAAAAGGAGATGGAACAGAAAAAATTGACTATCAAGAAAACTACACGCGAATTGAAGAAGCTTTCCCATCATCTCAATGATTTGAAAGTTGTCTATGATTACTTGGGCTGGCAGAAAGAAAAAATGGATACTGCAATTCAAGCTGCTCAAACAGATTCCACTTTTTCAGTGCAAGGTTGGATACCCAAAAGGAAAGTGCACAATTTGATTTATAATCTGGAGAAAGTAAGCAAGGAATTTGCCATTGAGGATATCGAGCCTGAAGAGGGTGAAGCTCCACCAGTTATTATCAAAAATAATAATCTAACCACTCCATTTGAAACACTGACCCAAATGTTCGGTCTACCCAAATACACTGAAGTAGACCCAACCCCATTCCTCTCAGTTTTTTTCATTTTGTTTTTTGCACTTTGTTTGACTGATGCTGGCTATGGAATAGTCATGTTTGCCATTATGGCTCTGATGCTGAAATTTGTGAAAATGGGTCAAGGAGCCAAAAAACTGGTCAGATTATTAATGTATGGAGGCTTAGTAACTGCTGTCGTGGGAGCTATCTTTGGAGGATGGTTTGGCCTATCGGTAGAAAGCATGCCTGATTTTCTGACTTATGAAAGTGCCTCCGGTGAACGCATGTTCATTTTACAACAAATCAATTCAGTCACTAATCCGATGGCAGTATTAATACTGGCACTAGGGCTTGGCTTTGCCCAAATCTTATTCGGAATTTATATCAAATTGGTTCATGATTTCAAACAAGCGGAAAATAAATTAGAGCCGCTGATGGATACGGGAACATGGGCACTAATGCTGACCGGAATTGGCTTTTTTGTATTAGGTGCAACTGGAGTAATTCCAGCTCCGGCCGATGCAATAGGTCAATGGTGGGTTATTGGTGCGGCAGTACTGCTGATTTTAACACAAGGTCGCACTCAGAAAAACATAGTTGGCAAGTTTTTTACCGGACTTTTAAGTCTCTATGGACTAGTCAACTACATGTCTGACGTCCTTTCCTATTCACGTCTTTTAGCCCTCGGGCTGGCCACTTCTATTATTGGACTGGCAGTCAATGTCATAGTAAATCTTTGTGTTGGAATTCCTTACGTCGGTTGGCTTTTAGCCGCCGTTATCTTTATTGCCGGGCATGCGTTCAATCTTCTGATTAATGCGCTTGGATCATTCATTCACTCAGGACGTCTGCAATTTGTGGAGTTCTTTGGGAAATTCTTGGAAGGTGGTGGTAAGGAATTCAGGCCTTTTTCCAAGAAAACTAAATATGTGTACCTCAAAAATAATTAATTCTTTAACCATAACAAAAAATGGAAGAACTATTCAACTTAGGAGGATTATCACTTGCTTTGGCAGGAGCTGGACTAGCTGTTGGACTCGGTGGTATCGGTTCATCAGTCGGAGTAGGTTTAGCCGGACAAGCCGGTGCGGGAGTTGCTACTGAGCAACCAGAAAAATTTGGTAAGATCCTTGTCCTAGAGGCTCTGCCAGGTACCCAGGGTATTTACGGATTCTTGATTGGATTCCTTATCCTACTTTTCACCGGAATTTTAGCTGGTGAACCAAAAGACATTTCTATCGCGCAAGGATGGCAATTGTTCTTTTCTTGTTTACCTGCCGCTGTAGCTTGTCTTTTCTCTGGTATCCACCAAGGAAAGGTAACTGTTGCCGGCATGAACATGGTTGCTAAGGATGAATCTCAAATGGGTAAGGCGATGGTACTTTCTGCGATGGTGGAAACCTATGCCGTACTAGGATTTTTAATTAGTGCACTTCTAATATTCTTTAGCAATCTTTAATCATGGCTTTAGTCGATATAATCGAAAAAATCAATCAGGAAGTTAAAACTAAAGCTGAACAGCTGCAAAATGAATTTGATTTTGCTATGGCTGAGCTAAAGAAAAAGCATGATCAAAGCAAAAGGGATTTGAAGGTCAAATTTGAATCTGAATTGGAATCAGAGTCAGCTAAAGTTAAAGAAAAGACTTCGCTGGAAGCAGAAATTGAGTCTAAGAAAATATTACTTGTTGCCAAAAGACAACTGATAGCAGAAATTCTTTCTGCTGCAATCGATAAATTGGCATCTTCCGACCAATATCAGTCAATAGTGACAGATATGCTCAAAGCTTCAAATCTAGATTCAGGAACTGAAGTTGTAGCAGCTAAGGGCAAGGAAAAGGAGATAGAAGCAGCTTTAAAAGCTTCCGGAAAGGATTACAAAATGGCAGCAAAAAGTGCTGATATAAAAGGAGGAATTATTCTTAAAGCCACCAATGTGGAAATCGATAATTCTTTTGAAACAATCATTAATTTCCAACTGAAACAACAATTGGAAATTGATCTACATAAATTACTCTTCGCATGATTAAACCGGTGAAAAAAGAGGATTTTGCTTATAGCGTAGGTGTTGTGCGCGTACTCGAAACTATGCTCTTAAATGACAATGAGGTAGAAAGAATGCTTTTGGCAAAAGACAGTGCTGATGCATTTCGCATTTTAAATGAATTGGACTATGCAGATAATAAAACGGGAATTAGCGATCCGGCCGAGTTTCATCATGTACTGACTGAAGGTCTCAAAGATATCAAGGATCAATTGTCTGGTATTGTCCCTGATAAGGGAGTTATGAATATCATTTGGTATAATTTTGATTTTCACAATATCAAAACAATGGTCAAAGCCAAGATTCTGGAGCTACCTTATGAAGATATTGAACCAAACTTAATACAACTGGGAGCCATACCGCTTTCTGCTTTAAAGGCCTTCATCTACGACGGAGAGAATGTCAGCTTTAAAATGGAGAGTCAACGCAATGAGGAATATCTGAAGAGTAAGCTACGCAAGGTTTTCGAACTATATGAAAGAGTTAAGGATCCTCAGGCAATCGATTTATTTCTTGATCAGAAAATGATTAAAATCATTCATCGAATTGCCAGAATGTCCGGTGATGAATACTTGCTGAATTACGTTAAAACACTAATAGACCTTAATAATATTCGACTGTTTTTCCGAATGAAGTCGCAGCAAAAAGAAGTTGAACTCTTCGAGATGGCTGTGCTTTGGAAAGGTCATATTGATCCATCAAAGTTTATCGATGCTTTCAAGAAGCATTCGCTTAGTGAATTCGCTGAGTTGATGAAATCTACTGCTTATTCCAAGATTATAGCTGAAGGTTATAAATCTTATGAGGAGACAGGCTCTTTTGCTGAGCTGGAAAAGCAAACTGAGAATCATCTCACCAATTATTATAAACTAGCAAAGTTGACACCATTCGGGCCTGGCCCAATCATCGCTTATTTCTTAGCTAAAAAGAACAATACCATGATAATCAGAATGATTATGGTAAACAAATTAAACGGTGTTGAACCTGAAGAAATTAAAAGTCGTCTTCGCAAAATCTACTAAACTATGAAACACTCAATCGCCATTATAGGAAGTAAGGAAGTTGTCCTTGGATTCAAAGCCTTGGGACTTAAAGCCTTCAATGCTTTAAATACAGAGGAAGCTGTTGAAATCATGACTAAGTTAAAAGCAGAAACAGTTACAGATCCTAAAACTAACGAAATTAAATCTGCTTATGCCATCATATTTATAACTGAAGAGCTGGCAATGAATATTCCTGAAGAAGACTACAAAAAACTCAGTCAGGATGTTATGCCGGCCATAGTACCTCTTCCTGGTAGCAAAGGTAGTACTGGTTTCAGTATTAATAGACTCGGTAAAATGGTGGAACAAGCGGTCGGTAGTAATATTTTAAAATAATAGGACGAAGCGTAGTCCAGGCGAGCAAATCTTATCGCGAGCCAATAGTGCGATGCGGAAGCCAAGCGCCCAACAATACAATTAAATTCATAAAATCTAATAATTTATAAAATGGAAAATGGAATAATCACGAAAGTCGCAGGAGCCCTCGTAGTTGCCAGTGGCATGAAAAAAGCCAAGATGTACGAAGTGGTGAGAGTATCTGAAGAAAAGCTTATGGGAGAGGTGATTGAGCTTGATGGTGACAAAGCGTCCATTCAGGTATACGAAGACACATCCGGAATTGGTCCCGGCGAACCAGTTTACCTAACCGGAGAAACCATGTCAGTTGAACTTGGTCCTGGACTATTGGAATCCATTTATGATGGAATTCAAAGACCACTTGCACTTTTGGAGAAAGCGTCCGGTCCATACATCACTCGAGGTATCGATGTTCCCGGCTTAGACCACGAAAAGAAATGGGAGTTTAATGCTGTTAAATCTAAAGGCCAAACTGTTGCAGCAGGTGATATTTTGGGCGAAGTTGATGAGACTAAACTGATCAAACACAAAGTTATGGTTCCCCCACAGATTAAAGAAGGTACAATTGAAGATATTCAAACCGGCACATTTACAGTCAAAGAAACCGTCGCTAAGATTAAGGATAAAAACGGAGAAGTTCATGAAGTGGCTATGGCCCACAAATGGTCAATCCGTAAGCCTCGTCCTTTCAAAACCAAGAAAGTACCCACCGAACCAATGATTACCGGTTCTCGCTCAATCGATACAATGTTCCCACTGACAAAAGGTGGAGCAGCTTGTATTCCCGGGCCATTCGGCGCTGGAAAAACTGTTACTCAACAGTCACTGGCAAAGTTCTCTGATGCGCAAGTTGTTGTTTATATTGGTTGTGGTGAACGTGGAAATGAGATGACAGATGTACTTTTAGAATTTCCTGAACTGAAAGATCCAAATTCCGGCGAACCACTGATGAAACGAACTATCATGATCGCCAATACATCAAATATGCCGGTAGCGGCACGTGAAGCTTCAGTTTATACCGGAATTACTATCGCTGAATATTATCGAGATATGGGTTATAACGTAGCTTTAATGGCTGATTCAACTTCTCGTTGGGCAGAGGCTTTGCGTGAAATGTCCGGTCGTCTTGAAGAAATGCCTGGTGAAGAAGGTTATCCTGCTTATCTTGGTTCCAGAACTGCCGGTTTTTACGAAAGAGCAGGCTTGGTTAAATGCCAATCTTCAGAAGATCGTACAGGTTCTGTTTCAGTTATTGGAGCGGTATCACCTCCAGGTGGTGACCTTTCCGAACCGGTTACCCAAAACACACTTCGTGTAACTAAAGCTTTCTGGGGACTAGATGCAAAACTAGCTTATAAACGTCACTTCCCGGCGATTAACTGGCTTTCCAGTTATTCACTATATTTAGAAAATGTAGCGAAATATTGGGCGGAAAATGTTGCTGAAGATTACATGCAAATCAGAAATGAAGCGGCTGATATCCTGCAAAAAGAGGCCAAATTGGAAGAAATCGTGCGCTTGGTAGGTATGGATGCACTTTCACCTCGTGAAAGACTTACTCTGGAAACTGCTAAGTCAATTCGTGAAGACTTTCTTTTCCAAAATGCTTTTGACTATGTTGATGCTTATACTCCACTCAAAAAACAATATTGGATTCTCCGAAATATCATCACTGTTAATCGAGAAACATTGAAGATTATCGATCGAGAAAACTTCGAAATTGAAAAATTCCTTGAGCTTCCGGTAATTCAGGAAGTGGTTAAATGTAAGGAATACTCACACGAAGAGCTGGAAAAATACGAACAATTGGAGAAAAAGATTATCGCTCAAGTCTCAGCTCTTGTTTAAATAATACTAATAATAATTTAATAATCATACCATGCAGAAAGAATATAAGACTTTAAAGGAAATTGCTGGTCCACTAATCATGGTGGAAGGCGTTGAAGGAGTCAAATATGAAGAATTGGTGGAAGTAGCCGTCTCTGCAGATGATAAGAGAATGGGGCGTGTACTTGAGGTCAACGGTGACAAAGCCATGATTCAGATGTTTGAAGATACTCAGGGAATTGCCACTGAAGGTACCAAGGTGAAATTCTTGGGGCGACCGCTGGAAATCGGTGTAAGTGTAGACATGTTGGGCCGATCATTTTCAGGTTGCGGTAAGCCCATTGATGGCGGAAGTGAAATCATTCCGGAAAAACAACTCAACATTAACGGAGCTCCTATCAATCCTTATTCACGTGACTTTCCATCAGACTTTTTCCAAACTGGAATCTCTACAATTGACGGCTTGAATACGTTAGTGCGTGGTCAAAAGCTTCCAATTTTCTCCGGAGCCGGTCTTCCACACTCTCAAGTTGCGACACAAATTGCTCGTCAGGCTAAGGTGCGTGGTGGACAAGGGGACTTCGCGGTAGTATTCGCAGCTATTGGTGTAACTTTTGAAGAAGCAGAATACTTTATAGATGAATTTAAGAAAACCGGGGCGATCAACCGTTCTGTACTTTTCATTAATACTGCTGCCGACCCGGTAGTAGAGCGTATTGCTATTCCTCGTCTTGCCTTAACAACAGCTGAATATCTGGCTTTCGAAAAAGATATGCACGTGTTGGTTATTCTAACTGACCTTACTAACTATTGTGAGGCTTTACGTGAAGTATCTGCTGCACGTAAAGAGGTTCCGGGACGTCGAGGTTATCCAGGTTATCTCTACTCTGACCTTGCGACTCTGTACGAAAGAGCCGGAAGAATCAAAGGACGCAAAGGATCAATTACTCAAATCCCCATCCTAACTATGCCGGAAGACGACAAGACCCATCCAATTCCTGATCTTACCGGGTATATTACTGAGGGCCAAATCTTCCTATCTCGTGAACTTCACCAAAAAGGTATTTACCCACCAGTAGACGTGTTGCCATCACTATCACGTCTTTCTCCGACCGCTCGTAAAATTACTCGTGAGGATCATGAAGGAATTTTTGCTCAATTATATGCGTCTTTCGCTCGTGGACTGGAAGTTCGTGACTTGTCTATCATCCTTGGTGAATCAGCTCTTTCTGAGGCTGACCTGAAGTTTTTAGAATTTGCCAATCAATTTGAGCAGCGATTTGTAACTCAAGGTGATAAGGACGATCGCAATATCGAAGAAACTCTGGACCTTGGTTGGGATATGTTAACAATCCTTCCCAAGACTGAATTGAAGCGTGTTAAGGCTGAACACATTGAGAAATATCTACCTAAAAAATAAGCATTCATGGCTAGATTAGATGTCAAACCAACCCGGATGGAGCTTTTAAACCTCAAGAAGAGGGTTCAAAGTGCCAAACGTGGACATAAACTACTAAAAGACAAGCAGGATGGCCTGATGAAGACTTTCATGGAAATCATCCATAGTGCCAAGGATACTCGCAAGGAGATTGAAGAGAAGCTTTCCAAAGCTTTCAAGAATTTCATGCAGGCTTCATCAATGATGATTCCGGAAATGCTGGAAACAGCTTTAATGTTTCCTACTGCCAAAGGCGAATTAGAGGTGACTACTAAGAATGTTATGAGTGTCTATATTCCTTATTTCAAACTTAAGCAAGAAGGGGATATCCTCAATTACGGATACCTGCAGACTTCTGCTGAATTGGAAATTGCTCTGGCCGCCTTTCAAGAAGTTTTCCCCTTAATGATTAAACTGGCTGAAATAGAAAAACAAGCTGAAAGACTTGCTGCAGAGCTTGAGACCACCCGTCGTCGGGTAAATGCACTTGAATACAAACTCATTCCTGATCTGACTGAAACTGTTAAATTCATCACCATGAAACTGGCTGAAAATGAAAGATCAACTGTTGTAGGAGTAATGAGAGTGAAAGCTATGATTGAAGCTCAGGAAGAAGCCGCTTAAGGAAGAGATTTGACCAAACTACCAAAATCAAAGTTTTTGAAGAGTTCTTTTGCTTCTTCTCGCAATTTCAAGACATGCTGTCTTCTTTCCTGTTTAGCTTGATCTGTTAAATTGCTGTCAGATCTGGCAGCCAATTCACTGGCCGCAGTAATTGTACGCCTAATATCATGCATTAAGCCATGAATCGCCTTAAATACAGGATGGTATTCTGGTGTATTTAATTCCTTGGCCACTGATTTAGTTCTGAAGCTTTCTTGAATATCACTTAAGCTTTCCAGAATAGTCATTGAACGTGCCTCCTCCGTATTGTCGGATACTTTACGAACCTCTGACAAGAAAGTATTAATAAAAGGTCTACTCTCTTTATTTAAAAACACATTTCCACTATAATCATCAATACTTGTGGTTAAATAGGTATTATAAAAAGAATTCAATGCTAAATATAGTTCTTGAATCTTAAGAATAAGGAAGATTTTTAGAAATTCATGATTGGCAGAATCCAGAGTTTCTGCGTCAGTGGCCTTTAGAGCTCTGATCGTTCGATTAGTCTGATCGATCAGTCTTTCAGCAAAAGACTCAAATGGTGCAAAAACTACCACTTCACTAGTTACATTATTTGAATCCAGAAACTGCCGGCATGGCAATTTCATGTAATTATCTAAATTTTTGCAGATACGCCTTCTATCTTCTTCAGAAATAGTTGAACCGGGCTGTATAAAGATTTGGAAATCATCCTTGCTCTTGCCAATGGTACGAAGAAAAAGCCGTGTTGGAGCAACCTGTTTACTAACCAAATGGTTGATTCTACTACTATCAGCAGCAATTGCCTGACTCTTACGTAAAATTCTACCTACTCTTTCATCAATATCACCTTGAATTGAGATTAGTCGGGCTGGCTGTTGAGGAATGGCCGATTCACGGGAAATGGTCTCGGCACCACCCTTTCGCTTTCTTCGCCTAACTTTCATCAACACCAGGGCTTCTTCCAGTTTTTTGGTAATTTTGACCTTACTCGGATCTCTGGAAAACTCAAAATGGTCTTTCAATACTTGAATCATGTCCTGATATTCAACCAATGGCCTAATGTCAGGGGCACTATCATCCACAGATTCGTCCTTACTGTCCTTTTCATCCATAAATTTTGCAGCCGCAATAATTGCGTCACTATTTGACTTTAAATGCTCAATGATAGTCGGAATCATTCTCCTGGCATCCTCCAGTACTTTAATTTCATCTCTATAGCGATGTTGTATATTATTAACAATTCTTTGAGCTCCCACTAGGTCAGTCAAATAGAATACCATTTTCTCGCTCTTATCATCCACATAGCGAGTAGCTAGTATTTTTCCTCTGTGCGGCCCGCTGTTGACTCGGTAGAGTCGGTGGTATTCACGGTTAAATCCGGGAATGCTTAAGCGTAAAGGCTGAAGATCGGAAAGGGCCGCTTTTAAAGCAGGAATTTGTTCCCGATAATGTTTCAACCTAGCTAATTGTCCACAATTAGGAGGAGCCGGTTCCAAATGCAAATTCAAAGCCAAAGTTCGGGATATTTTGCGAGGATCAACAATAATTTTCGCAGTTTCCTGGTCAGATAACCCCTCTATATACTCATATTCAGCACTCAAAACAACTTGTGCCCGATGAGCCAAGTTGTGCCTTTCTGATTCTAAAAACTTTTTGGGAGGATAAAATCCATATTCACAAGTTTCCCTATCCCAAGTCCTTCCTTCATCCAGGCCATTTTTAAGAGTTTGCCCCTTTGCTCTGAGCATTTTAGTCAATTCCGGTGTAAATTGATCAGCTTTAGCGCCTACTACCTCAGCCATTATCAGTAAATTAGTAGCTGCTTGTCGATCAGACAGAACATTACCACTTTGATCATGTACTACAGTATCAAAGTCTTTGATGGCCTCCGGATAAGCTGCCTCATGCATTACCGGGAGTACTTCAGCATATCTAGCTGCTTCATCCAGGTATTTATCCAAAGCCTCCTCAAATTTGTTGTTTTTCTTATTCATAAGCAAAAAACTGTCCAAGACACTATAATACCACGAAAAATTATAAAATAAAGAGAAAATATAACAAATGGAATAATTTGCAAAGCATAAAAAGTTTGTTACAATGTTATGATGTTTCAAACGAAGAAAAAAGGAGGCGTCAAAAGTACCTTTACAATCGGACAAGCAAAGGTAGATAGGGAGTCGAAGTGGTTGAACCTACTAGACACAAATTCTTTTCCCCCACGTTTACATAAAATTTCCGGACTTTATTGACATCGAGGTGTCAATTCGCTGGATTAAAATAAAAATAAATATTGGAAAAGATTTCCAAAAAGTAAAACCAACGCCCTAGAACATTTCGACTTCTCTCCATCTTTGCTCGGCAATGGGAACTCGTCTAACCAGCGAATTTCCCGCCCCAACAGCTTTCTGGTATCGGACCGTATACTCTCCGTAGTTGCACCTATACACTCAACAGATGGTCCGTGGCAGGACTGGAAATAATTCGCCAAAGCCCAGCTAGATATTGGACAGGTTAGTCCGCGCAAATCTCTTAAAGCGTGAAAGCGCGCCAACAAAAACAAAAACAAAAGGTTACCTTGAGTCTTCACTTTTAAAAACTTGAAACTCATAAGGCTGGTGAGATTTGGACCTCGGTGTATGCCGAGGTTTTTTTATTTGTAAGCCCTAAATCACGTTTTCGTAAAACTCATTATTATCCACAATCACCTCACCGGCAAAAATAGTAAAGTGCAGATGATCCCCGGTCGCAATCCCGGTTGAGCCCATTTTGCCAATTAAATCACCTTTCTGCACTTTCGCTCCCACCTCTGCTTCCAATGTATCCAAGTGATTATACATCGAAAAAATATTCATGCCGTGATCAATAATTACCGTTTTTCCGTAAGAAGGAGTTTCATCAGCCATTGTCACAATACCGTGATTTGAGGCATAAACAGGAGTTCCTCGATTATTCGCATAATCAATCCCGAAATGTGAGCCGGAATAGGCCCCGTTGATATACAATTTATCCCCAAAGCCTAAAGTAATTTCACCTTCAGTCGGCACCTCAAATTTGCCTTCCCACAATTGTTCGGCAGACGTTTTCGCCTTGGCGGCATTTATTTTCGCCCAAGTTTGATCTTGATAATCCTTGCCGAATAGCTCTGTTTTTTCCTCAGCCAAACTAAATGATATTACTCGATAATCACGAGCTGCCACATAGACCATTTTTTGATAGCTTTCATCCAAGCTGCCATCCTGATAAAAAAACTTCAGGCGCAATGAAACCGGTCCCGAGTCATTAATACGATGACCGGCAGTATAACCCACGAAATACCGGCGAGCAGGTAGTTTTTCCAAATTCTCCAAACCACTGGCACGTTTAATTACGGTCTCCGCTTCACTGAAATTGATCAGTCGATCCGGTCGCAGCAGACCATCCGGATAGCCCTGGAAATATCCGGCAGCTATCGCCTGACTAAACACTTCAAAAAAGTGATGCGTCACAGGCAAATCAGGAAACTCTACACTAACAGCACCGGAAGGCTCGAAAGTATTCAGCAAAATTTTTGCTGCCTGCCCTCGAGTCACTGTGTTGTCAGGCCTAAACAAACCATCAGCATATCCGCTCACCAAGCCCAAATCAGTAGCCCGGGCAATCACAGCATTTCCCGACTCCACATCTGGATAATCATAGGCGTACTCAGCCGATCCCTCAAGTTCAGTATTCAAAAAAAGCAATTCCAGAAACTCTTGCCGGCTAATCGGCTCATCAAAATTTGGCAAGCGTGTTACAGGAAAGAACTTGATAATCGCGGCGTTAAATCTGCCTTCAACTTTAGTCAAATCATCATCCTTAACAGTAACCTTCTGCAGATTTCCCTGGGGAACAGGATCTTTGTAATAAACCTGCTGCGCATTTGCTTGTCCGAATAGCATTAAGAAAACCAATATACCTATTATTTTTCTCATTTTGTAATTATTATTCTTCCTCGGAATTATACACTTTCTAAGAATTAATCACACAACATGAACTATCAAGAAGCCCATCAAGAATATGTACAAATAATTAAGGATTGCAATTTCCGCAATATACCTGCTCCTCCTGAAGATCCTTATTCGTTGGATTCATTAAGGGATGTACCAGATGAAGTGAAAGAGATCTGCATTCAACTTGATCAATTGCAAATTGATTTTATTCAAGAACACATCCGCGACCTATTGGCTGGTGCATTTGATAAATATCAGCACGATCTTTTCCAACATCAAGGTAATGTCTGCTGTATGAGCAGATCCAACTTGGAAGGTTTTACAGAATATTTTTATCTAGAATTGGTTAGTAAGTCCGGTCGCCCTGTTAAAATCTATTTGGCCAAGGACGGTGAAATATATGCTGATCGCCAAAATTATGGTTTAGTTCGCATCAAAAACGATATTATTAAGAATGCTGTTCTAGCAGCTAAAAAGCGGAAAGAGGATGTTCTTGCTTCCTTGAAAAGAGCGCATAATCAACTTACAGACGGTTTAGAGCCAAAAGAAAAGGAGCTTGCTGATCAATTACCATATGGCGAGCTTACTTCAGAAATCATTCAACAAATACAATCTGGTGAGTATGTATATATGGGCTCCAATGCTTCACACACTTTCAGTGTTGCCTTACGAGATGGTAAATTTCATCACAAAGCAGAGGAGTACTATGGTTATAATTGTCACGGCAAGCATGTGGAAGTTGTACGGCAAGCAAAAGCTGAAGGCAGATGTGAATACGATGCGCTAGAAGCAGTCGATCAAAATGAAGAATTTGTTGATATAACCTCAATTATGTGGATTCTTGAAGATTTCAATCCTTCAGAATTTAACTTGATACACGAGAAAGAAAACAATAGGGGTTATGAAAAGGTAGAGGTTATACAAAGGAAGGGAAGCGACTGTCGCAACACAAACAATATTAGAGTTTATATTTTAGGTGAAGCTGAAAATGCCAATTATGATGTTATGATCCATTCTGAAACCAGCTACACAACAGACACACTGGCACATTGCCATTTTGGCAGTAAATATATTAGCTAATTCAGACTAATCTCTTTTCTCAAAATCTCGGCCTTTTGTTGATTTTGCAAATTGTTCTGACGAACTTCCTCAACCAATTCAGCAGGTGCCTTCTTCACAAAATCTGAATTCAAGCGCCCTAGATCAGCCTTAATTTGCTTTTCTGTTTCCTGCAACTCCTTTTCTATCTTGGCTAAATAAAGCGATTTATCTTTATCAGGAGTTTCAATCATCAGGCGACCCCCGGCAACCGGTTTGGTAATTATTGAACCGCTCACTGAATCAACCATTTCCACTCGCCCCATTTCCACAACCAGTTCACGACTTTCAGCAGAAAGTTCTAAATCAGTTTCTACCTGCAAACGATCATTAAAGGAAATATCAAGCACCTTGCGATGTCGTCTTAGCGCAGAAATTATCTCGAAGGCATCAGCGATACGCAGCTCACCATATTCAAAATCCAATCGATTCAAACGCTCCACAGCTAAAAAATTACCACCTCCCAGTCGATCCATTTTTTGATAAATTTCTTCTGTCACAAAAGGTGCAAAACTATGCAAAAGCACTAGAATACGACGGAAAACAAATTGAGTAACAGCTTGTGCTTCAGCCTTATTTATTCCTTCCATTTGCAGTTTGATAATTTCCAAATACCAAGCACAGAAAATATCCCAAGTGAAATGGTATATCAGGTCAAATGCCTCAGCTAATTCATAATTCGACAAAGCATCGATTAAGCGATTATTGCAATCGCGTAGTTCATGCAAAATCCACTTTGAACTCTCCAACTTAAACTCTTCCGGCAGCTCGTGATCAAAGCGCTCATCTAATTTCATTCCTACCAGTTTGGCCGCATTCCAGAGTTTATTCACAAATTTGGAATATCCTTCTACCTTCTTTTCAGAAAATTTCACATCAACTCCCGGCTTATTGGCTGCAATAAAACTCATGCGCAAAGCATCTACTCCATAGCGTTCAATCATCTCAGTCGGCTCAACTCCATTAGCGCGTGATTTAGACATTTTCTTACCCTGTGCGTCCCTAATCAAACCGGTAAAATAAATGTTTTTCCAAGGTATGTCATTAAAACGAAAAGTGCTGAAAAGTAACATACGGCATGCCCAGAACAGCAAAATATCCCGCCCCATCACCATTGATGTAGTAGGGAAGTGTTTGGAGGATGTTGGCTCTTTAAGATCCAAAAGTCCATTTGCTGCAATGGTGGTAAATGGCCATTGGCCAGAAGAAAACCAAGTATCAAATGTATCGGTTTCTTGCTCCCAATCAGCACCCGGTGAATCTACACCAATGTGCAACTCTTCACTGGCTGTATCTCTATTCTTGTACCACACCGGCATGCGATGTCCCCAAATAATCTGCCTGGAAATATTCCAATCCCGCAAATTGACTAGCCACTGTTCAATCATCTTGCGCAACCGCTCCGGGAATACATTCAATCGGCCACTACGGACTAATTCCAAAGCTCTCTTTTTGAGGCTATTCCCTTCTTTATCTACATTTACAAACCACTGTTCAGAAATTAGCGGTTCGATAATATCCTTTCCGCGTTCCGCAATCGGCACCTTATGCTTCATATCTTCAGTTTTCAGCAATAAGCCTAGTTCAGCCATTTCATGAACAATTGCCTCCCGACATTTCAAGATTTCCATTCCTCTAAATTGCTCAGGGACAAGGTCTGTCATCAATCCGTTTTTATCAATAACCTGAATTTGCTCCAACTCATGATCAACCCCGATTTCATAATCTAAAAAATCATGTGCCGGAGTGACTTTCACCGCACCTGTACCATAGGTAATATCAATCCTATCGTCAGCAATTATTTTCAGTTCTCTTTCAGCCAAAGGTAGTTGCACTCGTTTGCCGATCAAATGACTGTAGCGCGGATCGCCGGAATGTACGGCAATAGCACTGTCCCCCAGCATAGTCTCCGGGCGGGTAGTCGCTACCACAACCGCATCATTCCGAGGCAAAACCGGAACCATCATCACAGCTAAAACCGCTTCTCCACTTGCTGCCGTTAATTTAATCAGACGTTCTGAAACCGCTTCTTCAAAAACTTTCATCATCTCTTGATCAGATGTGTCACTAACGCGACGTATTTCATGGATTATCATTTCCTCCTCTTCCAGCACAATTACTTCACCGACTTTCAAATCAGCCTCTTTCACTAACAAGACTTTTTCTGCATTGCGATTCTTCAATATTTCGCCTCCCAAATTGGCAGCCTCCACACTCTTACGCTCTACCTGCTCCACCTGATCAATTATCGGATAGGCAAAATGCCACAACTTTCCGGGCTCTTCACGATATTCTATTTCCACATCAGATATGGCAGTTTGAGAATAAACAGACCAATGCACAATTCGGCTTCCTTTGTAAACTAATCCTTCATCATAGAGCATCTTAAAAGTCTCGAAAACTGTTTCTGACACCCTTGGATCAAGGGTGAAAATCTCTTTATCCCAGTCAACGCCTGCACCGAGAGATTTTTCCTGCGCTCTCATATAATGTGACCGATCTATACAGAAATCATAACATTTTTGATAGAACTCATCCCGAGAAAGCTTCTCAACTTCAACTCCTTCCTCACGCAACTTCTTCTCAAAAACAACTTGCGTTTGAATTCCTGCATGATCCTTTCCCGGCAGTAGCATTACTCGTTCACCCAAAAGCCGATGAAAACGGCCCAGCGTATCCATTACTGTATAGCCGTAGGAGTGTCCGATATGCAGCTCACCATTGGCATTGGGTGGGGGCATTGTCATATTAAAAATCGGTGCCTCAGCATCAGTGCACGCCTCTAGTCGGAACACCCCTGCCTCTTCCCATTGTTTGTATATATCTTTTTCACGAGTATTGAAATCGAAATGCTTTTCTAACATAGATTTATTTTAGACTGCAGCTAAATTATCGGAAATCACTACTTTTTTCTAGACTTTTTCTTGCGAGGATTACCTCTTCCCAAATACTTAATTTGATATTTAAGGGCGTCCCAAACATGCACACGTAAAAGCCATTTACGAAAGAAATCTTTTACTCCTCCCGCACTGCAACGTACACCGTCTGCATAAACCACTACTTCAGGATAAAAAACCACCCGATGACCACGAAGCCAAGCTTGAAAACAAATGTCCGGATCTGCCATGAAGATATAAAACCACTCCTCAAAGCCACCAATCGACCCCCAAAAATCGCGACGTACTACAATAAATGACGATTGCAGCCAATCAACTTCTTGAACTTGTTCATAATCCAAATGCTGCATTTCATCGTGGGCTACCCAATCACGAATTCCAGGCAAATCTCGCAAGCGAGTCCGTCTTGCTATCTGTAGCCAAAAGTTTGGAAAAGCCCGTACATTCATGGTTCTTTGGCCATCGTCATCAATCTGCTTGGGCCCTAAAATCGCAATGTCAGGATTCTCCTCCATATATTCAATCAATGCCTGAATTGTACCCGGATTCTTGACTAGAATATCCGGATTAACAATCAAAAAATAATCTCCCTGAGCCAAAGCAGCTGTTCGATTGTAATCACGCGGATAGCCACGATTTTTCTCATAAAAATTAAGCGACACACCCGGCGAGCCCGCTAATTCAGAAATCTTTTCACGGTTTTCAGATTTAGCTGAATTGTCAGCGACAATTATTTCCAAGGGGAAATTCGTTTCTTGTTCCAACAAAAGCTTCACATTTTCCACTACTCGCTTACTCTTGGAATTGTTCAATATCAAAATTGACGCTTTGGGCTTCATAAATAGATTAGTTTGCGCCAACTATACACCAGAAACAGCTCTAATTCCACATCTTTTCTTGATACTCTTCAACTACCCTATCAGTATTGAAATAGGTCATTAGAGCAATGGCCTCTTTCATACGACGAGCCCAATCTTCCGGATTATTATAATAAATATCAATCGCATCTTCCAGGCGCTCATAAAGCTCTTCAGCGTCTTGCAGATCAGGATCTGGGTGATAATGTACCATATTGTCCGTTCCAAAACCCCATCCGGCATCCGGTCGCATTTCCAGCCCTTCAATCCACCAACCGTCCTTAATCGAAAGATTTAAACCACCATTCAAGCTGGCTTTCATTCCTGAAGTTCCGCTGGCTTCCATGGGCGAGATTGGATTGTTTAGCCAAATGTCTACACCTGTGACCAGTCGTTTAGCCACGTCCAGATTGTAATCTTCGCAAACAGCTACCCTTATTTGTCCGCGAAGTTCATTCGCAAACTCCATAATACTATGCTTGGTATGCAGACAAAATGTGTTATCTCGTTGACATCGGGCGGCGAATACCAATTGTATTTTTCGATAACCCAAGCTGCGTAAGCGTTTTAGATTATTGAAAATCAACTCCGGTCGCTTATATTCTACAAACCTACGCGCAAATCCAATTGTCAGAGTATTATCATCAAACAAATCATCTTGCACAATTCCTTCATTGAATGGGAAGAAGTTTTTATGTTCATTAATCCATTTCACTAGTGCTTTTTTATCTTTTTTCTTAGCTGCTCGCAGCTCCTCATTCGGTATTTTTGTAGGGGCTTTGTCAAAAACATCTGTCTTTTTCTTCCAATTGCCCAAATACTTCGTGAACAGTTTTGCCATATTCTCCGAAACCCAACGCGGATGATAAATACCATTGGTCACATTCTGGAAATTTACCCATCTAAACATGTAACTGCATACTTCTTGATGCTTTTTAGATACACTGTTAGAGGCTTTACTTAAATTGAGAGCCAACTCGGTCATCCCCAGACTTTTATGTGTAGCCAGCTTCTTAATATCCCAGGGAATCACATCGGGAATAGTTTTATAAACCAGTCCATAATCAAAATAATCATGACCTGCTGTCACCGGAGTGTGAGTAGTAAAAGTACAATGTTCTTTCACTTTTTCATGATCAAAATTATAGCGTTTTAGCAATTCCAAAGTTAGCATAGCGGCATGGCCTTCATTCATATGATAATAGTCAACATCATAGCCCAATTTCTCCAAGGCTCTGACACCTCCAACACCCAAAAGATATTCCTGACAAAGACGTGTATACCAATTCGAAGTGTAAAGATGTTTAGTCAAATCATTATCCCAAGGCTTATTTTCCGGCCCATAGGTGCTCAGAAAAATTATCGGAATAGAATGTCCGGTTGCGCCTTTAAACTCCTTTTTATATAAACGAACCACTACTTCACGATGTTCTACTTTAAGAGTTATAGTCTCATCCAACAATTGCAGATGATGTTCCGGATTAAAGCCTCTGCTTAAGTCATCTTCCTGATGATAAATTAGAGAAACTCCTACTGCCGGCACGTGCAAGTCAGCCATTGATAAAATGATATCAGCGGCTAAAACACCCAGACCTCCAGCGTAATTGGGCATCTTGTCATCAAAGGCAAACTCCATGGAAAAGTATGCGACGCTTTTTTGTTTTGACATGTTTTGATATTACTAACACCTTATTATAACATGCATAAACAAAAATGTCATCATTTCATCATGCTTACAATATCATCTGCAGCAACCGTCCGATTCATGGCAACTTTTTTAGCAAATATATCTGGCAAGCTCTGTCTCAAACGCCGATTTTCTTCTCTAATTTGTGGATAGCGAAAGGCTAAATATAGTCCTTTTAAGTTTGAATAGAGCAATGTAAGTATTTTCACAGTCCAGGGGAAATCGCTACTATAATTTTTTAGCAAAGTGACCCTATCACCTCGATAAGAATTAACAATTACCCACAGTGGTTTTTCTTTAAATTTATCAATTTGTCGATCGTGATAAACTGTCACGTCGTGATTAACGAAACCCTTGATACCACGCCATTGCAAGCGATAAGAAAGCTCTGAGTCATTTTTGTAATGCAACATTTCATCAAATAATTCATTTTTATATTTAATCAACTCAATAGCCGGCTTACTAATCATCATTAATGCGGCACTGCTTCCAAAAATATCTTTAACATCGTCATATTGTCCTTCATCTTCTTCTCCCTGCCCTATCTCAAAAAACCGATGAGCTTTAGTTATTCCTAAGCCAAAACTATCAATGCGATTGGTAATTTTATTATTTCGATAATCCCAATACTTTGATTTACAGGTAGAAAAACCATATTCAGGATTACGCATCATCCCCCTGACCATCGAGGAAACCAGATCTCGCGGATATAGCATGTCATTGCTAACCATCAGCAAGAAATCCCCAGTCATCATTTCGGCCAATTTATTCATTCCTCCACCATGCATTAAATTTGGACCTTTCATCATAACCGCTTTTTCCGCAATTTGAGGAAACTGTTTTTGAATGAATTCACTTGCACTCCAAATTCCTTCCTCCTGATCCAAGAGAAGATATTCAATATCATTATGATCTTGATTGAACAAAGTTGGCAAGGATTGCTCCAGATATTTAGTGCCATTTAAGATTAAAGCTACAGTAACTTTGTGCATATCTATTAAAAAGGTAATAACACTTTGAACTAATCTACCTGCCTTGTAAAGAACTAGCTTTCGTTTAATTTAGTAAACTCATCATTGTATTTACTCATCAAAAATTTATGCTCAGGCATAAACATTCTTAGAGCTTCAAGAATACGCTGCAGATAATATCCATTTAATTCTTGGGGAGTAATTATGTGAAGGAAGGCTGCCATTTCAGCAACTTCTTCTCTAAAGCTGTTTTCCAAAGATTCCATTTTTTGGCGATCAACTACCTCATTCTCTTCAGTATTGTGATCCATCCTAAGTTTTGATGAGGCTAATGACAATCTCACCAATTGTTCTTCAAACAAAGTTTCTGTTAGTAGTCTATTGATATCTTTAATTCTTTTAAAAGGATAACTATTTTCACTACTTAAATCACCAATTTTTGAGTCATTTAGCAATCTTCTGAATTGATGCATATACTCAGCTCTTGCTTCCATCAAAATACTGCTGATCATTTGACCATGATCAAATTTCCATGAAGCGGACAATAAGGTTTGCAGTTCTAATGAATCAAGAGGCGTTGTGCCAGTAATTTGTTTCAGATAAGGGTTTTCTCTAATCTCAGCAATAGTTTCATCAATTTTTAATCTACCTGCAATGCCTGGCCCAACATCTCTAATTAATTTGCGTGCTTTTTTCCTAATAGCAAGCAGAAGTTCATCAATATTATCAACATCCCAAAAGAGCCTCATAATTAAAAACTCCTCATTGTTAACTACTTCATCTTCAACCTCTGACTCTGCTCTGAGAATAGCTTCAACAAAATCCATCATATAATTTCTGATATATAGTCTTTCAGCTGAAACTCCCGGCACCTCTGGAGAATTCATAATAAAGCCTTTTCTCTTCATACTTTGGCGCATGTAGCTCATGACCAGTCTGGGCACATTATCAAATGCTGCAACGCTTTTTTGATTTAAAAGTGAAGCAAACTTTATCAGCAAATCGATCAGGCTGCTATTCTCAGGTATATCTATCCTGTTTTCGAGTTGTTCCATAATAATTAATAAGAACTAATTAAAGCACAAACGGTGTAAAAGTCAAAGATGTTTTCATTGCTATTCGCTAAAAAATTTATAAAATATGCACACCATAACAAAGTGCGGTATTAGTACAGTGGTAGTACGCGGCCTTGCCAAGGCTGAGGCACGAGTTCAATTCTCGTATACCGCTCCATTACAAGCTTTCTAGATAAGACTCAAAGAAATTAGTGAATTTTGCAGCAATTTCCGGGTTTCTAATAATCAAAAAATTCTCATCACTAATAAAGAACCCGTTATAGGTCCAGTTAGCAGTGCCGGTCAGTACAGTTTCACCGTCAATAATCATATTATGATGATGGAAGATTGAGTATTCCCCTAATTCAGTCACATTTTCTTCTCCTCCCAGCAACAATTGGAAATTGTCTTCCAAATTCTGCTTGCTAATCGATTTTAATAGATACTGGTAGCTAGAATCATCTAAATCTGCTGTAAGGCGGTCAACTATAAGTCTAATTTTCACACCATTTCTTGCCTGATTGAGCAGAGCGCTGGTAATAGTATATGAGTCTAGAATAGTCATACCTATATCAATTTGTTCTTCGGCCTCATAAATCAAATCAACAACTCTATCTTGCACAGAGTGTTTCAAACGTCCCGGAGAGAACCATATTTCTACGATTGATCCATCCACAAAGCTAATTTTTTCCATCCAAGGGCTATATGACCAATCCAAATATTTTTTACGGCCGAATTTCCCCGATTTTAAGCGTTTAAATTCATCATGGTAAGCTTGAATAATTTCCTCATTTCTTATTTCCAGTAAAATATTCGGGTCCAAATCTTCTTGATAGGCAGACCAATTCCAGGTGCCAGTCATCAAGACTTCGTTTTGAGTATCCGGGTCAAAAATTGCATATTTATGATGCATTAAGTAATGCTCATTCCCTTCACGATTCATTCCTGCATATTCAATATTAATTAAATCCTTATAATCTCGCATAAAATCTTCCATATCAGGCCCTTTGCTGGCCTCATAAAGTAGTTCAACTCGCACTCCTCTTTGTGCTGCCTCAGCCAAGGCAGAGCGAATGCTTTCCAAATTGAATGCATACATCGCTATCAGAATTTCCTCTTCAGCACTATCGATTGACTCAATAATTTTTGCCTGAAAGCTCTCACCTTCAGCTCCATAATTATCATAAACATTAACATTTAATGCCTGTTGACTTTCTCCGGCATGAACCGGTCTCACAAATTCCTGCATTGACCAGTTCTGTAGCCATTTTGGGGAAAACATAGACAATCCCACACTAGCAAATAGGAAAAACAAATATGCTAAAATGGCTTGCGATCTATATTTCTTCCAGATTATCTGTAGTAAGTTGGTACTGTTTTGCATTATTCAGCTTAAATTTTGAATTTTCAGTAAAAATAATCACTCTACTTGGCCCCAAATCATTAATCATTGTTTCCCAATCCAAATTTTGAGCGGTAGTCACCTGATCAACCAAAGTATGATCAAAAACAATAATTTCATATTTATTTACTAGTAAATGTGCCAGATTGACCAGAAACCATTCATAGTCGGAAAAGTTTTCCACAAAAACTTTACGCGCGAACAGGTTTTTATTGAGCAGTAATGGTTTTAAATACGGATACTTACTCAATTTACCAAATAGCCCGGCAAAATCCGGCGCATCAATTTTACTCTCGGATTTTCCAGTAAGAAACTCGATTAAAGTAACATTGTTTAGTCTTTGTATGGTTGCCAAATAGCGCTTAATGGATTTGGCTGCCCAAGTATGCGAGCCATATTGATGCCCCCCAATATATACGTTTAAACTATTAATCTCTTTCTGACCGACAATGTATTGAGCTAGGGTAGATTTGCCACTTGATTCATTTCCACAAATAACTACTTTGCCATTGGCACCAATTTCCACTTTAAAATTTCTAATCACTTTTCCAAAACGAGAAATTTTAACCCTTTTTCCTTTCAGCAACAATTTCTTGTTACCTAGCTGAAAAGCTTTCTGCTGTTTTCGCATTTTTTGCACGGAGAAATCTGGTGTTGCAATTTTAATACCCAAGAAAAATGGCTCAAAATATAGGCCAGCTTGCACCATGTGATAAATCAACTTAGAAAAAAACGCGAACAGTATTCCCGTAAGTAGTAAATCATTCCAAGATTGAAAACTGAAAATTGGATAGGCGCTTTGAATTAAATAGGCTAAGAATCCCAATATTATAAATACAGCCCAAATAATTCGATTAGACATTTTAAACCACATTTCTCTACGCATTCGAAAATGGGCATCCAAGTCCAAATAAGTTTTCATTTCACTATTCCTATCAACTTCCAAATTCATCGCCTGCACGTATTTGCGGTTAACTGTATTTTTATACAAATGATTCAAAATACGCATATTGTAAGTTTGCTCTCTGCTAATAAAAAATCTGCCAATCAGTGAAGCGAAATAGAAAACCAGCACTAAAAGTGGCAAAGCAAGTACCAACATTATTAAGGCATTTTGATGATAAACCGCTGCCACTATCAATAGAGCAATATAGAGCAAAACCCCTTTTGCACCTTCTAATAGCACATTTTCCAGTCCCATTTTCAGCAATTGCGCATGATACAGAATTTTTGTGAAAACTTTAGAGCCTGTATTGGGACGAGCCATCAACTTTCGATCTAAAATCCTGCGAAACCAGTCATGTCTAACTTTGACGTATAGGCGAAAAACAATTTTTTGACCTAGTCTGAAAATCCAAAAACTTAGCACCAGATAGGCCGCCACGATTGCAGTCATTATACCTACAGCGACAATTAACTGTCCTAATGGTAAAAACTCTAAATACTTGGAAATAACACTTTCCAATACAAGTACCAACAAGACAGTCAAAATGGCCTCTACGAAACTCAGAACAATAAAACCACCAATATATTGTTTATTTTTTTTCCAATAGTTGCGCAAATAAGTCCATTGGGCTTTTTTCATTGGATTATAGCGGTATTCCATCCGCAATCTACTTAATTCACCGGCAATTTTTGTATCCATTAGTATGATTAATCTTGCAATTTTAGCATAAAATGCCATCAATAACCATCTGTCGATATTTACATATGTGGCAAAAGATGATAAATTATCTGGATGACCTTTGAAACAATAATCATGAATCTATCCGTTTATACATTGGATAGATGAGCACTCAAAACTCTGTGGCTGCAAAAAATATTGCTGACGAGTGCCGGCTTTTGCAGTGGCAGAGTATTGCAAACATCCTCAAGCCATAAACCTATCTCAGGCCATCTTAACCTATGAAAGAACCTTCCATAACCACCAAGCCAGCAAGGGCGAACCTAGGGCTCCCGCCCTAGATCCACCCCAGCAGACTTGAACCTATCTTTTGTAAGGTTAATTCAGACCGTCAATCGGTATCCAGGCGTCCGGACATTTGCTCACTGATGTAGGGCCTTTTCAACCCTACATATTATTGTTTCAAGGGTTGTCAAAAAGAAAAAACTAACAGATGTTCAAACAAATAATTGCCAAATCAAATTTGAAACTTGCTTACTTAGAGCTCTACGAGCGCTTTTTGCTGCAATGTAAGACTGCCAGATATAGCGGGCATGATAATTGCACTATTGATCAGGTTGAGCCGTTCTTAGACGAGATGCTCGACTTGGCTCACTATGAATTGACTAATTTAATTACACCAAAACCTGCTCAATACCATTCTATTCCTAAACCAAATGGCGGAACCAGGGAAATATATCTGCTTCCCATTAGTGAACGAATTAAGCTGCAGGCAATTTATCGACATTTGGAACCATTCATCGATAAACAAATTTCCAATCATGTTTACTCTTATCGCTCCGCTCGAACTGTTTACCACGCCCTTCGCAGTACCAGGCGATTTTATTTTAAAAACTATAATCAGAATTATTGGGTCTATAAAACCGATATATCTGACTACGCCAATCAAGTGGACCATCAAATATTTTTGGAAAGAATGGAGCAAATGGGAGTGGACAAGCAAACTCTGGGCTTAATTGAGTTATATTTGAAGAATACACTAATTAAGAATGGGGAAATCATTGAACCGCAAAAGGGCATTTTGCAGGGTAGCACTCTTGCCAGTTTGGTATACAACGCATATGTGAAAGACCTTGATTTTCAAATCAGTAAACAAGTCGATTTTTATCGGCGTGTCGGAGACGATATGCTAATCATTCATCACAATAAAAATGAATTAGCTCAAACAATCGAGCAGATTAATCAATTTATTGAGGACTCCAGATTAGAATTAAAACCCTCTAAAACAATTTTTCAACCCATCACTGAACCATTCGACTATCTGGGCTTACAATTTGAAAAAGGAAAGATTTCCATTCCGCCTCAAAAAGTTAGAAAACTGATTGATAAAATTAAAAAAATGGTAGCTGCAAAACAAAATTTAAAACTACAAAAACTGCAAAGTGTACTGCAAATTAAATCTTCAGGTTGGTCACAATACTTTCTAAGCTATCTATTTGCTTATAATTTAGTAACTGACTATCAACAATTGAAATCTATTTCCAGACACATCAATAACATTCTGGCTGTAGCTTTAGGTGGTGGCCACACCTGGGCCAAGCTAAGAAAGGGCTATGCAAAGCTTCATCAAATCCGATTCAAGTCGTTTTTTCAACACTTTAAGAAAATCACCAAACTTTAAACTTTGCAAAAATGCAGAAAAGTGGTACAATTAAGAAATGCAAATTAAAAACTAATTAAACAAAAATGAAAATCAGTAAGAAAAAACTCCTCACTATAATCGGGGCCAGTGTAAGTTCATTAGCTGTTTTAACCATTGTGGTATTTGGCAGTGGGCAATTTTTCCAAGCCAGTACAGAGAATATCTTCCCTACATCGGGAGAGTCTGAATTGAGTAATTATACTGAAGATCGTTCCACAACTACTGAGCCGAAAGAGACTTCTACAATTGATGCACTAAGATCTAGTTCGACTACTAGTTCTTCAGATTCTGCAAAAGTTGCAACCACAGACACTACCACAACTGAAACAGAAAAAACTGAGACACCAACCGAAACAACTACAAACACTACTACAACTGAAACAGAAAAAACTGAGACACCAACCAAAACAACCAAAACAACCACAGACACTACTACAACTGAAACAGAAAAAACTGAGACACCAACTAAAACAACTACACCTACCATAACCACCACTACTCCACGAACTCAAACTCAGCCTACATACAATATTATTGTAAATACTCCTGCGCCTCAAACGACTACAACTGACACCAAAACTTCTTCTACTGATAAAGACACTGATAAAGACAAGGATGAGGATAAGGACGAAACTGAAAAGACAGACGATGATAAAAATACTTCTACATCTAAAATTAAAGAAGATGTAATTTCCTATCCTGATACAAGGAGTGACAAATTTTCAGATTCAATCGAATTTATCACTGATTTGGGAATTGTGCAGGGGTACCCAGACGGCACATACAGACCGGACAATACTGTTACTAGAGCAGAATTGCTCAAGATTGTCATGTTGGGTCTAGCGGTTGAAGATAGTGAATCAGTCAACATGCAAAGAACTCAGCAATACGGCAACACTCAATGCTTCTCAGATGTACCTCCAAGACTTTGGTTTACACCATATGTATGTCTTGGTGAAGCAATGGGCATTGTCGAAGGTTATGAAGATGGGACATTCAAACCAGGACAAGCTGTAACATTTGCAGAAGCAGTTAAAATCACCTTAGTTGCCTTTGACATTGAGTATAGTGAAACCAATCCATGGTATTTAGGAATTATCCAAAGAGCAACCTTTGAATATTTGATTCCAATCAATCGTGAAGATGTGAATGATCCAATGCGCCGATCATCTATGGCTGAATTAATTACTAGAGCGGTTAAACGTAATCGTGGAGAATTGAAAACATATCTGGGGATAGAATAAGAATAGGACAAGGCCCTCGAAGGAGGGCCTTTTTAAAATGATCTGGTATGCTTAAACACTTAGTAAGAAAATAAAAAAACTCTTTGATTACGGCAATAATAATATTATAATTACTTAATGACTTAAAAATAAATATGATTATCAACAACGATTCATTAAGTGCAAAACCACTTTATGCACCCGGTGAAAATCCCGGTGGCAACTATGAGAAAAATGACAGACCCAAGAAGTCTGCAGATTCAGGAACTGAGGCTAAAGAGACGATTCCAAAGACTCCTCTGCAACAACTTGATGATATTGCTTCCAAACAATTCAATTCACTCAGAAACTCCGTTCAGAATATCATTGATGACTTTCACAATGAAAAAATTGAAGAAGGTGACATTATGAAAAATGTTTCCGAAGCTAAAGCAAAATTTAAAAAAGATGTAATCTCTTCAATTCCCCCTCAACTTAGAAGAGCGCTAAAACCGAAAGATTCAGTCACTATTCCTCCTGTGAGATTTGAAATTACTAAGCTGGTCGAACATGCCGGCCAATTACAACAAGTCACCAAAGCACTTAGAATTGGGGCCACTGTAACCAAAGGTGATGATCCGCTTACTTTCAAATTCGGCTATCAGACTGAAGTTTGGACTGTAGTTGATGGCGAATAATGTTTCTCGACCATAGAAATCATCAACAAATTTCCAAAAACAACAGTTTTCTGCTATAATTACTTGATAATCATGTGTCTAATAGAGTAAATGTACAAAACACTTATCATTATAGCGACAATACTTTTTACCCTTCAGCCGGTGCAAGCCCGCATTTTGTTTCAGGATGATGACTTCCAAGACTTCAATTCTCCAGGTATTTTACTTGATTCCAACGGTGATGACAGCATTCCCACCTCGATTCAATTTGGTAACAACGTTGATCCTGCTTTAAATGCCAGCATTAAATTCAATTTTGCTGATCAGATCCTAGAATTTTCGCATAATGTTTCACTTTTGCAGAATCAACTCAAAGCCCTCACCCTTGAAAATGCTTCTATTGCTCCGCTCAACCCGACTGCAGGTCAGATTTATCACAATACAGTCGATGGCAATACTTATATTTACAATGGGACAATATGGGAAGATATCACAGCCCTAAATAGTACATCGACCAAGGTAGTTACTGTCGGGCCCGGGCTGGATTATGCAGACATCGAGGCTGCAGCCGGATATTTAAACACACTTTCAGGCGGAATCATTTTGCTTTCAGCTGATGACAATGGCATTCCACATGCGGTTACTACTGAAATAAATCTTGAGAACATAACCATTATTGGAAAAGGCTCCGATCGCACAACGGTTAATGTCACGGGGCCCGGCCAAATTGATTCATTTGATACCAACTTTGTCGATTTAACAATTGACGTCGATTCCATCAATGACACCATGGCAATTGATGTTCAATCAGGCTCAAATTCACTAATCTTTGATCGGGTTAGTTTCAGTGTACTTGATGTTGCTGATAGTTTGGTTGATAGCAATGCCGGCACTTCACCGATAGTTTCGATTCGATTTATTAAAGGTAATCAGGATAGCAATCCGGGCAGTCTGCTTAAAGCAGTAGGAACAGGAAATCTTGATAGTAGTTCTTTTATTTTCGTAGATGGTCGTTCCGGCGAGGGTGTCCTTAATGTAAATGATTGGGACGTTACAATCGCTGAAGCCGGTAATGTTCTTACTTCCGGTACAATCACAACCATCCCGGAACGCTCAATCTTTGTTTCACCAAATATGAATTTGCAGGGAGCGGTTGATAGTTTAGTGGCCTCTGGCAATGGCGGCTTGATCACGCTTTTACCAGGAATATACGAAATTTCCCAACCACTCGTGATCGCCACCGACGGCATCAATCCGGCCGATAACATTCAAATCACAGGCTATGGAGATGCATCAATCATCAGAGCTTCAGGTTTTGGGGCCACGGGAGAATCGATTGGAGCAGTACAGGTTGGTCTAGCCAATGGTTTAGCACCTGCAAATGGAGTTGTATTAAGAGACTTCAAGCTTGAGGTAGTCAGTAATATTCATGGTGTTAGAGTAGCCGGAGGTTCTGACAATCAGCTCCTCAATTTGACAATCCAGAAGACAGCAGGAGCATCTGGTTCAGGTGCAACAGCTGACATAGGCATCCAAATGCTTGATAGTGTTGGAGGAAATTTGGCCAGAGCATTAATTAAGAATTGCCGAGTACTAGGCAATGGTGGCTCAAATTATTTTACTGACGGAATTCACATCACTTCCGGTTCTGCCATTGTTGGAGTTTTCGGTTACGGAAACAGAGCAGAAAATATACTCGTAGAAGGCAATAATGTTGATTATGTCAGGGAAACCAGCTATGTGTTTGTGGGAGCTGATGACAGTTCTCTATTCAATAATCGAGCCAGTCGCATGGGCGTGGCCGCAGGAACTCCATATGGAATTTTTATAGGTGATGCTCGTAATATCAATATGAATGCCAATGTCTTTGCCGGTTCATTAGATTCGGATACCATCGCGATTGGCATTGAATCATTCAATACTGGCGCCACAACCGAAGATTCGCTTTTTAACAACAATGTAATTGATGGATCAAGTAATGGAGTAGGCTTTAACAAGGGCTTTGAATTGGGTAACGGGTCTTCATTCGTCATCGGAAGTTCATTTCAGAATAATACCATTAAAGGTGCTTCTGCCGGAGCAGACACTGTGGCTTTTGAAGTAAGAGGCAATTCAGACGACAATTCTATAATCAACAATCAAATCTCGGGAGCAGGAAACAATTGGGATCGTGGCATTGATCTTCAAAGTGCAACACAAGATCGGACTATAATTCGTGATAATCGTTATACGGACGTGACTGCTCGCATTATCGACGATGGGAGTAATACAACCATTGGTGTCAGCCAGCATCGGGAAAGCGTTGACCCGACACTCAATGATGATATTAACGAGAATCACCAAACCGGTGAAATTTGGATTAATACTTCATCTGACGAGGCATTCATTTTAACCGATGAAGCCGGAGGCGCAGCCGATTGGAAGCAAATCACCACACCGATGAAAATGGGACAATTCTATAATAGTGATGGTGCAGGTGGAAGCTTCAACATTAACACACCGGATTGGACAGCTATCCCTTGGAATAGTGAATCTTTCCCTGAAGATGACGCCTATAGCCATGATCAGGTTACTAACAACAGTCAGGTGCAAATATTAAAGGATGGGCTCTATCAAATTTCCTATCAAATTAATCATGAGACTCAAGGAGGTCGAAGAAATGTCAGATGTCGCATCAGAATTGATGGTACAAGTTTTCCTCTAGTTTCCGGCGATTCATTCAGTTATAGCCGAAATGGCACAGATAAATGGGCAAGTAATACAGCTAATGCCATTTTAGATCTTTCCGCAGGCGAATACTATGAAATTGTCTGTCGACAAGAAGGCACATCGGGCGACGCCTATTTGGCTGCAGGTGCGGCTGAAGGCATTTCCTGGACAATGATTGAAAAAATCAAATAATACTTTGCATTTCCGCACATAGGAGTATAATTCAAAGCAAATTTAACTTTCATAATATGAAAGATCTGAGATGCAAGGCTCTTCACAATCACATTAGTCGCATTCAAGGTCAACTAGAAGCTTTAAAAAAGCAAATTGACAACTGCGAGTCATGTGATAAAGTTACTCTTCTGGCAATTTCAATTATCAAGTCACTCGACTCATTAAGAGCTAAAATGGTAGAAGGTTACGTTGTTGAAGAAATCATGGACGGTAAAATGCCTAGTCCACAACGACGTGCAAAACTGGAGCGTCTAATCAAGCTGATTAAATGTTGACAAAATAGGGCAAGGGGTATACGATTTGTCTGAAAATAATTTTATTATAATGACTTACGGACAAATTATACCTAACCTTAAGATTGATAGCGAAGAGGTCAATTATCCGGTAGTAAATGAGCGCGAAATTAGGGCGGTTGCCGGACTAATGCTTCTTATTGGGATATTAGCTTTTGCCTACATCTACTTTACTCGCGATTACACTCCTCTTTACATAGTAGTACCCCTATTCTGGCTAGAATTTTTTGTTAAGACTGTTTTCGCGCCCCATTATAGTTTATTCGGCAAAATTGCTTCACCTTTAGTTAAAAATCAAAAACCTGAATATGTCGGAGCAATTCAAAAGCGTTTTGCTTGGGGGCTGGGCTTAATTATGGCTACAGCCATGTTAATCGTATCCATTGGGCTGGGAATAAAAGGCATTTTACCATTTACAATTTGCCTTACTTGCCTGGCTTTAATGTGGATGGAAACCGCTTTGGGAATATGCGTAGGATGCAAAATTTATAGCTTCTTACTCTCCAAAAAAATCCTGCCAGAGCCAGCTATCAAGCCAGCTTGCCCAGGAGGAGCCTGCAAAATTCGCAACTAGTCGATTTCTAAACTGCTGGGCTGCAAAACAAAAAGATTGCATTTATTATCAAGTACTTGTAGGTCATCCAGGTATTTTTGATCAATCACTATCATTGTATCCTTTTCAGATTTTTCAAGTCCCTGAGTAAACTGACTGAGTGCAGCACTATCATCTAGTTTTACACCTATCGTTGCTAGTTTTTCTCTGTAAATTCCTTCCAGCGCCATTACCGGACTATCAATTGTTCCCGTACCTCTATATTTTCGTAGCTCCACTAAAGGGTGTTTATCCAAGCTTTGAACATATTGATTGTGAAAAATGGGTTCTAAATGCTCTTTGTGATTTACAAATTGCTGTTTAACTCCTAATTCAAAAAGCACATGGCCGATCTTGACGGTTTCTTGTTGAGTCTTAGAGTCAATACTATTCGAATTTAAAACTAAGTAAATATTGGTCTTTTTATCATCAAACTGTTTAGGTTTTAATTTAATTCTTCCAAAATCACCCAACATTGCTGGAAGTCTCAGATCAATCGACCCTACATTCGCTCTTTTGTGAGGATCAAATAAAGCATGCATTTCTGTGCGAAGCGCACTACTTTTAGCAGTTGGCGGTTCCGTTTGAATCAATGATGTAGCCGATGGTTTAGTATCATCAGCTTCCAGATTATATCTAGTTACAGCAACGATACTCATTACAACTGCACCAGCTGCGGCACCAAAAAAAACATTTCTGGCAACGTCTGATGTTGTTGGTATTTCAGGAATTTCCGAGTTTTTATTCATGATATTAAGTTAAGAGGGTATTAAAACAAGAAAACAGGGGAAAGTCAACAGGAGCCGTAAATTGTAATATAAAAGACTAAAACTACTTTTAAACCTAGACAAACACTCTGTAAAATGCTATAATTAACGAATATAAACTATTCACAATGAATATGAATTTAGACGAACAGACTAGGCTGGATGAATTGGAGAAACAGGCCTTGTATAAACAACCCAAAAAACTAGCAAATAATTTTGCTAAAGCGGAGGCAATTCGAGATGTAAAACGTCTGGCTGTGAAAATTTTACTGGCAAAAGACGAGTTTCAGCGAGCATCTTCTAAAGATATCCCTGAAAAACTTGCTGGTGAAATAGATTCAATTATTGCGGATGTCCAGGAAGATCTTGATGTAGTAAAGCTTGGTAAGAAGCCATTATCAGAAATTGGAGAGATCTCTTCCACTCTCAAACTAGCTATTGGATTGGACAAAATATATGCCGATAAAGATATGGGTATAGTTGCTGCAGAAGAAATGATCGATCAGAGTGAGCGATCATTGGAAAAGCAATTGGCTCAACATTTAGGTAAAAAGCTTAAATTGGATCTGTCATCGGAGGAACTTGTACAAATTAGAGCTGAATTGGATGCTACCTATCAACTGATTTTAGTCAAAGTATTGGACGAGAAAATTCAAACAATCAAATCTGCAACCGAACTGCCCGACTTTATTGACATGGATCAAAGAGAATTAAACGCAGAGTTAAACAAATATTTTTTCGATCCTATTAAGCATATCGATATTGAGTTGAAAAGAATGGAGGCTCTGCCGGATCTGGCAATTTTCTTTGATAGAAGTATCAAACCTCGTGTTGCCAGATTGTGGGATCAAGTCAAAGCCTGCCAGAAGAAAATCCAAAGCTTCCATAGCGGAACTGAACAACCTTATAAGCAAGAAGTTGAGAAAACTGAGCAAAAGCTTATCTCTGCCCGCAAACAAATTCTCAAACTGATTAAAAAAATCCATCACATCTATCAGCTTTATTACCTTCTTCAATCTACCGAGGAAGAAATCCGAGACTATTTAATTATGGAGCTTGATACAAAAAGTACTATCGGTAAATTACAAGTAGCAACGCAAAAAAAGCGTGGAGAAAGCAAAGCTGTACTAAGCATTAAGCAAAACTGTTGGGAAAAATCTTGCAGCTTGGAGCGTCGATGTTTAGAAGTTGATCAAAAAATCAAACATGCTTTAAGAGACCTTTTGGCTGGTAAACCTGACAAACATTTACCCAAAATTTTAGAAGAGGCAACTGATGAACTTACCAGGATTCACCAGGAAGCACGGACTGCTCGTCAAAAATTGCAACAGCAAACCCGAAGGCATGCGCCCACAAAAAAGCGTACAAACTTTTAATTATCTCCAGAAATCGTAAGTCAGCTAATCGGGCAGCTAAGAAAGCCGCTCAACATTTTTTAAACATCAGAACTCCGCCAAGCACTACAAAAGGCCTATAAATCCTAATACAATAGTATATTTTATTAGCAAAAAATGCTATAAGTGCAGCAACATAATACTTATGAAGCACCTTCAGGATCTAAAAAAAGTACTGGCTGATCTAAACTTGCCTGCATTTCGTCTCAAGCAGATAATTGAGGGCATTTGCCACAATCACTATACCTCTTACGATCAATTCACCAATCTTCCCAAAGAGCTCCTCGCGAAGCTTTCCGCAACTCTACCAGTCTACTCCATCAAGCCACTTCATACCCAAACTTCCTCAAGTGGTGACACCACCAAAACTCTTTTCGAAACATCTGACGGCAAGCAGATCGAAGCTGTATTGATGCGTTTTCAGGATGGCCGTAATTCCGTCTGCATATCCTGTCAGGCCGGCTGCCAAATGGGCTGCAAATTTTGCGCTACTGGAAAGTTGGGTCTCTTAAAACACCTTACTTACGAAGAGATCTTCGATCAAGCTCTCTATTACGCGCAAATCCTTCACCAGGAGAATCAAGAAATTAGCAATATAGTCTTTATGGGAATGGGGGAGCCTTTTATGAATTATGACCAGGTTCTCCAAGCAGCAGACATGCTAAGTGACCCCCAGTACCTAGGCATGGGAGCTCGTCGCATTACACTTTCCACCTCAGGAGTAGTCCCCGGAATACTTAAACTAGCCGACAATCCCAAGCAGTATAATTTAGCCATTTCACTACATTCTCCCGATCAACTGACCCGCGAAAAAATAATGCCCATAGCCAGACGTTGGCCACTCGAAGAGCTTATGGAAGCCATTCAAACTTACATCAAACAGACTAAGCGCCGAGTGTCATATGAATACGTGATGCTTAAAGGCATTAATGACAGCAGTGAACAGGCACAACAACTGGGTAAGTTGCTGCAAGGCCAGCTCTGCCATGTCAACCTCATCCCTTACAATGCAACGGACTCAGATTTTCAAACTACAGACTCCCAGCAAATTAAAAATTTTCGTGACACATTGGAGAGCTTAGGTGTCAATGCAACCATTCGAGTCACCATGGGTCAAGATATCGCCGCAGCTTGCGGGCAACTGGCTAACCAGTCCGCTTCTTCAAACTCTTCTTAAAATTCTATAGATGACGATGATCATTTATCTCTAATGCCCTCCATTCACCATCAATAAAGGCGATTCTTTATCCAATGAAAGTGCAAGGAAGCAATTTCTAGACCCTAAAAAGTTGACAAAAAATAGTAGTCGGTTATAAAAGAAGTAACCTAACTAGCCTTCAATGCATAAACTACCTGACAATTTTAGTGAACCAACACTATCGCTTCCCCAACAATCGGATCAAGCTCCCAGATCATTAATGCGTAGGGATTTTTTATTGGCTCTCGGAGCAATGAGTATAGCTTCTTGTGATAATCAAAGGCAGCAAAAAGTTGACAACAATGTGGTTAGACTAGTTGATGTAAATCATCCCAAAGATAGGCGACCTGCAGAGGAAGAAATCCAAAGAATGACCTCAATTATAAAAAATATTCCTGAGCAATACCGACGCATCGATCTCCGGGACTATGAAAACATTGAGGAGAATCTCAATCTTCAGATAGATGTGCTCAATGAGGCTATAGTTAATTTATTGGTTGCTATAGCGATAATGAAAGGAATGAGGTGGTTTAATATATGTATTAACGCTGCTCATTTAGTAAATGCCAAAGTAGCCGCTGAAGAATTAATTAAATCTTTTAGTGATGCAAAATCAATTGCTTACAAGCAAGCGGTAGCCTTAGATAAAAAAAGTGATGATGCAGCGCTGAAGTATTATCACAAATATGCGACAGAGTATTCTCGAAACAAACGCAAGCTTGATGTCGGTTATACAAATAATACAGAATTCCAAGCCTTTGTCCGACATCTTGAGACAAATGCAGTTACTTTTGTGCTTACCAGTAGAGAGCGAGAATTGCTGATGGGAAATTCGATTAAATATGCGGTGATAGCGACTGGATTGTCGGTTCTAGCCAAGGTTCTTGATGAATTACATCAAGTAGCGATAGATAATCAACAAGCATTGGAAAAACTAGGATGTCAATATCTGGATAGTAGATTTTTCTCTAATAGTAAATTAATTAACGCTCTAGTTGGTGATGTTATGGGAGAAAAAAAGAAGACTGCTCTAGTTGCCATAGATACTATGTGCGAATTGGAACCAAAAGATCTCAGATTACCTGATGTAGAACGAGTTCAGACTTTTTTAGTAAATTGTGGATATTTACCTAATGATGAAGATCCTTTACATCCGGCAGTTGATGGAAATTATGGAGCAAAATCACAAAAAGCCGCCTTTGCTTTTAAGTCTACAATACGCTTCTGTGAAAGGATGCACAGTCACGGATATTGCGTCAATATGCGCTTCGTCCCTAAGGCATATCCGAATATTGAAAAGTTCCAGAATTTACTCAAATCATTGGGATATATGGCAGCCGACACCAAACCTACAGGCGTTTTTGACCACGAAAGTCTTTCTGCTTATGACCAATTCCGTCAAGAGATTTTAGGCCTATCTGCATTAAGTTGTGGAGCTAATACTTAAGGTGCTCCTAGCTACTTAATGTCAGCCGGTATAGAAAAGTTGCAAATATACTTACGTTTATCCCAGTAATATCTACATGGTAAATTAGATGGACGCAAAACACCATGATCCTCTAAGCTGTGTCTGGTAACTAACTCATTAGATACTTGCCATTTTTTCTCATCGGTCAATTCCTTAAATTCCTCGGTTTGACTCATGGTAATATATTCCGAACGAATAATGCCTAATTTTTTCAAAAAAGGGTCAAAGGGGATACGAATTGAAAACTTTTTTTGTGTCTTTACACCATCAAAGTAAAAGGATACTCCATGTTTAGTAATCAAAAACTCTCTATCGAATAAACTGAAGGGTTCTATAGTACTTTTACCATCAACAGGACCAAGGCAATTCCCTTGTTCGTCTAATCTGAATTTTCGAGTATGCGGAGTATTATATAAACCCATTGTTAAATTCATATATCCCACCTTAACTTCAATTTCATTTTCTTCATAATTTTCGGCTAAAATTGCCAGTTGTATTCCATCGACCATTTTCACTTCAAGTGCGGTAAACACTGTTTCCAATCCTTGATAGACATTAACAATATCTGATTGAAAATCGACACTATACTCAACACCATTTACATTCCTATAAGTCACACCATCATTAACAATCCACTTACTGACTATTTGATCATCAGTTTCAATTTGTGTGTTATCAAATGAATTTGTGATCCATTCTCCGTTTAGTCCGTCAGGGAATAGTTCGGCATAGGAAAAAGGCTTTAATCTACTGCAATACGCCAATGGGTAGGTTTTAGGACAGTGCCCACCGAGGGCGAGCCTAGGCAAACTATTAATACTGTCAACAGTTTCACGAGCTATCGAGACGTAATCTGCGTGCTTGTGATTTATATATCGCTCTGTAAACGAATTTATAATTTTTTCCACCTTTTCCTCTAGCTGATGATTTTTTAGATCTCTCACTTTTCTTCTGGTTAATTCGAGATTAGCCAGCATACAAGTCAGATCTTGTCTATGCTCGGCAAATCCATAATCGGGTTTGGCTAGGGAAGCCAATTTCACTTTTTCATTCAAAGCCAATGTAGGGTCTTCATATAATGCGGTGAAATAAACACTTTCCGGCAGCAATAAAACAGTGCCTTTTGACTCAAGCATAATTTTAAATATTTCAGTGTCATGAATGTCGATTTGTCCATCTAAAAATACCGATGGTCTAGAAGAATTGGCAATTGCTTGCATTTCACCCTCATCCAATACCTTCATCCCGCTATAATAAAGTCTTAGTGCTCCGCTTCCTTGCATTAAAGTTTTCCATTGTTCAGCCGGGAAACAAGCTGGATTGCTTACTTTTCCATATGGGGTTTCTACTTTCTCATGGCATTTTTCGGGATAGACTATGTTACTTTCACTTCTGTCGATATTTATTGTCAAATCATTACGCAGTCTGGCATATGTGTCTTCTGTTGCCATCACCTGATGCAATGCCATTGGCAAATAGGTGCCTTTGAGATTTATTGTCATTTTGGAGCCGGGCATTTGCATAAAAGCTGCCGCAATAGCTTCTCTGCTGTATTGAGCCATATCCCCATAAATGTACTCTGTAAAACTTACATAATTCCAGTTCTTTACGCTCATAACAGTTGGGGAAATTTCCCTTGTCAGATTAAGCCGGTTTATTGGATCACTGAAAAAAAATAAGTCGGAATCATCGTACTCTTTCTGTTCAAACGGAGTAACTTCCACTATTTGATCATCTTCTCTTTTCAGCACATTGAAGCTTAAATCCAGTTTGCCCCATCGTTTTTTGTTGGATTGTTTTTCTGCCAATGCTGCTTTTTCCAGTTCCTCTAATTCATCAGGTAGCATATCTAAATCTTTGTAAAGGCCGCTCATATCTTCATCACTATCACGCAACTTTCCATCACTATCTAAAGGTGGAAAAGCTGTGTTGTCCATTATCACTTCAATGGCTTTTTTGTGAGCAGCATCTTCTAAGATTTCCGCTGCCCTTCCATCCATACTCTTATCAATCTTTGCTTGAGATTTTTCTACTTTAAGCTGGCCGATTTCCATGCCGGCAAAATTTTTCATTTGATCTAACGGCGTATAAAATACAGTTCCTACTTTTTCTTCTGTTGTTAGTAATAGAACTTTAGCTTCCATCATA
The DNA here is from genome assembly GCA_964424075.1 of uncultured Candidatus Peribacteria bacterium. Classification (GTDB taxonomy): domain Bacteria; phylum Patescibacteriota; class Gracilibacteria; order UBA1369; family UBA1369; genus CAYRGY01. The sequence goes on from CAYRGY010000006.1 coordinate 72,648, forward strand.
AAACTTTCATCCCCTATATCAAAAATTGCTCTCACATGATTTCCTGTAGATTGAAATCGAATCTGGTCTTTATATTCAGGATAAAGAGATTCAAGGGCCATGGCTCCAAACTTACCTCTAGCTTGACAATTACCTCTCTTACCATCTCCTTTTCTCGCCATGTAGTCAGCCAATGAGGTTCTAGTTAATTCATAGGAGCCTCTGTTATCAAAAGATTCAGTATGTGAAATAATTTTTCTTAAAAACTCTCTGGTTGGAATCTTAGGTTTGAATTGTTCCAAAAATCTCATTTCTTTGGCAAACTCAGTCTTACCTTTTCTAATTACATCTGGGTGCACACCCATAGCAATTTCTTCAACATCAAAAACAAATTCGCTATATGCAGGAGGATTCCCAGATTCGATTCTTTTTCGCAAATCTTCTTTATATTTTTGCACTCTTTTGGCATCTATTCTTTGAGCTCGTTCCGCTTTTCTTAATTCAACCACTTTTCTTGTTAATTGATATCGCCTGATTATTTCTTCATCAGTGTTTTCAACAATTTCACGCGCTTCTTCTTCAGAAATATTCTGATCTTTAGCAAGTTGCTTTATCGTTTCATCCACAACAAGTTCACTGTTTAGAGTCAAATTTGAATGGGGCGCCATTAAGTTTAAACTTTCATTTCTAGTTGTTCCAAAAATAAAAGGAGCATGCAAAAAAGTAGCAGCATATAAAGCAATAGCAGTCTTGGAGCGAAGTGTTGAAATTAACTTGTGAAAAGTAGAAACTTCTACTTTTTCAGTTGATACAGTTACAACTTCATTATGTTGTTGAAATTCCTCTGACATAAAAATTCACAAATACTAGTGCAATATAAAATCATAAATATTAAAGCAAGTCAAATTCTATAGGATATACAGCCATAAACTCAAGCGCGCAATCTATTGAGTTTCATGACTTGACCATTGGCAAATGCTCCACCACCTTTTGCAGCATCTACCATCAAGTCCAGCATCGGAAAATATAGTACGCCTAATAACGCCTCCTCACCTCGCACTAAACCAATTTAAATCCCATAAAGTCGGAATACCGCACAAAAAGTTGGATGTACCATCCAATGGATCAACATCCAATTTTTTCCTCTGTTTCTTCAGTCGGAGAAAAAAGCTAAGTGTTAGTATTATCGAAAACAGATATCTGGTTTCCATCTGGGAAGATTTCGATTGGACCATTCAATAATTCCTCCCTTCAAACTGTATGCTTCCACTCCTTTACCCCTAAACAAATTGGTCAAGAAATTGGATTTTAACCCCAAGTTACAAACTATTAAAACCTTGCCACCCTGAAACTTCAAATCTTTAACTGCTTCGAATTCCATATGTTTTGAACCTGCTAAATGGTAATGATCAAACTCCTTCATTTGTCTCACATCGATTATCTCAAAACCTTTAGCCAGTTCAACATTTTCACCATTCCTGATTTTTGATTCGAGAGTTGAACGATCATTTTTATATAGCATTTCCAGGGCATCCTCAGGTTCAATCTCATATCCTTCAACAGACCTCATCTTATTTTTCGTTACCGCTTGATCCAGCAGTAATTCAGCCCCTTCAATTTTGGGGAAATATGATTCATCTAAGTTGGCAAAGTATTCTTTCATATATGGAAAAGGGGAGTCGCAACAAATAAACACTGCATTCAAAATCCCATCCTTATTTGCCAATTCCTTCAAACGATCCTGCTGCTTATTCAAAAAACTGAGCAGCCCAGCCAGCGCAAATCCGGAACTTGGGCCAGCTACGATGCCATGCCTGATCAAATTCAAACTATTCAAAAATGAATCCTTAGTGCCGATTTCTTCCAGGAAATCAACATGCTCACGCCAATTGAATGCGATCATTTTTAAAAGCCCCCTAGTTCTAACGCCAGGAATTGGATTATTGGGAGTTCTTATCACCCCAACTGTCCTCACACTCTCATTTTGCTCCTTTAAGTAACTGCTGGTCCCAACCATGGTTCCCGTTGTCCCCAGCCCGGCACAAAAAACCTGTATATCACCCTCCAATTGTTTGTAAATCTGAGGGCCGGTCACACGTTTGTGACCTTCCGGATTTGCCCGGTTTTCATATTGTCCGGGATTAATAAAACCTCTCTGTTTACCCAGTTTCTTGGCTTTGTAAATACCGGAAGTCTTATCAGCCGGATCCGGACAAATCGGCTCATCATTGACAAATGGCTTCACCCCAAACAGTTGCAACATCTGCAATTTTTCTCGCAAAACTTCATAAGAAACAAAAGCCTGTGTATCTTTAATCCCAAGCAGCCTTCCAATCACAGCCAACGACAAGACAGTATTTCCCGAAGAGTTTTCAATAATTGTATTAACATCATTCAGCATGCCCTTCTTACTCATCTCCATCAACATATTGTAAGCAGGCAAAGATTTCACATTTGCCAGTGGCAATGTATTCAGAAGTTTAGCGTGTATTCGAACACCGTCTTCATAGAACGGATTTATCTCCTTGGGAATTTCAACTAGCGGAGTAAAATTATCCGAGTCGGGATTTAGAAAATCCAAAACTGCATTTTCACCTCTAAAAACATTTAATAACTTGTTCGGCATACTATTTAAATTTAAAACTCTTGTCTATTTGCCCGCTCAAGTCGCCATATCTTGCTTTCACAAAAGCTTGATTCACATATTTTTTGTGCAGCTCATGAATTTTTGAAAGCCGATCATTGCGCTTGTCAGGAAGTGAATTCAGTCGTTCCAAAATACCCGCCAAAATTTTACGATTAGCATCATTCAACTTATCAAAACTGACCTTACTTTCATCGCGATCAACTGCTCGGATATGCTCATCATCCCAAAATATTCCTAGTAGTTTTTCAGAGGGGATGCTCTCCAATACAAATTCTTTATCCTTCTCATCTCTAACCTTATTAGCAATTACGAAAACTGAGTCAGCGACACCGGCTTCCTGCGCCAGCTTTTGATAATCCTTGAAAACAGCAACGCTCCTGGCCGTCGGTTCCATCACAAAACAATTCAAATCGAATTGTGCATGCAGTGTCCCCGCAAAAGCATCCACTCCTGCGACCATATCAGCTATCAAATACCCTTCTTTATCATCAAAATGGGTCAGCACATTTTCCAAAATTGCTAGATTATTGTGATAGCAACTCGCCCCAATATCTTCATTTTGATAGGTGCCCACTGCAAATACCCACAAATTCTCATTCTTCATTCCAAAATTCACCAAAGGACTTTCCTGAATAGCTGCAAAACTGATGATATTTGATTTAATTGAAGGAGGAGTAGTTTTTCGAAATGCGCCTAAATCGGCAATATCATTTCCACCAATTAACCATTGCTTAATCTCTTTCCCGGCCTCCGGTCTTGAAATATGCATACGATCAGATAGTTCATCAAAGCCCAGCAGCATCGGCATATGTACATTCAAATCAGCATCAAACACAGCAACAGGCGCCTCAGAATGCTTCTGCAGGTAATCAACAAAAGACGCTGCCAATGTGCTTTTACCCGCCCCACCTTTTCCAACAAATGCAATTCTCATATTAGTTTTTACATTTTTTACAGTATCCAAAAAAATCTAGTGTATGCTTCTCAACCACAAAACTATGCTCTTTTTCAATTTGCTTTTCCCGATCTTCCAAGTCACCCTGCATCTCAATTATTTCAATCCCTTCACACTTCAAGCAGACCAAATGATGATGGTGATGATTAGCAATCTCATAATAATCCTTATTCAAAATCGTATTCTTTGTAGCCAAACCAATCTCTTCCAGGAATTTAAGTTCCCGATAAATTGTTGAGCGATTCGGATTGAGCCCTTTCCCCACAAGTTTTTCAACTAGCTCATCCTTCGAACACAAGCAATTAGTTTCATTCAGCACATCGATGATTGCCTTCTTAGTTTTTGTCAATCTTCCCACATTTTTCACAGCCATTTTAAGTATTAATGCAACAAAGTTGCAAAAACAGTATCGAACGAAGTATATAAAGTCAAATAGGACTTTAAGATAGAAGTAAAAGTTTTGGAGCTGCACCTACAGTGAAGTTCGGACTTATTTTGAAAAATCGCAATTTCTCGAATGAAGCCGCTTCTGCAAGGATGTTAGAATTAATTCCAACTTCAAAGTGATTTAATTCTAGATGTCCTCAAAAAACTCAACAACATCATTTGCAAATTTTAAGCTTTTTTTTTTACTTTTCTTCTTCAAAGTACCAATCATTATCTGGGCCCAATAGTTTCATCCAAAGTGCTTCTTGTACTTTTAACATTTTCACTAAAATTTCTTCTGATTCAATTTCATAGTCATTTTTTTTAATCTCTATCGCTTCTTTTATTAGTTTCTCTAAATCTTGCTCATTTGCTTCTAAATATTTGATTAAATCGCTAAATTTTGTAAGTTTTTTCGTTACAAAAAAGTAATTTTGTAAATTTAAAATAAAGCTTTTTACAATGATCTCAACCTGGTCACTGCTATTTCTAAAATTCTGTAAGATCTTCCGCGCTTGATATATGATCGAATAAAAAACTCTACCGTAATCACTTAAATTAAGTTCTACCTTCCTTAAATTTTGATAAGCTATTATTGGAAAACAAAAATATTTCAAGCTATCAATAAAGCAATCACCTCTATTCCTGCGAATGATTTTCTTTCTATTTAATTCGGATTCGCTCACCACGATTAAATCGATTTTCTTGCCAAGTTTTTGTTCTTGTAATTTGGTATATTGATTTATCTTCTGCTGAAGCTCATATGAAAACTTTTCTATAATTATAATTAAATCTAAGTCTGATTTATTTGAATACAATTCCAAATCTAAACTGCTTCCCCACAAGTAAATTGCTTTTACTTGATCAAACTCATTGCGTAATTTGGTGCTTATAACTAAGCTTAATATTTGATTTCTTACGATTGCATAATCATATTGTGAGTCTAACTTATGTGACGCATCGGGAAGAAATGTAATCAAATTGTTTTGTGCTTTCTTGCTAATTTCTGAAAGAGTTTGCAAAGTGTAATCAATATTAACAGTTTCATCTTTTCCACCTAGAAAATATAGCTCTGGTATTTTTGCATTTAAGTATTTGAATTTATAATTAACGTTAAAACTTTCTAGAGCATTAAGATCAACCTTAAAGTCAAAATCTTTCGCAATTGACTTAACGGAATCCAAAAAATCTTCAGTTATACCATTTACAAAGTCTAAAATAGGGGAGAAGTGAATAATACCAACAATATTTTTACTTATTTGCTCTAATAGCCTTATTAATACTGTACTGAACGAATATGTAATCAATATTATCGGCTGATTTAATTTATCCAGATCATTAATTGCTGAAATTAATTCGTCCTTACAGCTTTCCATGAAAAAAATACCTTCTTTGTTATAGGTTCCGGGATACTGAATAGAATAAATGTTTGTACCAAAACTCTTCAAGTCATCAATCAATTTTCGATCTTTGAATTCCCCAGGGAAGCCAGGTAAAAACAAAGCGTTTATTGAGTTTTCTTTAGTATAATAATGAGTTTTCATCTTGCATTAGAGCAAATTGCATTTTTTCTAATTTCGCTTTCAATTCCTTATTAAATCCTATCTCACCGGATTTTATCTGTGGGATAATCGTACCTGAAACCGTTTTAAAAATCCAATTTCTAATCAACAAGCATATTTGTTCAGGTTTTTCACACAGTATTTGCTTATTAAAAGGAAATTCAATTTCATTATTATCACCCGTAAGCTCATTTTCTTGATTATAAAGATAGTTTAAGCAATTCTTGAGTTTATTAATAAGTTTTTTAGAACTACTTTTTAATGAATCTAATTCAGCAGCTTCAATCTTTTTTTTCTTGCCAGCAAGAGCAAGAGCCAAAACTGGACTAATGCCTTCATTTTTTAGTTCAGGTAGCATGGGAACACTAATTATGTTTGCCTTAAAGGTTGGGTCTAAAATTGTTGCCAAAGGGTAAGTGTTTTTGATCGAATCAATGCCCTGTACAACTGCTATTAATTTTGTGTTGAATATTTCTCTATATAAAAAACTCTGCAAAGCTAAAGTAATCTTTGGGTCAACCTTTAAGCTATCGTCCAAATTAAAGTTTTCCAGTGTTATCCCCCTATCCCTTGATTTTGAAATAATAAGAAATTTTGGAAGTGTTTTGAAATAACTATTTAGTTCTGGTTTATTCATACAGATTTCCTGTACTTTTTCACTATTCATTTCTAGTGCTTTACCCACATCTAGAATTAATTGTTCAGATTCCTCGACTTCAAAATAAGTACCACCACAGTTTTTACATATTTTTATTGGTATATTTGGTGGAGCGATCGATACTTTGCAAGACTGGCAAGTTTGAAGTTTAGTTTTATTTACAGCTATAAAACCTTTTTTGAGTAATTCAGATAAATAGTAGATTATTATTTCGCTTACTTTTGTGTCAGAGTCCAAAAGTAATTTGCGATTACTAGTATCAATTCTAAAATACCTATCTAAGTTTTCGTGCCTTTTCTTAATAGTGGCTTCAATATATTTGTGATCAGCAATTCCTAGTTTCTTAATTTGTAAATCAATTTTTTGACAATAAGTATTCCAAAAATCAATTTTTTCTACGTCTTCCTCAAGTGCATTTTGGACTAAATCAGAAAAAACATTCGCAATTTGAATGCTTAAATATCTTTCAAGTCTATTTTCAGTATCCATTCTAGCTTGAATCGGTCCTTGAGAAACTGCAATCTTCATCTTAGCTTAAATTCCATTTAAACAATATATTAACTCAGAATTATGTCAATCAACTTGTCAGATTACATAGTTAATTGACCATTTTAATAATTGATTAGTTCAATCAATTTAATTTGCTTTTCGCATCAATTTACTTTGGAGCCATTTCTAGCAGCGATGTTATGACTAAGTATTTACAACTAAGTAACTATAAATCTACTACTAATATTATGTGTTGCAGAAATCTCGCATCTAATTATATATGGTTGCTATTTATTACAAAACTTAACCCTAAAACACAATAAAAGAAGCCAAATTTATTTACATTAAGGCATTTATTTAGTTCTAATTTTGGAGCTGGCTTTATGAAGAAAGTCCGAATCTCTTCATAGAGGCAGCTCCAATTTCATCTTCATCTTCATCGTATTCTTGAGGATTAGATTCTTGGTTCACTTCCAAACGTTTCTTATGTTTTTCATCGGGATTCTGTTCAACTCGAAGTTTCGGTCTAGACGAATAGGTAGGGACATCGAACTCAATTCCCGAGTCATTAATTAGCTTTCTTGTGTCACCTTGAACAACGGCAGTCATTTCGCCATGGCGATCCCATAGTGGGACGGATAAAGTAAAATCAGCATTTTCACATCGCCATTTTTTAGCTTGTGCCGCAAGGTATTTTTCAAAAGCTAGTCTAATCGCTTCAGTTAATTTTGGGCTTCCATGCTTGACAATAAGATTTTTTTCAGGTTCCGTATATGCCAGTATCTTACACGCAATTTCTTGGGCTTCTATTGAGAATGAAGTTGTTTGTTCATATGATAAGAATTTTTCTATGTGCTGTTTCACCATTTCTTTTTTTAATCCTCCAAATTTCTTATATTTACGCAAGATTTTTCGCACAAATGGAACAGTTGCAGGTAAAGTAAAGAGTACTAGAAAAGTCGGAAATAGTTTATAAAAAAGGCTTCTAATAGTATCGATATCGGCATTATTATTGGTTGACATAGCAACGTATACTGCAGATGAGTAGGAGACAAAGAATAAATACATTCCTAAAAAATTAGCGTATCGTAATTCCAGTTCTGTTTCTATCAAGTATGATTTAATCCCCTTAATCTGTTCGCCAAAATCCGAATCAAGAAATGGTATATCACTTTCTATCGATCTAGGTACGTTTTTAGCACCAAAAGTAGCACTATGATTTAACACTTTTATTGCTTGTACACGATCGATCAATGCCCTTACCTCCTGTCGCAATTGTTCTGGCAGAGTGCTGATTGTATCGGTCATATCCAATTCACCTGAAACATCTATTCCACGTAAAAAATCAGTATCCTTAGTCAGCTCATTAAGCGACTCAATAGTATTACTACTTTTCCCTTCTCGGTAAACGTTAGTCATTTAAAAGTGATTTTGTGCATTTAAAAGTAAGATTAACACATTATGATCTTTTTAAGAAGATGTACGATTTGTTGTGGCTGAAGTTGGAGTAGGATTATTAACAATCTCAAAAACCTATGCCTTCAATAACCTCTTCAAAGCAATCCAGCCAAAATAAATGCTAAACGGCAATTGCATACAAAAATAATCGAGGTTACTGAACATGCATCAAAAAAAGGGAAACATGCTAACACGCTATTAAACGCTGCCAAAAGACGAACCATCCCCGCCTTCCGCGAAAAGGACCATTGGATGATAGGAGCAGATTAGAACCACTAAACAAGATTCTATTCCTTGCTAACTTCAAAATTAATGACCTTCAAAATTTCAACAACCTCTTTACGGGTATCTGCCCAAATTTTTAAAATAGCATCCTGGTTATCAAGCACAACCATTTCGAAATCTCCCTCTGCTAAAGCAATTACTGTACTTTCACGAATCACTACTCCTGATGAAAGAATAAAACCACTTGGTATCTTCTTTTGGCCTTGCAGTAAAGGGCCATTCAGCAATCTTTGAGAAAAAATTCTAACCATATGAGATGAAAATACAGGCCACACTTTATACTGAGTACGAACTAATCTTACATCAGCATCATAGTCTTTTGTAACAGTATTTTTATTTGATCGCATGAGTAAACGTTTATAGGCTGCAATATTAGGTCACCGTAAAGAACTAGTCAATACTAATGGATTATCTTAGGGCACATAATGTAAGCTTCTTAAATTGATTTTATGATAGCAATAAACTAGATTAGACACATAAATATCAATCCATTGAGGCTATAAATATTCAACATCTATACCTCGACTATAAAATGATACGCTTAAAAGCATGATCACAGGATTCATCATTGCAAAAAATGAGGAACATCAAATAGAGCGGGCACTTAAATCGCTAAAATTTTGTGATGAAATAATTTTTGTAGATACTGGCTCAAATGATAATACAAAAAAAATAGCTCAGCAATATACCAAACATGTTTATCATTTTGAGTGGATAGATGACTTTAGCGCTGTTCGCAATTTTGCAATTTCAAAATGTACCCAACCTTGGATAGTCTATGTTGATGCTGATGACGAAATTGACGAATCCAACCAAAGGCAAATCACAAATTCGATTAAAAATGCCGCACAAGATACACCAGTAATTTTAGTAAACTATGAATATGGCAAAGGTAAAACAATTCTTACACCACGCATTTTTCGAAACAATGGATTAAAGTTTATTCATCCAGTGCATGAGGAACTCGACCTAACCAAAGAGCATCAAAAGCACCTATTAATTGCTCCAGAAATCAAAATTATCCATCATAAATTAGCAACAGAAAATGAAGAGACTTTGCAGCGAAACATCCAAATCCTAAAAAAACATCTAGAAAAATCTCAAACAAAATCTTCCCATAAAAACGAAACTCTCCAACTACTAGCACGAGAATATTTTAGTTTGAAAAAATACGACCTCGCAAAAAAATACATTGAACAAATTAATGTAATCGATATTCAGGATAATTCTACCAAATACCAAACTCTGCTTTTAAAAGCTAAAATTTACGAAAAAAACGGTGCCCTATTTCAAGCAGAACAAACATATCGCCAGGCTTTCGAAGCGGATTCCCGATTCAACGAACCGCTAATAAAAATGGCAGACATGCAACTTTACCTGCAGAAAAACCCCCAAGCAGCATTGCAGAATTATGAGCTGGCGTTGCGCATAGAAAAACCACTTACATCATTTCCGCTTAATCCAGGTCACTATCATAACTATCCACAACAACAAATAAAAAAGATTGAAAAACTAAAATATCCAATCGCTTTAATTTGCGGTTATTATGGAATGCAAAATATCGGTGATGAATTAATGTGCAAAGCAATCATTGAGAATCTTCCAAAATATCGTCCAGTCATTGCTTCTTATAATCCAACATTCACGCAAGCAGTACATAATGTTGAGTCAGTAAAATATAAGGAAGCCAGTTTCGATCAGGCACTGAAAATATCGCAATTAGTAATTATTGGAGGGGGAACTCTTTTTCACGATCAGGGGTTATCGCAAAATCAGAATGTAATATTTTACACTGATATAATCAGCAAGGCTCATTCGCAAGAAAAGCGCATAGTAATTATGGGTGTTGGTGTAGACAAAATTAACCTTTCAGAAAATCAGCAATTAATGCGGCAGTACCTTCCCCTATGTCAGTACATATTTGTAAGGGATAAAAAATCCAAACAAAACCTTAACGAAATTGGGATAGATTTGCCACAAATAAAAGTCATATCAGACTTGAGTTTCGCATTGCAGTTTGGAAATAATCCTCACTCACACCAAGATAAGCTTAAAAAAATTGGCATCAATCTTTGCGCATCCGAGATTAATTCCAGTCACGATGTTCAAAAAAAGGTCGACCAGCATCTAATCCCTTTTATAAAAAAAACCAAAGCACAATTTGTTTTCATACCAGCGCATCCCAAGGACACCGATTTTCACAAGTATTTACAGGATGAGTCTGGCAAGCAGATTGAAATGGCTAATATTTCTCCTGTCACTTTTTTTGATGATTACTCAAACGCGCTTAATGATCTAGATTTCTTAATAGCAAGTCGGTATCACATGATTATTTTGGGAATCGTTCATAAAATACCAACCACAGTTGTCTCATACTCGGAAAAAACGGAAAGTCTGAAAGGTCAGTTTGAGTTGATTGAGTTTGAAGGAGGGATGGAACTAAGTAACCTATCAAATAATATAAACATTCAGGATCTTCATAAAGAAACCATAGAGGCCTTATCTCAAATCTAAATTCCATTTTTGTAATATTTTTTTTGCAACGCATTATAAGGTAGCAATGCATTGCTTTACTTAAAAACTTGACAAAACAAGAAAAACTTATACAATAAAAACCATAACCATTTACAATGTTTAAAGAAATACCATCGCAAATCGCGAAATCCTTACCAAAATTACCTACATTACCAAGGGAATTCACAAGCATCAGAAATCAAACGGCAGTTTTAGCATTATCTGCTCTTGCAGCTTTGTCAGCAGGTTGCGGAGGAAAATCTACCAGCGAACAAACTGTTATCATTGAAGATATCGGTTGCAATCCAGTCCCGCCTTGTCCTTTAACAAAGCATTCAGAATGGAGCGATTCTCCTACGCCAGTTCAGCATTACGAATTCTTTGATCAATCTGGACGATGGAGAAGATTTGATCCAAAAACAGGCGCCGCAGTAATAGTCTGTGATCCATATCCATTACCAAAATGTGAAGAAGGTCAAACGCCAGATGAGGATGGTTGTTCCGCTCCAACATGTGAATCTGCATTAGAAGAAATGTGTGATCCCATACCAAGTTTCCAGCACGACGGTATGTACATGCAGCAGGGTTTTACTCATGCCAATATCCCCACTTCTTCGAACAACTATTATCCTGATCCCTCTTATTACAATGAAACAAATCAAGATTATCCAATAATTTTTGATAGGGTTGTAGACGCAAAAGAAGGTGATGAAATTTTTAGTGCAAATGAAGGAGAAAGCATTTATAGAAAAGACATTATTCCTACATGCGATAAAGAAAATCAAATTCAAGCATGCCGAGAATTGCCTAGATGTAAGGAGAATGAATCTCCTATATCATGCACTGTTAGTCCTAATGCACATACCGTAACTCAACGATCCAATTGTAGTGATTATCAGATGGACGAAGCAGCTAAATTTCTTGCAGCTTACGGATTTAGTATAGATCCCCCAAACGATTACAATAATGGATTATGTTTTGAGGGTTTTGACTCTAACGCCAATGAAGTATTTTTTGTTGTTCCGAACTACACAATCAATTGTTTGCCTGTACGAGAATGTAATGAAGGTGAGGATCCAGAAACTGCAGTAGAGAAAGCATTTGATGTCACATGCGATGGCGCTACATTCAAAACGACATTTAAAATGGCAAACTGCGATCCAATTAAGAGTTGCGAATAGAGTTATAATTTCTAGAAAAATCCTCATCCAGACTAGGTGGGGATTTTTTAATACAATTCTTTTTTAAAACAGTTTCTTCACAAGTGAGAATTTTTTTACAAATATCTTCTGGTATATCCTTAATCGCATCTGGAATATCAATTATAGGTCTGCGATAGTTTTTTTCCTGATCGTCATCATTCCATCGCCAACCGCGTTCTAGCACTTGCTCTTTAGAAAGAGGAAAATACTCATATGCAACTGTTTCATTGTAGGCACTACTTCCCATCTCGTGACAAAGTTCGCTGCCCTTAAATCCAACAAAAGCCCAATCATAACAATCCTTGGCATCGATACAGTGAATCATATATTTACAATCTTCTAAATAATCACCTACACAATATTCCGTTTGGAGCGGGTAGCGGGAATCGAACCCGCATCTTCAGCTTGGAAGGCTGACATAATGAGCCGTTATACTATACCCGCGAATTTTCAAATGGATGCTGAGCGCACTGCCAAAAAAGCAATTAATCACAATCAGCGGATGGATTTTAACCCAACCCCCATTCAATTTCAATATAAAATCACTGTTGTATTGACAAATAAACTGCTTCGTGAGAAAAAAAGGTCTCTCTAATTTCACATATGAATCTAAGCAATACAAGTATTGAAGCTATCAGGCTGCGCAAACTGCAATTTGAGCAGGACTATATTGCGGGAGTAATTGAAGAATTGGAATATCATCCAGAGATCATGGCTTCCTACACTCCTGAAGTAGAGGTTATTCACAATCAAAATGGTACCAATATTATCGTTAAGGCTCCTCCTCATTCAGAAGGATTTAAGCTAAATTCCTCGATAACTAAAGAATTGCAAGGAGAGTCTGACTCATTGCAGGACTACGAGCAATTTAAAGCAATGGCTTATATTGTAATATCTGAAGAAAACCAAGAAACCATTCGCATACGAAGTTTTCATGCTATTGAAAATGAAGTTTATCCTATACTTAATGCAGTTTTGCTACGAATTCTTTCTCGTCAGGCAATCAAACATAATTATAAAATCGTAATGTGTGGTATTCCCGCACAAGACCACAACCGCCAAAATATTGTTCGCTATAACGGATACATACCCCTATCTTTGGCTAGACCGGAGTTGATTGATGAGCTGAGGGATAAAGGAAATATTGGTGAATATCATCCCAATAATATCTATGTGAATATTCCCTTAAATGCCAATGCCGAAAACTATTTTCATCCGAGTGTTTTAAAATTGCAACCAGAGCAGAAGCGAGCAGCGCAAAATATAGTTGCAAATTTAGAAACCATAACCGAGGAACTTGAGGCAAGGCTAAACTGTGACGCCCTTGATGAATGCTCTGAGTGTAAACGTATCAAGTTTCTGGTAGAATTTTTAAGACGTACCTTTGCACCATTTGGTCACAAAATAGATTCAATTGTTGATATTGATCCTCAAACACTACCTACTCGAGTACGATCAATTATTCAGCAAGCCAAATTATTTCAATATCAGATTCTTACTGACCCTCAAAACAGGACTATCGAAACAGTCTTGGGAGAAGTGGGATTTAGTGACTTATACTAAAGCTCGAATTTCGGCAACACTTTCTTGAAGAATTCACCTGATTTGTAAATGCGATCGCAACCAAGTATTGCTTTACGTTTCTCTTTATCACTTTCTGATTCAGCACCGAAAGCGATGCACATTCGTGGATGCATACGCAAAATCAATTCCGCTTGGGGTGCTCCTAAATCCACCATCAAAACATCAAATGCCTCCGGATCAAAATTAGCCGCCGAGTGAATGTAATTGCAATCGATATCTTTGGCTCGCAAAACTTCGGAAATGCGATTCTTGGTCACAACATCCTTACTGATAATTCCGACAGATGGCATATTTTTAATTGCTAGGTGGTAATTCTGAGCCGTTTTCTGCAGTATCAAGACTTGCTTTTGGGCGCTCCGGTTCACGAGCAGGCGGAGCTTCTTCAGTGGTATTTTCTTCTTCAACTGTCGCTGTAGGTTTCTCCGGCTCACGAGGTGGTGGAACGGTAGATTCTTCCAGTTCTCGTTTGATGGTACTAATTGGCTTTTCTGCTCCAGTTTCGGTAACTGGTGAGACTTCTACCGGAATACCATCAGGAACATTTAAAATTTCTCTAAGTGTAGCCTCATCCCGTTCCCGTGCTTCCTCTTCCATTTCTTCTTTTGTTTTACAACCGATGGGATCTCTTGCACGTTCCTCATCGGTACAGTCTTGTTTTTCAAGTGGCAGGAAACGTGCATCGTAACTATATCTTGAATCCCACCATTTAGGATAGAATTCCCCCCATTTTTCGATAATTCCTTCCGGGCGAGGGAAGTCCTGAGTCTCTTTACCTTCCAAGGCTTTCTCCATATAACTTCTCCAAATCGGCGCAGCAGTAGTCAATCCCCAGGCTCGCCAATTCATGTGCGTTCCATCAGAATTACCGGCCCAGACTACAGTTGCAATTGAAGGTGTATAACCTATAGTTAAAGTATTATTCGGCAAATTAATGTTTCCCACTTTTTTGTTTGAAGTCCCAGTTTTGGCTGCCACATTGTGATTAGGAATTGTTAAGCGATTGCGCCATGTGCCAGCTGGTCTGGCGGCAGAATTCGATAAAACCGTATTGATGATAAATGCCACCTGAGGATTCATCACTTGTTCTGATTGGTCAGTAAATTGCTCAACTACATCTCCATTGCGTTTACGAATTTCTAAGATTGGGTTAATGTCAGCATGTAAACCACCATTGGCATAAGTCGCGTACCCTTCCGCCATTTCCAATAAAGTTACTTCTCCGCTTCCAATAGCCATTGCACCACCATAGCTGTAATCCCATTTCCGATCCGGATTGCTATTATAATTATTCTTATATTCACTCAAAGAAGTGACACCTACTCTATCCAAAAAGCTTAAAACCTGCTCTTCTCCTGCAGCATAAAAAGCTTTAATTGCTGGGATATTTCTGGATTGAGCCAAAGCATCCTTCATTTTCATACGCCCCTTAAAAGTATTATCAGAATTATTGGGAATATAGTCACCCGGAAAACGAGTTTTATAATCACCGATATATGATCCGGTTCCCATACCTGTAGCTTCAATCGCCGCACCATAAATAAATGGCTTGAATGATGAGCCCGGTTGTCTCTTGCTGATAGTTACATTGACCTGCCCATCAATTTCAGGCACCCAATAATTCACAGATCCAACCATTGCAAGTACTCCTCCCGTGGCCGGCTCAACTGACACTAAAGCTGCGTTATTAGCACTAAAACTAGCCAAATGGCCGTTCCCGGCATATTCGGCAATAGTTTCTTCAGCCAGCTTTTGCAATCCGGGATCTAGTGTGGTTCGAACTTCAAGACCTCCACTTTCCACTACTTCTTTTCCATATTTTTCTTCTAAATAATCCCGAACATAAAAGACAAAATGAGGAGCATTAATTTCCACCTTTAAGTCCTGAAACACAACATCAAAGCCGTCTCTCCAGGCATTAAAAAACACAGCTTGGCTGATTGTCCCATCTTTATTCATTTTCTCCAGGACAATATCTTTTCTACCCCAAACATAATTGGAGTCATAAGGAGAAGTGCAAGTTTCCACCTTACATAATCCCAATAATTCATCCTTATGATTGCCATATGGAGAAAAATACGAAGGTGCTTTTGGCAGAGAAGCCAAGATGGCAGCTTCAGCCATTGTTAATTCAGAAGAATGCTTGTCGAAGAATGTTTTGGAAGCTGCTTCAATCCCAAAAGCATTTGATCCATAAGGAATTTTATTGAAATACATTTCCAAAATTTCATCTTTAGAAAAATACCATTCAATTTGTAGCGACAGAATCAATTCTTTAATTTTCCTTTCAATAGTTTGTTCAGGAGTTAAATAAAGGTTTTTAGCTAATTGCTGTGTAATTGTTGAAGCCCCCTGAACAATATCCTCTTCTTCCAAGTTTTTTATTTGTGCCCGCACAATCGCCACCGGATCAAATCCCAAATGATGATAAAAGTTTTCATCTTCAATGGAAATCGTAGCATCAATCACGTTGCGATTTATTTCTTCCAGAGGTACAAAAGCTCTGTTTTCTTCACCGTAAATCTTATAAAGGATATTGCCCTCCCGATCATAAATAGTGGTGGTCTCCGCAAAAGTCATATTTTTCAAATCCTTCACATTAGGCAGATCCTGAGCAAAATTGATCCAAATATAATAAACTCCCCCCGCAGCAGCCAACACTGATAAACCGATCAGAATCAACAGCCATTTCAAAATTTTAAAAATAAAACCGAATCGTGAAATAATACTGCGGGAATAACGCTTGAACATCGGGATTCGTTGCTTGGAAGGGGACATCACTTCTTCTTCCGTGGTCAGTTTTTTAATATCCTGAGGTTTCAGTTTTTTTACAGGAGTAATAGACTTCCCCAAATCCTTTACAGTTTGTTTGATTTTTCCGGTTATCTCCGAAGCACTCTGGTCGATTTGTTTAGACAAAGCTGAATCAGAACTCCTTTTGGCAGCTTTTTTTGTCTCCAATTCCAATTGCTTTGAACCGGATGTGGATGATTTCTCCTGCTTCTTTGCATTATCAGGTCGGACGACCTTCTTCTGCTGGGATTTCTTAGGAGTTTTTTTATGCTTATGCTTATTTTTTTTAGCCATTTATCTTTTCTTCTTTGTAGCAGACTTTTTAGCTGGTGCTTTCTTTGCGGATGTTTTTTTAGTAACCTTTTTAACTACTTTTTTGGCAGCCTTTTTTGTTGCGTTTTTTTTAGCTTTAAATGCCTTTGCTAAGTCTTTCTCCAGTTTATCAACAAATTTCTTTAAATTATTCAGCTGAGTAGTAAGTTGTTTTTCAGTTTTCTTTACTGCAGGACCTGCCCCCTTTATTGCTTTATTAATCTCTTTCTCAACATTTATTAGCACCGGTGTGGCACTCTTGATTGCTTTCTTCAACTCTTTCTCAACAGTATTAAATGCTGGACTCAATTTGTCGTATGCTTTCTTGATTTCCTTTTCTATTTTTGCAAATGTATCTTGTTTTTTCGGTGATTTCTTTGTGGTCTTTTTTGTTTTTTTAGCTGCCATTATTTGTGTTTTTATGAAATAAACATTACTATTTTAGCACAAACTATTTAAGACACAAACAAAGTAAGCCTTGATCAAAGCGATTTATACAGATGGATCTTGCTTGGGAAATCCCGGTCCGGGAGGATGGGCCCTAATTGCCTTTGACGGGCAAAAGAGAGAGAGCGACAAAAAGCATGGCTACGAAATTGATACAACTAATAATCGTATGGAAATGACTGCTATTATTATGGCTCTACAATTACTTCCCCCAGACTCTGATGCGACAATCTTTTCCGATTCTAATTTAATCGTTCAATCAATCAATCAAAATTGGAAGCGCAAGGCTAATTTGGACCTTTGGATGGAATTGGATCCTTTGAGGGTTAGTCATCCACAAGTTCAATTTCAATGGGTTAAGGCACATGCTAAGAATCAATACAATAATTTAGTAGATCAATTAGCTGTTAAACAAGCCAAGTTGGCTCAAAAAAAGCTTCAAGCCAATCCTGACTTGAAGCCTCAAAATTTACAAGATAGCCTTTTTTAAGCGGCTAGCTCATCCAGAGCTTTTTTCAGGTTCTCTTCACTTTGGAAGCCGACCATTTGATTCACCATTTCACCACCTTTAA
This sequence comes from uncultured Candidatus Peribacteria bacterium, assembly GCA_964424075.1. Taxonomy (GTDB): domain Bacteria; phylum Patescibacteriota; class Gracilibacteria; order UBA1369; family UBA1369; genus CAYRGY01. The sequence continues at coordinate 90,528 of CAYRGY010000006.1, forward strand.
ACATGATTATTGTGGGAATACTTTGAACTTGAAACTTGCCTGCAGCTTCCGGATTAGAATCAACATCAACTTTTCCAATCTTTACCTTACCTTCATATTCAGTTGCTAGTTTATCAATAATTGGTGACATCATTTTGCAAGGTCCGCACCATTCAGCAAAAAAATCCACCAAAACAGGGATCTCAGACTTGAGTACCTCTGCTTCAAAACTTTGATCATCAAAATGTGCTGCCATAATATTTGTGTTAAGGTTTTAGTATGTAGGATACTATCACTCCTATTATTAAATGTCATCTCTATTTCAGAGCGGGTTTGAATATTTGACGATGCCTTAATAGAGGACGATGCAATACTCTAGCCATGGAAAAATATTTATTGGCATCAGATTTGAATTTATCCATATCCATCGCCTCAGTTCTTCCCAAGAATGATCTTCTAAATAGTCTCAAAAAAGCTAATTTTAACAAGGCAGTTCGATATTTGCTTCTCCTCAACTCGTGTTTTTCCTTATAAATTGGGCTCAAATCGTAATTGAACAGCACCATGCACTGATTGATTTCCAAAATTTTTCCACTTACTTTATCGCTGGGAATTCCCTGTTCCATCACAATTCTAAAAAAGAATATACTCTTTTCATTTTGATCATTACTAATACCAAGAACCATGGTGTTTAGCCCCGGCAAAGCACAAAGAAACCAGGCCTTAACCTTCACATCTCTGCCCCGGTCAGTATTCTCAAATGCAAAGCCTAAATAGAATTGCTCATTATTATCAAGACTTCTCAAAAACTGTACTCTCTTCTCCAATTCCAAATTCCCTTCAAATGCTATTTCAAGAGCTTTTTGAGGCAGACTGGCATCTATTTTCTTTAACTCATGCAACCCCACACATCTCCCATCTCTGATTATGTAAGCAAGCTTCAGTAAAACAGGCAATGGAATTCCGCCAAAGACTGTGTTTAATTGATTTAGCACTCGTTGATACATTTTCTCCAAATTATTCTCCATTGCATGCTTAGCTTCGTCAAAATGCGACCCCAATCGAGAAACTCTAACCTTTAGTCCACTATCAGCTTCCAAGTTTAATACATATTCCTCTTCATCAAATTCATGCATCTTCATGAAATTCAAATAAATCACAAAGGCATCACTCATTTTGGGAATAATCACAATACTTTGCTCAAAAAAATGTATGACGGATGGTCCTTTGTTTACTACCTTTCCGAATTGATTTGTAACTTCAGCATTACAATCAAACTCAGCTTGTAGCATTCCCACTTTCATAAACAGACTTTCGGCAAAATAGTCATTTTTTACTCGATAAAAATCCTCCAAAAAGTTTTGAAAGCTGGTGCCGAATTTTGAAAGTACATATTTATATTTGGTAAAAGTAACAAACAAAAAACGATCCCTTTCTTCACGAATTTCCTTAATATCGGTAAAATTAATTACCTCACCTTGATCATTGGCGCCTTTTCCTTTCAGGCGAAAATATTGACGGTTGAAAACTATTTCACCCTCCTTTTCCAGCAAAACCTTGCCAGCAAGATTCTGCTTAATAAAATGTAAACTATAGGATAAAGCCATAACAGACCGAAAGCTCTATAAAACTAATTGAAAACTAAAAAATATCTTATCTAATTTAATTTTACCCTCCTCGAGTTAAAAATCAAGTCTAGTCAATCATTTTATGTTTGCACAAAAAGTTGACAAATGGTAGAAAGAAAGTATGATAATTACCTCGTAATCATCATTTATGGCAAATCAAAGTGATAATACACAAGAAAGAGCACCAATTAGCTCAGATCGACCAAGCTATGTAGATCGCTTGATAGAGTTTGACAAGGGCCTGCAAAAATTACTGTCTTTCAATTATATCAAAGCTCTACGCCAGGATGAGAGGTTGAGAGACATTTCCAACCCCGCTCTACAAGACATTGTCATTGTTGCCCACAAGCTTTTAAAAACGCTTTTAGATTTGAATGCCATTGAGCACCATAATCTCACAGTTAAGTTTCTAAAGTACTATCTGCCTACTAAAATGGTGATTGCTTTTGGTACAATTATGAGAAAAATCCAACAAGCATTTGACGATGGTCTAATCAGCAAAGAAGAAACTCAAATCCTCGAAATATATCGTGAGGCTTTTGTTAAGACAGCTGAAGAGATTGATGTTATGCCCAAAGTAGGCAAAGCATTTGCTCAGAATATAAATTTTGATGAGAATAAACAATTAATGCAAGAATCTGAGGAACAACAGGAGGGTCGACAGCGAGCCAGAGCAATATCCAGAAGAATTACTCAACGGGGAATTCCTGCACCTGGTGAAAGTGGCGAATATCAAGGATTCCTGGATAATGCCCAAAGTGAATTAGTGAAGACTTTTATGTTGGAATTCCAGAATATTATGGAAGAATTCCCCGCCACCAAACCTACTGCTGATTTATTTAGAGCCAGATTCACCGAAGCTTTCGGTATGGCCAATTCCGCCATGCACTTACACCCTGAGCATGATTATGCCTATGAAGCATTGGTCAGTCGCACCAGCATGGATAATATTAAGTCCAAGACTTATGAAAATATGCGTGATCTGGCCTTCACCAATGCTAAAGCTATAGTTACCAATATTCGTGATCATATTGAACCTTATGAAGTCGATTATCAGGCTCTGTTAAACTATACCCAAACTGAGTTGGAAGAATTGGCACAAGGTTTAACAGTCGAAGCAATGAGCAGACTGGAGGCTAAAATATGCTCCGGTGATCAGTTCTACAATCCTTTATTGGCTTTTTATGCTGATTTTGGAGGTCGGGAAAGGCAAAATGAGGATGTTATCAATGGATTTCGTCTAAATATTTATAGTCATATCGAAGAACAGATTAAGACAAAATTGGCAGAACTTAGAGGAGAAAATCAAGAACACGATCAATCACTTGATGATATTTTGGATGAAGCTATTGGTATTAGTATGGGTTCTTTGGCTGCAACCGCAGCTATGGAACTAGCCAATGATGTTGAACAGGAAAAAGTTGATTCATCTTCTGAGCCAGAGTTGCCATCGGAACCTGCCCCTGAACCGGCACCAGCTCCAGAACCGGCACCAATTCCAGAGTTGCCATCGGAGCCTGCTTTTGAAGCGGAACCTGCCCCTGAACCGGCACCAGCTCCAGAACCGGCACCTGCCCCTGAACCGGCACCAGCCCCTGAACCGGAACCAACTCCTGAACCGGCACCAATTCCAGAGTTGCCATCGGAGCCTGCTTTTGAAGCGGAACCAGCCCCAGAACCGGCACCAACTCCTGAACCGGCACCAGCTCCTGAACCGGAACCAATTCCAGAGTTGCCATCGGAGCCTGCTTTTGAACCGGCACCTGCCCCTGAACCGGCACCAGCCCCTGAACCGGAACCAGCTCCAGAGTTGCCATCGGAGCCTGCTTTTGAAGCGGAACCAGCCCCAGAACCGGCACCAACTCCTGAACCGGCACCAGCTCCTGAACCGGAACCAACTCCTGAACCGGCACCAGAACAGACTACTCATGTTCCGGAATTTGATTACGAAGAACAAGCCAAACAAGAATTGGCAACACGTCAAATGATAATTGCCGATCAAAGGAGAAAAGAAGCAGAAATGGCTGCCATTCATAAACAAGAGGCTGAAAAACTAATGGCTAGCGTCAGCAAAACTCCTGAGCAATTGAAGCGTGAACAAGAAAGAACTAAAGGCAAGGTTAACCACATTACAGCACTAGTTGCCGCTGCCGCTATTCTTGCTACCAGTACAATTGGTTACGTCGCCTATCAACGAATGAAAAAGTCCACAAGTCAGGCAAATGAGGATCAAGTAGCTATGATTACTCAGAACACAGCAACAGATCAAACACAGACAGCTGAAAATTCTGATACAAACAAGAATGAAATTGAGAAAAAGGACGAGCCTAAGAATGACAAACAGGATAATTCTCCTGACAAGGATGAACCAGTTGTTCCTGTGGACGATGATCCCTCTATTCCCGCTGAAGTTTATGAAGCAGCAGAAGAAATTCCCGCACTTAAAAAGCTTTTAACTGAAGGTGTTGAAATTAAGGGAGATACCAGAATAGGAGAAGCAATCAGTAAACCAATGTTTGATGGTGCTACACCTGAGCAAAAAGAGAAATTACGCGAAGAAATGCGTGAATTTGATCAGAGTAATGTAGCTTATATTCGTGAAAAACTTGAAGATCTTGAGCAAAAGGACTTACCGAACCTTTCACCTGCAGATGAGAGAGATTCATATGCAACAATGTATCCACAGTGGGTCGGAGTGGATTATGATAAGTCAAAAGATCCCGACAAAGCAAAATACGCAGAAGATTTCAGTAGTGACATCCAGTCACAAGGCGTCAGAAATCCTTGGAGACCACAAATTGCTAAATCAGAGGCAAATATTGATCGAGTGATGGTTTCTGATAATAAATACACCAAAGAATTATTAAAAGCTCGCTTTCCAGGTATTGCTTGGGGATCAAATTCCGGTGGACCTAAAACACCTTCAACAACTCCTGATTCACAAACCGGATCAGCTCCTGACAAGCTTAGCGCCCCGGCCCAAGAATATGGCCAAAACTATACTCCTGACAATAATACAGAATATGCCCAGAATGACAGAGTTTCACCGTCATTCGCAGATCCAATAAACTCAATCGATCGCGAACTAGCTACAAAGCAATCTGAACAAACAGGTGAGCAATTGGCCAGCCAAACAACAGCTCAGCATGCCGGAAATGATCGAAAACAGACTGAATTGGACGAGGCAGACAAGCAAATAGCAAGACTTAGCGAGCGAAACCGCCTTCGTCATATCGATCAACAATGGGATATGATCGCGGATCAACACCTACTAAATGAAATTGATGCCAGCTGGGATAAAATTGCTATCAATCATGAAATTGACCAAATTGATCGTGAATGGGATATCCTGGAGACTCAGACCAAAACTGAACGAGCTTTAATTCAAGAAATTGATGATGGTTGGGATGCAATCTACCAAGAGAGAATTGCTGCCTAAAGCCCTCCAATAGTTCCATACTTATAGATTCTAGACTAAATAGCCAATATAGTGTAGAATAGCTTAATAGTTATTAAAACAAAAGTATGGAAAACAATATGATCAATACACTTGGCACTCCTAATCCCACAGGAGGTGCTAATTCCAATACACCATCACAGCCAACGCAGCCGGAACCAGCTCCAACTCCGCAACCTCAACCGGCGCAGCCGGAACCAGCTCCAACCCCGCAACCTCAACCGGCGCAGCCGGAACCAGCACCACAGCCAGCGCAGCCGGAACCAGCTCCAACTCCGCAACCTCAACCGGAGCAGCCCGCTGCTACTCCTGAACCTGCGTCTCAACCTGAACCAGAAAAAACGCCGGAGCCTGCAGAGTCTGATGACTCAACTCCTAAAAAAGACAAATCACTCAAGGTTTATATTATTATTGCTATAATTATACTTGCTTTGATAGGTGCGTTGATTTTCCTATTATTCAATCAAGGACTTCTTTATCAAGGTAAAGTGGTTAGCAGTGAACCGGTAGTTAGAGAAATGATTGAAGAAACTACAGAGGAGGAAATTATCGAGCCTGCATCAGAAGATGCACCGGCAGAAGAACTTGCTCCGGAAACCGAAGATGCACCGGCAGAAGAAGCTATTCCGGAAACAGAAGATGCACCGGCAGAAGAAGCTATTCCGGAAACAGAAGATGCACCGGCAGAAGAACTTATTCCGGAAACCGAGGAAGCACCGGCTCCTGTGCCAAGAGTTCGCCCTACCAACAATTAGACCTTCGATGTCAAGTTAATAAAAGGCTTAAGTGTTAAACTTAGGCCTTTTTTTTGTTATAATATAAAGATTAATGTTCTATATGAAAAAACTACTTGTTACCCTGCTTACCGGGTTGATTCTACTTAGCTCCGGTGGCACAGCATTGGCACAAAGCAAAGTCTCGGTTAAACCTGTTGAACCTTTTTATCAAAAACTGGATCAAAACGCTCCCAAGCAATATGAATCTGAAACAACTTATTTATCGCCTTTGAAGGAAGCTCCGATAAGTTTTTCCAGTTTAGCTGCCGCTTGGCAACAAGATTTGCCCGAAAACACTACGGCGGAAATAGAAGTACGTTTTAAGAATAAAAGTGGAATTACCGACTGGTACCACTTGGATGCTGATCCCGACTATCAGGATCCTGATCCGACTAAAGCAGTAGCGTTGATCGTAACCAATAAATCTACCCATTTTCAGTACAAAATCCATCTTGAAACCAGAGATTCAACTCAAACCCCTGTTGTGGAAAACCTTGAATTCACATTTATTTCCGGTGGAAGTCCCAAAGATAAAATGTTGCTTGCAAGTAGTAGCCTGAGCAAATACGCAACTAAAAGTGATACTCAATTTGAAGCTCATGATGATATTCCCGATCACATTAATAGTGATGCTATTTTGGGCAAACCTAAAGTCAGACGTTCAGTGGTCGAATTAGAAGGACTAACTGCTGAAGCAGAACAAATAAATATACTGCCTGAAAGTGAACGTCAAAAAATTCTCGACAATCGAAGGCGAACAGTAACCTATAGCACTCCAAGTTTAAATACCGGTTTGAATATTATTTCAAGAGCGAGCTGGGGAGCTAATGAGGCATTGCGTGTAATCGATCCTGAAATAGTCACAGACCCGGTTTTGGTAAAATTCGAGGACGATTACTACACAAAATTTGCTAATGAGTTAAAGGTAGCTAGGAAAATTACAACAAATCCTCAAGGTGAAGAGCTGACCTGGCCCATTACCTATCCGGAAAAAGTTTCCAAGATTATAGTGCATCATACTGCTACTACTAAGCATTTGGATGATCCCAAACGCGCTATTCGAGATATCTATTATTGGCATACCGTTAGCAAAGGCTGGGGAGATATTGGCTATAATTATATTATCGATCAGCAGGGAAATATTTATGAAGGGCGCTATGGCGGAGAAGCAGTTGTAGGAGCACATGCAGGTAGAGGAAATCATGGTTCCATCGGCATAGCCGTATTGGGAGAATATGATCAAACTGATCCTCCTCAACCGGTGATTGATTCGTTAACCGCTTTAATTAAAGAGAAAACTCAGCAATATGGCATTGATCCAACCAGTGCTACTACCTTCCGAGGAGAAAACTATCCCAATATTATGGGGCATCGTGATATCGGAAAAACTGCCTGCCCCGGGGAAAAACTATACAATTTATTACCGGTGATCAGGCAAATGGCCAAGGCCGATTATAACCCTGTCAAATCACAAGGTTCTACGTCCAATTCTGAATATGACCTGGAATATGCCAAGGCCCCAAACATTATTAAATACACTCCAGGATCCAGAAAAAATTTGAGTTTTCAAATCAAAAACACAGGAAGTAAATCTTGGGGAGCAGCAACTTATTTCCAAATTAGTAATGACAGCACTTCTCGAAGTTTCCTCAGCAACGCCGCTTCTCTGCGTTCAGAAAGCCTCGGACAGGAGGTCAAACCGGGAGAATCAATAACTATTAGTTTTAATACACAGTCACAAAAAACCAGCGGCTCGGGTCTCATTCAATTCTATCCTATGCTAAATGGCTCACAAAAAATCGAGCGCTACCTCAGTTTCCCCATTCAGGTTCAGACTCCTCCTCCCAAACCAAGATATGAATATGAATTGGAAAGTATCATACTAAGCAAAAACGATTATAAGCCCGGTGACCGTATTACTGCTACTGTAAGAATTCGCAATCTGGGTGTCACACCATGGCAAAATGTTGGCATCAACCGAACCACGCTTGGCGCAGACAATCCCCGTGATCACTTAAATCAACTACTCGATCCACCATCTGCTCGCCTAGCCGAGATGAATGAAACCCTGGTTAAATACAATCAAATTGCCACTTTCCAAGTGCCGATTACCGTACCAAACAAGGACGGCACTTACCGTGAATATTTTACTCCGGTCATTGAAGGGATTACCTGGCTCAATAATCATGATACTTATCTTGAAATAAGAGTTGGAGACGGGGGACCGGTAGTTACAACACAAAATACTGTAGGCTCACCTGTGATCTCCAATGGTAATATTGCTACGGACCAACTAAACGCCAGCACTATTCTGCGCCCGATTCGAATAGATCTAAGCTATCGCGGCAATCCGGCTATCATTACAGGAAGTGGTAAATTTGTTCTCTATGAAGGTAAGCGTCGAGTCCAAACCTTTGATGCCAATCAAAAGGTTACTGTTAAGTATGACAACGGTACCTTTGCATTAACTTCAGGTAGCGATTCATGGGAATTCCGCGCCCGACCTCGCTTTGTGCCGCTAGTAGGCACTATCATGCGAATCGATAATTGGGAACGTCGCAATTCCTGGGGAGCTCAAGAGAATAACAATGAATTCCGCGGCACTTTGGAAGTCTTAATTTATGACAACGAATTGCATGTGGTCAATGAACTTCCACTTGAGCAATACATGAAAGGAATTGCTGAAGTCGGGCCCGATTCACCGGAAGAGAAAATCAAAACCATTATGGTAATTGCTAGAACTTATGCCAGATTTTATATGGAGGCTGCCCAAAAATTCCCAGGAGCTCCTTTCGACCTTAATGACGATCCCAACTATTCACAAAAATATATGGGATATAGCTTCGAAAAACGATCTCCCAAGACTGCCCAAATGGCTGCCGCTACAGCAGGGGAGTATGTCACCTATCAAAATCGCTTAATTAAAACACCTTATTTCAGTCGCTCCAACGGACAAACAATTTCCGCCAGTGAAAAATGGGGTTGGACTGATGCTCCATGGCTGCAATCAGTAGACGATTCTCACTGTAACTCCACCGAATTCTGGGGTCATGGTGTCGGACTTTCCGGTTGTGGTGCAACTGCTTTGGCCAATCAAGGCAAATCTTATCAAGAAATTATCAAATATTACTACCGTGGTGTTGAAATAACCAAGACCCAATGATGCGACCTCTGCCAGACGAGGACTTCTTATTTCTGGAAGAACCTCTCCTAGACAAACCGAAAGCAAGAACCAAACTGGAAGATGAGACTCTGGAAATCGCCGAGCGCATCAAACTATTTGTTGAATCTAAAAAACCGACAGCTCCAAAAGAAATTGTCTCTCTGATTCAAGAGGCCCGCACCCGTATTATTAGTCTAAACTTCGAAAAGACCAATAAGCGTCGCAAGCAAAAACGCATCAAAAAACGACGCCCTCCCGAGGGTCAAGCGGCTTAACATCCCTCCATTATCACTACAAACTCACCCTTTGGTTTCTTAGCTAAGAAATATTCATGCAATTCCGCCGCACTTCCTTGCCTGAATTCTTCATAAATCTTGGTCAATTCCCGCGCCACCACCAATTTGCGCTCCGGAAAATACTCACTGAATTCTTTCAATGTTTTCACAATCCGATGCGTTGATTCATAAAAAACTATTGTCTTTTCTTCCTCCTGCAATTGCTTCAGCAAAGTCTGCCGCCCTTTTTTCATAGGTAGAAAGCCATAATAAACAAAGTGATTTATCGGCAGTCCGCATGCCTGCAATGCGGTCAAAAAAGCCGCCGGCCCCGGAATTGGCACCACTTCAATGTCTGCTTCCCGGGCAGCCCGCACCAATTTATACCCCGGATCACTAATCCCCGGAGTCCCCGCATCGCTAATTAAAGCTATTTTCGAGCCTTCCCTCAACTGCTGCACCAAATCCTGCACCTTGCGCTCATCTGACCAGGAATGAAAACTAACCATTCGCGTTTCAATCTCATGTTTCTTCAGCAAAATTCCCGACTTGCGAGTATCCTCCGCTGCGATCAAATCGACCTCCTTTAGGGTTCTAATCGCCCGCAGCGTGATATCCTCCAAATTCCCGATTGGCGTTGCAACAATATAAAGCATTAGACTCGATTTTTATCAGATATAGTAATATTAGGCTCTGCCGCATAAACCGGCTTGGCAAGTTTGACCGGCTGCGGAGTGCCAGCCAATAACTGCTTCACCTCCTGCAAACTGTCACCCTCCTGTTTAGCAGTCAGCTCAAAAAGCTCAGCCCCCAGCGCAAAAGCTAAAGTATTGGCCATTGTCACCCCGATTCGAGTCGAAGAAAATGACCCCTTCCCGTTATAAACCACAATTTGACTTATGTCCTCCTGCTTCACCCGCTCCTCTTTAAGCAAAGTATCCAGTGCCGGAAAGAGCTTCTCCACCTCATCTTTCTGCGATTGCCAAGCTTGACGGGCAACCATTTGCCTTTGCTCATCCAGCAATAAAAGCTCCACAGTCGGCCGAATAGTTTGAATAACCAGAATCATATTAATATTAATTGTATAATAGGCCTGCACCGAGGGGTCCGCATTTCGTTTGTGTCTTCGCTCCTAAATAGCTTTCCACTTCAGTCTGAATACGTGGCGAAACAGTCGTTTGCAAAGTCAAAGCTGGAGCATTATCAGGATTCCCATAGCGCCTTTTCTGTTGATCAGAAGGCTCTACAGTCAGCCAAATTGTCACTCGCGGATGCTCTCTATTATCCAACTCCGCAAAAGCCTTACGCGGATCTTCCAGCGGCTTGATTATAAAACGCAAATCAGTAATGTTAGTCCTCAGCGGACTAATCGGAATAAAACCTTGATAAAGATTGGCAGAAGCTGCCAAACTAGCGCGCAAGTTTTCCAGTCCGCCACTGACTTTGGCAGGACAGTCAAAACCTTCGGCACAACAGTGATTATCAGCATTACCTCCGCACCCCGTCCAAATGTCTGTAATTCCGTTATTATCCGGATCATCGCCCCGCAATTTTAGCATCCCCAAGGCATATTCGTCCGGACCCGCCCCGGTCTGTTTTCTGGCAAACAAGGTTTTTTGCTTACCATCCCTGCTAATTAAATATAGTTCCGGCTGCGTGACTAAATTGTCTCGAATGCCAACTGCTTCCTTTTTCGCATTTTTGAAAGCATTATAAATATTTCCGTTATCATTAAAAGCTTTACTCTCCTCATAAGGAAACTCACCTTTATTTTCATCCAGAGACGGCCTGTAAAGTGTGCAGCTCTCCGGACCGGTATAAGGTTCGCCATTGCCGCAAAAAGCTCCAAAAGAACCGGGATCAGCAGCAGTCACACTAATATTCAAATTTTGCCCGGAGCTTTTCCCAGGATCATAAAACATCGCCGCATAGCATCCATACAAATCACCAAATTCCGGATCTGTCCCCACCGTCTGATTAAAATATTCTTCATAATCTACGGCATTATTGCGAATCTCGCGGCTGATTCTGGACATCATAAAGCGCGCATCTTCATAAATGGCATTCTCCAGCGCGATTCGTCCCTGCATGCGCGTCACATTCACAAAAATAGTCACCGCCATCAATCCCAAAATCGAAAAAATACTAATGGCAATAATCAGCTCAACAATCGACAAACCCGGTTTTAAGGCATTTTTTCTCATTATTGATGACTGGTTAATGCGCTACTCAAAGAAACCGTATTAGTACGCCCGAATTCACTCCATTGCACCTTTGAAGTCACAATCATAACATCACTTTCATAAGTACCATCTGATAATCCTCCACTTCCATTATCCTTAAAATAATCAATTTTTACACTGCGATAAAACTTGGTCGGCTCGACTTTAACAATACCATCTCCACTAAGCTCGGAAGCTATCAATTCAATGTCATTATCATGATCACCATCTACATCTACGCCATCTAGCGTATCATTTAAATCATAATAGCTCAGGCGAAAATTAGCTTCGTCACCAGTTGCTCCGCCGTTTTCCAAATCTAACTTGGCATCATTCTTTGCTGCCTCTATCTTATCTGACAAATAGTATTCGCCTTCTGCAATAAACATATTCGAAGTATCAGTCTTATTATTCGGGCAGCTCTCGCCGGGCAGCACATTCCAGCATTTACCCGGGTCGAAGGAGAATTTCATAAAATTGGTATCACGCAGATTATGCATATATTCAATGCCTTCCTGCGCCAAATTCTGGGCAATCAAAGCTGATTTATTAAGAATATTCGCGCGAATCGCCTGAACCACCAAATTGGCAGCAGTCGCCGAACCCAGAGCAATCACCAGAATGGAAATGGTCACTTCCATTAAAGTCTCCGCACGCACCCTCTTTTTTAGCCAACTAATCATGGGCATTGTTCAACTTCCGGAATCCCGGTTAAATAATGTATTTTAATTTGCCGACAGCGCTGGGCGCCCTCGCTTTCTTTCAGTCTTACTACTAAAAATTTTTCTTCACCAGCTGCCGGGCCGATTTTCAAATTACTGAAACTAATATCAACGTAGAGAGGAGAATAAAAAATCACGCCATTGTTTTCTCCCGAATCGACTGATGGATCTAGCTCCAATTCATATTGACTGTTTAAAACGAAAGTTTCCAGCACCAAGTCATGTCCAGTCGCTAGGTCAGTGTCATTGGAAACCCGGTCAAATTGCTTTTCACGGGTTTTTTGATCTTCCGGAGCATGCATGTTGGCAAACAGCATAATACTAGGCGGATCGCCATCATCTCCATCAGGTTTAAACACTACTCCATAACTCACCGGCGCCACATAGTCGTCAGTCACTTTATCAGAACAAGCAACATCTTTGCACACATTATCATTATCACTATCCACATAATCCAGCTGGCCTCGGCCGGAAATGGCGTAAGACCTGGCATTATTAATCATGCTGAAGACTTTTTCGAATTGATTGTTAAAAACTTGTGTCTGCTGGGAATTAACTAGCGTGGTTAGTGACATTACTGCTAGGATCATAATTATGGCAAGCACTAGCAGAATCTCTGCCAGTGTAAAACCATATTGAAAATTTTCTTTTTGTTTTTTCATTGCCCATATTTTGCAACAAAAGCCGCCAAAAAACAACTTATTTTACCACAAAGCTCACCAGACGATCTGGCACATAAATCTCTTTCACTACTTCACCTGCCTCCAAGTAGCGGGCCACATTTTCGTCACTGCGGGCCATCTCTATAATAAAATCCTGGGGAGCATCTGCGGAAACTTCTACTTCTCCGCGTAATTTCCCATTTACCTGCACAGCCAATTTGACAAAATTATCAGCCATCAATTTCTCGTCATAAACCGGCCAATTAGAATCGAAAATTGAGCTGGAAGAGCCTTGTCTTTCCCACATCTCTTCAGCTAAGGCCGGGGTGAATGGAGCGCACAAAATCAACAGCTTTTTCCATGTTTCCACCGAAATTGCCTCCGCAGAGGCTAACTCATTGGTCAATTCCATCAACTTTGCCACAGCAGTATTATATTTCTGACTTTCAAAATCATCCCCCACGGCCTTGATTGTCTTGTGTAGTTTTCGCAATACTTCTTCCGAATCATCAAAACTATCAACCACCTTTTTCTCCAGTCGCGCTACTTTCTCAATCCACCGCCGAGTTCCCTGAATACCCTCATCGCTGAAGGAACGATCTTCGCTTAATGGCCCCAAAAACAAAATATAAGTTTTTAAAGCATCATAGCCTACTTTTTCGCCATATTCCTCCGGATTTACCACATTGCCCTTGGATTTGGACATCTTTTTCCCATCCTTGAGTAACATACCATTGGCTCGAAATCGCTTGAAGGGATTATCAAAGTCAATTAGCCCCAAATCATGTAGCCCCATCGTTATAAAGCGCGTGTACATCAAATGTAAAACTGCATGTTCATTGCCTCCGACATAAAAATCCACCGGTAGCCAACGCTTAGCAATCGCATCATCAAATATTACATCATCTCTATGCGGTGATAAATAGCGGTAAAAATACCAAGCTGAGTCCAAAAAATTATCCATCACATCAGCTTCACGCCTCCCAGGGCCGCCGCATTCTGGGCAGTCCACATTCATAAACTCCTCCACATTACTGAGTGGCCCTTTTCCATCACCAGCCGGCTCCCAGCCTTCCGTCATTTCAGGGAGCATAACCGGCAAATCTTCTTCGGGAACTGGTACTGTGCCGCACTTTTCACAATGAATTACCGGCACCGGAGGGCCCCAATAACGCTGACGAGAAATACACCAGTCGCGCAGTCTAAAATTAACGGATCCTTCACCCAAACCCTCTGCTGACAGCCACTCTATCATTTTGTTCTTCGCCTCAGCAGTGCGCAGCCCGTCCAGAAAATCCGAATTCAAAGCTTCACCCTCCTCACAGAAGGCCTGCTTTGAAATATCACCTCCCTTCACCACTTCCTTAATCGGCAAATCATATTTGCGCGCAAATTCAAAGTCACGTTCATCATGCGCCGGTACAGCCATAATAGCTCCCGTGCCATATCCCATTAAGACATAGTCAGCTATCCAAACTGGGATCTCAGCGCCATTCACCGGATTAACCGCATATGCACCGGTGAAAACTCCTGTTTTCTCTTTAGATTCTGTGCGCTCCAGATCGGATTTAGCCCCGGCCGTACGCACATAATCCTCAACTTCCTGTCGCTGCTCTTCAGTCGTAATTCGCTTCACCAGTTCATGTTCCGGTGCCAACACCATATAAGTTGCTCCAAATAGCGTATCCGGACGTGTCGTAAAAACGGTAACGTTTGATTCACCAATAGTGAAGTCGACATTTGCTCCTTCACTGCGGCCAATCCAGTTGCGTTGTGCAGCTTTAGTAATCTCTGACCAATCCATATCATTTAAGCCGTCCAAAAGTCTTTGCGCATACTTGGTAATCCTGAAAAACCACTGTTTCATCGATTTTTTCTCCGGCACCGATTTGCATCGCTCACAAACTTCTTCTTCAATTTGCTCATCTGCCAGCACCGTTTTGCAAGCAGGGCACCAATTCAAAAGTGCCTCTTTTTGCTCCGCCAGACCTAACTCCAGTAATTTTAAGAAAATCCACTGAGTCCATTTATAGTACTCAGGCTTAGTAGTATCAGCTAGTCTAGTCCAATCACAGCCAATCCCTACCGCTTGTAATTGATTCGCAAAATTCGCCGTAGTTCTTTCCAACATTTTTTGCGGAGTTTCTTTGATTTTGAGCGCATAATTCTCGCTATGCATACCGAAAGCATCCCAGCCAATTGGCTCAAAGACATCAAAACCTCTGAGTTTTTTGTACTTTGCCATCACGTCAACATTGGTGAATGCATAAAAGTTTCCGATATGCAGCCCCTCCGCGCTAGGATAGGGGAACATAAACAGCGCATAATACGGATTCTCTGCATTCTCGAGGTCAGGTGTAAAAACACCGTCTTTAACCCATTTTGCAGCCCATTTTTTATCGACTTCCTGATGATTAAACTTTTCCATTGAATTGATTATTTTTCATATATACTAGCGACAATTTTCGTGGATTCCAAGTTCAATTCAGTCGTAGTCCTAAAAGAGTACAGGTTTAAAGTCGACCAAAAACTGAAAACGCCGTATCACCGCTCCACCGTTGCGTGACCGTTGACTAGTGCGCCAACCCTCCAAAACCGCAGCAGCAAGCCTTTAACACTGTATCATCGCGCCACAACTGGCCATCGTGTCAACCCTCCAAAACCGCAGCAGCAAGCCTTTAACACCGTATCATCGCGCCACAACTGGCCATCGCGTCAACCCTCCAAAACCGCAGCAGCAAGCCTTTAACACCGTACCATCGCGCCACAACTGGCCATCGCGTCAACCCTCCAAAACCGCAGCAGCAAGC
>CAYRGY010000007.1:0-63208 GCA_964424075.1 uncultured Candidatus Peribacteria bacterium
TGGCGCTGGTGCTGGCGCTGGCGTTGCTGCTGGCGCTGGTGCTGGCGCTGGTGCTGGCGCTGGCGTTGCTGCTGGTACTGATCCTCCTGGTGTTGTCAGAGGGGCAGCAGGCTCAACTCTGATCATTCCACCATCGTTAATTGTGTAGCTAGTACCTCCGTCAAAAGTAATTTGATTGTTGGCACTATCATATGTTCCTCCTAATTCATTTAGGGAAATTGTGTTTGTTTTCCCTTGGGCATCTTCATAAGTCAGATTTCCGGTTTGATTATCGTATGAAAAGTCTTTGCCATTTTTAATTATTTCTTCTGCCTTCGGAGTAACGTCCGGTGTAATTTCAGGTGCTTGACTAGATCCAACTGCAGCTGTATTAGATGCTGCTTCCGCTCCTTGAGGAGTTTCTACTTCACCACCACCCTCTTCTTCAATTGTATCCTCACTAACTGCTTCTTGTTCTACTTCAGCTTCTGTGTCTGTTGAACCTTCATCTGGTGGCGGTTCTTTTTCTGTCACTGGTGGTTTATCTTTCTTTTCAGGTTTGAAAGCCACGGCGGCAGCAACATTGGCTGAGCCGATTTCACGTTCTTTTTGGAAGGTTGTGTCGGCGGTCGATTTGCCATAGGCTGTGAATATTTGGAATGCAGGTGGTCTTTGTGCAGTGTGTTCATGACGGAGGGTCGGAATGATTTCTTGGTTGACCCAAGTAGAGTAGTTGGTACAGGTTTCATAGACACCGTCTTTGGCTTCGGTGCTAACTGCAAAGCTGATTGCATCATATCTTGGATGTACATAGAAGCCGTCACCGGACATTTGTGCTTTGCGAAGTCCTTGTACAAACTCATTAAACTCTTTCAAAGCTTGGGCGGAATTTTCATTTAATGCCAATTCCGGACTATGTCGTAAAGATCCTAATCTCATAATTTCGGTCAATAGTTCGGGAGAACTAAATAGATTTTGGTATTGATCAAAATATTTAGGCGTGAATAGCGAAAGCGCTTCTATAGTAAAAGGTGTATTAAGGAAGTCTTTGACTTGTTCTGGATCGCTGCTATTTTCCAATACTGGGTCAGGACTATTGATGGCAATAATAATTCTGGCTAAATCGGCATCAGGACTATTAGGCATGGACTTAAGCATATCCATATAATTTGTACTGGAGAAAACGAAATTATTGCCGGCTTCATCGGGGACATCTCTATTGAATAGAGAGCCGATCATTCCCTCAATATGATATCTTCCTGCTGCGGTAGAAAACTTTTCTACTGAAGATACACTGGTTTTTGAGTGAGTTTGGTTAATATCTAGAACTTCCAGTCGTTGTACAGTAATTCTGGCTAGTTTTTCTGCTGAGTTGCGAATTCTGCGTGGATCACCTTGAGGATATTTTTGATGATTATCGGCAATGATATCCTTGTACATAGGAATAAGGATATCCTTTTCTGCCCATTCCAAGCGTCTTTCGTATTCTGCTTGTTTGGCTTTTCCTTTAAGATGTTGAATGTTGGAAAAACTTTCGATGACTAATTGTGAACGAATCAAGTTTAATTCACTGATGCTTGGTTTTTTGCTATATTTTTCTTGCCATTCTTTACTGATTTCCTCAGTCAAAGGTTGGTAGTCACCGGTTTCATGCTCTTTGGTCGCAGTTTTGCGATAATCCATCGGATTGCGCTTGAGATAATCCTTAACGAATTTGGCAACTTCCTGACGTTTTTCGTTGGTAAGATGTTCAGCTTCTTCAGGAGTTATTGTTACGTCGTTATAGTAGCCAGCGTATTCTGATGGTGCATGCATTCTTTCTTCAGGTTTTGGATAGTTGTTTGGAATAGGGAAGCGAGTACCATCATTGGGTATTGCAGGTGGCCTTTGTATAGCGCTAGTGGAAGAAGGCCCTTGATTATCATACCAGACACCTCCTTTCAATGATGAAATTACCTTTGTAGAGCTTTGATAGATTTGATGAGGATTCATTTTTGGATTATTGCCAATGGTAATAATCGAATGATAATCGGCTGTGCCGCTTACTTTATTTGGGTATTCATAGTCGGCACGGGCGATAACAGGAGGATTACTCATGTCAAAATCTCCTCCGATCAGAATTCTGCTTGGTTTGTGCACATTGTCAAAACTAACAATTTTTGGTTGCATGTGATGATCGGCAGCAATGTCATAATTTGTATTCATTCTGCGGCGATCCGTACCTTTGATATATAGTTCAAACATACGATGTTCGGCGAAATCCGGCGGTTGACGAACTTCAAGATGAAGTGGTGCAAGTTGATTATTTAAATATTCCATCAAGGTATTGTCGTTAACCACTTCAACATCCTGTTCTGGAATATCAGCCCCTGGTTGCGGAGGAATGGAAACGGCCAAACCTTGTTCCGTTAGAATGGCATCTCCTGATGGTGCAAGCTCCAGATATTGCTGCGTAACTTCATCAGGCAGTTTTTCACCTCGATCTCTATATTCTTGAATTTGTTTGGCCAGATCTTCATATTGACTGACTTGAATCTGTTGACGCATGGCCTCTCGACCTTTAGCGACATGAGTGTAAGATTTCATTTTATCACCGGTAATAATTCCTGCTCCTACACCAATAACGATTTTACCGTTTTGATCTACACCGATACCTAGGCTGAGACGATTTAAAACTCCCAATCCTGCTAGTGAAGGATCTTCAGTGTCTAGTTTGAAATTGCGAATGTCGTTATATAGATCTTTTTTTAATTTTTGATATTCTTGGACAACTTTTTCCGGTGGTAAATCGTTGATCGGTTTTCCGGTACGTTTTTGAATTGCATCTTTGGCAAAATTATTCTTAGCAATAATTGCTGCTCTTTGAGTATCATTAGTAGCCAGTTGAAGTTTTTCATCGGTTTCTTCGAAGCCCATTTCTTCCATAAAGGCTTCATGTGCATTAGAGATGCTGGCATCCAAATTTTTACGTAGTGAAATTACACAACCGAGTCCTGCCATTGGTGGAGCTGCTGTAAGGAATGGACCAACAGTTAGTCCGAACCCATATTTGGTTTGTGTTTCAAAGCCGATTCCGGCTCCTACGCCGACTCCCCAGCCCATATTTCCTTCAGAATCGACGCCGGCTCCTATGCCAGCACCAACACCCAAGTGGAATCCAAATTTGCCGATTTGACCTAATCTTTGGCCAAGAGCGACGCCGGCTCCTGCACCTACTCCGGCTGATTCAGTTTTTTTGTTGTAACCCACAGCCGGCCCAAACGTGATGGTTAAGGAAGTGGATGGTGAAAGTTGAAAGGTGTGATAAACACCTACTGCCAAGCCAAAAGTTCCAGTGGTGCTGTCATATCCGATAGCAAAATATACTGGTAGTACTTTTTCCTTGATCGCGGCCACAGTTTCTTCCTTCGACATGTCTGTTTGTTCAGAGATCTGTTGTGCCAGACGATCAATTTCTTCCGGTGAAAATTGTTCCTTCCATTCAGCATAGTGCTTTTTCATCAATTGTTCTGTGTTGTTTTCTTGTCTTTCAACCACTTGTTCATGCTCAAGAACCATGCCTTGGCGTACTATATGTAATAGTGTCGGATATTTTTGCGGATTTTTGGATACTCTTTCCATCCAGCTTTGATCAAGCTGAAAGCTGGATAGTTGATCTGGAGGTACTCCGATTTCAGCTGAGAGATCTTTTTTGATTTTTTCAGCTGCTTCAGGATAAAGACTTATTCCAATGAGTCCGTTTTGATAGAAAGTCTTTAAAGTCTCAGTAAGGTGTTCTTCCAGAATTACCTCGTTTTGATCGGATACTCTGTCTAAGGCAAAACTTTGGCAATAGCTATAACCGAGACGATTAAAGGTATTGTCTTGTTGAGCGGTTTTACCTTTTCCTTCCTCAACATCTTCCCATGTTCTACCGGTGTCATTTTCAGGAAAGAAAGCTGCAAGATAACGACGAAGTCTGTTTTGCGGATTGGCGATTTCTTTAGTTTCCTGATCTCGGTTGAAATTAGCGGCACTAAGATTCTCCAGGCCAATTTGTAGGATGGTTTGACGGAAACTGTCCGGTACT
Organism: uncultured Candidatus Peribacteria bacterium; assembly: GCA_964424075.1. GTDB lineage: Bacteria > Patescibacteriota > Gracilibacteria > UBA1369 > UBA1369 > CAYRGY01. The sequence goes on from CAYRGY010000007.1 coordinate 4,049, forward strand.
GAGCGGACAACATAAAATTCCAATTGAGGATTCTCGGGGCAATTTCCTTTGATAATATGTCCTCCGGCTACTAATTCTTGAATACTGTAGGTCTGGAATAGCAATCGTAAAACATCATTATTACTTTGAGCGATTTGATCGGCATGTTCCGCGCTCAGCATATTATAGTCAAAGAGTAATCCTGCCCGATTTCCTGGTGGTGTGTTGAAGGCAGTTAGACAATCGGTTTGATTAGACTTGGAAGCTTCAATAAATAGTTCCAGGTCATATACTCCACTGACATTATTATAAGTAGCAGATTCTTGGACATTATCTCTGAGGTACTGAACCATATAGCTTTCACGACTGATTTCAGCTCTACTTATCAACTTATCGCTGTAACCGTCTAACAGTTTGATGGAGGCCTGCATGATGTCCATCATTTGTTGTGCAGTTTCTTGATGTACGCCTTCTCTGCGTGTGCCGTCCGGGGTGAAATATTCATTAAAGACATGTTTGAAACGATTATAATTATAGCGACTGCCCATAGTTTCTCCCGGTTTGCCAGGCATAGGCATACCTTCTAAAACGTGTTTGAGAATTCCATCAATATGTAGTCGTCCGTCTCTGCCATCTTTAATAGCTAGTCTAACTCGTTCTCCGATTTGTCCTTCGCTGATTTGATTAGCTTTTTGTAAAGCACCTTCTGTCAGGCAAAGGTGGTGCATAGCACGAATATTGGTGTATTTAGTATTGGGATTATTCCATTCGAGCGCCCAAGCTTCTTTGTCTTGAACTAATTCTTTAAACTCTTTGCTATCCATTTTTTCGCTTTCATTTTCCATAAAACGAGTGACATAGCTGGAATGAGAGTGTATACGTTCAACTTGACCGACGCTTCCCAGTTGAGACATAAGTTCATTGCCACTCATGATTATATTTTCGAATTGCGCTGCAATGTCAGGTCTGGTTCCAGGTTTTGGTTTGCCGTTTTTATCAAAATATTGCTGATACATTTCCCGGAATTGCTTGTAATTCATGGTAGGTGTAGTCATGTCAAGGAACATGCTTTTAACCTTATCAGCATCTTTTAATATACCTTTTTCGGAAAAGTTACGTCGATAATTGTCATATTTTCCGTCACTACGATATTCTTGACCGGAAGGCAGATTTTTGATTCTAAATTCGTTTTTGCCGGGTTTGCGTGTGTGAATATCCAGTCTATAGGCATAGCCTTCGAAAAGTACATCAACTACAAATTTACAATTTCCTTCACTTCTCTTTCGATTGATCAGGTTAGCGGTGTCTGCTACTCCAAGTCCATTCAAGAGTTTGGTGACTACGCGATCATGATAACCTTTTTTGGACTCCAAATATTCAGCTCCCCCTCTTTTTTCGATAAATTGATTAAAGCTGCCACCTCCGTTTTGAATGAATTGTTCTGTAGTCATAGGCATTGTCATAGCGGGATGACGGAGTTGCCCTGCCAATAGTTCATTAATAATTTCGCTGAAACGAATTTCCTCGTCTTTTCTTTTTAAAATTACTTGGCGTAGTTTTTCACGACCGTTTTTAGCACCCATTTTTTCCATAGCATTGCGCACACCGGTGAATTGTGCTGAATTCCATAGGGCATTCCACTCAGCCGGATCATCAATAGCTCGTAAAATGTCCTGACTGCTGATGGTAACAGGTATGTTGTCCAGGGCTTGTGCAGGATTATTGTATTTTTCTCGATAAGCACTGTTGGCTTGTGCAGATTCAGCTGCGTGTTTTTCACTGTTGGTTCTCCAGCCAGCTTCAACTTCTGCAGCAGTTTTTTGAGTTTCCAATTCGGTTTCCCGTCCGATATCAACGATAAAATATACTCTGCCACTAGGACGAATGGCATTGTGTTCTGTTAAGTAATTTACATATTCATCATATGTATATTTTTGCTCAGCCAATGTATTTTTTTGGCTGTCACTGAATAAATTATTTTCATCTTCAAGAAGGCCAAGAGCTGTTTTGATTAATTTCTCTGTCGTCATTCCTTCAGGCAAATCTTTGTTAGCAACAACTTTATATTCCTTACTGGTAAAATTGAAGGCTTCCATTTCTTGAGCTTGAGTCTCTGGTTGATTTAGTAGAGCAATTTTGTCTCCGTCAAATATTTTGACTCTTTCTTCCGGTTTATCAACGTAATAAGCCATCATGCCAAATTTGTCATCCGGTTTGAAGATTGCTGTTCGTGCTTCAGTGCTACCTTTTTTAGTTACACTGATCTGAGTTCCTTTAGTTGCAAAATCAATCACATCATTAACTGTGATTTCTTTGGTTTCTTGATAGCCACGAAGATGAACGGTTCCGTCCGGACTGATATATTGGCTATTTACTGAACTCAGTTGGGGTTGGAAATTGGTAATGTCAATTTCAATTGGAATGACTGTATGGTAGGGGGCTACTTCGACACCGCCTTTTTTGTCCAGAAAGTTGATTTGTCCATTTTTAACTTCTACATAGTTGCTAAGACTGTTGATTTCTGTCCAAAACATGCTTAGCAATTGATTTGGATTGTTGATTTTTTGATCGGCTCGATATCCTTGTCTGATTAAAGCGTCGACAATTGCTTCGCGATAATTCCCGGCAAGAGTTTTATTTTCCTCAGCCAATTGATCGAGCACTTCGTTTAAATCTGCATTGACATCAAACTCAACACCGTTTTCCTGGCTTTCGACAGGGGCAACTGGCTTAGGTTCGCTTTCAACGGTTGCTGCTTCGTCTTCGGATTTTCCCACTTCACTCTTAGCCGGTGCGGCATTTTGTTGATAGATGAGGCGGCTTTCCAGGAAGTGATTGAAGATTTGTTTTCTTAGTTCAGTCATGTTTTTAATTTATTTTTGTGTTGAGTAGGTGGTTGCAAGCCACGGGCATGCTTTGATGCCTAGCGTTTGTGGATTTCGTTTTTAAGTTGATCAAGTTGCTGTTTAGCTAGTTCAATCATTATTTTTCTTTCTTTTTGTCTTTGTTTGTAATAGCTAGAATAGGCTTCAAAGACTATCGGTTGAGTGAATTGAGTGATATCAATTTGTTGGTTTTCGGCATTGTAAAATTTCATGAAACCATTTTCTATTCTGACAATTTCCGCTTCATGATCTGTCATATCCGACCAAAAGTCCCGAATTCCGATTTCTGGAGAGATAATATTGGTTAAAGACATTACAATGGCTTCCTGATAAGCTTTGTTGTTATATTCATTATTGGGAAACATTTGAGTTCCCAATTCCTGAAGTGTTTTACGAATATTATCAGGGTAAAATTTCGCTTGACCGGCGAAGCGTTTGAAAGTTTGGCTGGCTGTGCGTGTTTGCTCTGTGCGCTGTGCAAAACTTGATGTTGTTGTGTTTTGAGGTTCAATAGCCATAGTTGGTCAAAATAAGAATATATCTATGAATTATACCAAAAATTGGCCCGGAGTGCAAAACTCTTAGCAATACTTGTTGGAGTAGAGTGTGGCGCGGTGTATAATGCGCAGTGCTTAATAAAAAACATTTATGCAAATTACTTATCATCAGAAGCATTTGAGCCTTTCTCAAAGGCAACAGGACTATATTGAAAAAAAGCTGCGTACGCTCAAAAAGTTTAAGGTGTTAGCTGATGATTCAGTTCAGGTCAGAGTTGATGCGGAGTATTTGGATAGTAAAACTTCAGATACCAGTATTGAGATGAAAGTGACTATGTCAGTTCCAAAAACAACTTTACGTGCTGAATCTAAGGCAATTACAATTGAAGCTGGAATTGATTTGATTGAAGAAAAATTACGTAAACAGCTGAGGAAATATAAAGAAAAACACTAATGAAGGGTTTTTTAAAGCTGATAATCTGGCTACCGCTTTTATTTCCCTTGTACTTATTTAAAGGGGAAATATTAGGTCTGCCGCTAAATGCTTTAGAAGCTATTATTTTATTTTTCTTTGCAGTTTTTGTCCTTTGGGGAGTATGGAAGAATTTTGTTGAATTGTGGAAAAAGCGCAATAAACTTGATTGGCTGGTAGAATTTATGAATCGTAATCGAATTTTGGTGTGGGGTGGTCTTATTTTTACCATAATTGTAATGTTGTCGATTGCTATTACTCCAGGCGATCTGGTCTTAATTGACGGAGAAAGTGTATTTCGTTCACGTAGAATTGCCTGGGGCATTGTTAAAGGTTGGTTGCTATTGCCGCTTTTATATTTTGTAATGCTATACAAACTGATAGAAAAAAAGGAGGAATTGATGCATATTTTAAAGCTATATATTGTTTCCGGTCTGCCATTGATTTTTTGGGCTTTGTATCAATTTGTAACCGGAGACTTTATTACCATGGATGAGCGGGTTTCGGGTCCATTTATTAACGCGAATTATTTGGCCATGTATTTAGCTCCTGCAGGAGTAGCCTTATGCGCGCTGGTCGTTGAACAATTGCTTAAAAAGGTGAAAGTGCAACAATTTTTAGTTCTTTTAGCAGGTGCGGTTTTGTATAGCTTTGTCATTTTATTGACGCATTCTTATGGGGCAATTATTGGATCGGTGCTGGCAATTCTAATCTATTTGATGCTGAAGCATCGAGATGTGCAAAAGTTGTCAAACCAAACAGTTAAAATGTTGATGAAAGTAATAATTTACTTTGTTAGTGTCATGGGTATAGTGGCCATAATTGTCGGAGCGACTATTTTTGTTGGCACAGAGAAATGGCAAGTTTTGACTGAAGTTAGTCAAAGAAGTTCATCTGCTGTCAGATTGCAGGTTTATGAAGTTGCTGTTGATATGATAGAGCGCAGTCCGATATTAGGTATAGGTTTGGGTCAATTTGAGGCTCAGTATAATTTGCAGGCTCCGGAAATTCTGGGACAAGCCCCTTATGAATGGGTGATGCTACATCCGCATAATACTTATTTGGCTTTTTGGCTAAATTTAGGTGTCCTGGGACTAGCTGCATTTTTGGTGTTAGTTGTCTTGGCGATGGTAAGATTTTTCAGATCGAAAGGGGAATTACGTGAATTAAAGCTGATTGGTTTGGCCATGTTGGTATTGATACTGGCTCATGGTATGGTGGACACATACTTTTTTAAAAATGATTTAGCTTTGATTTTCTGGACGGTTATGGCGGTCATTTTGCTCCCCAAACTTGAACAAAAAAAATAATTCAACTTTATGATTGATAAATTGAAAAAAGCAATTCCTGATCAGCATCCTTTGCGGTTATTCTATCATCAATTTATGGCAATGATTGCGGCATTTTGGTATGGTTTTCCGTCGCGCAGATTACAAGTGATTGGTGTGACCGGGACAAAAGGAAAAACTACAACTGTTAATTTAATTGCTGGAGTTTTGACCGAAGCCGGCTATCGCGTAGGATTGGCTTCAACTACAAATTTTCAAGTGGCTAATCGCAAGTGGATCAATGAATCTAATATGACCACTTTAAGTCCTTTCTTTTTGCAAAGGCTATTAAAAGAAATGGTAGGTGCCGGCTGCCAATGTGCAGTTTTAGAGGTTTCTTCTCATTCCATAGTTCAGCATCGTGTATGGGGAATTAATTTTGATACTGCGGTATTAACTAATATTGGCGAAGACCACCTGGATTATCATGGAGGATTTAAGGAATATTTAAGGGCAAAGGGCCTACTGTTTGCAAAAATCAACCAGTCTGCCCGCAAGCCTCAGATTAAGAAAAATATAGTACTCAATCAGGATGATGAGAATTTTTCATATTTCGACCAATTTATCGCTGATCGGCGTTATACATATGGATTCAAAGGTGGTAATTGTTATGTCACCGATGTTGAATATCATTCCAAAGGAGTTAAATTCCATTTAAAAGTACCTAATGGTCATGCTGTGGTGGATATGAAATTGCCGGGAGCTTTTAACGTTTATAATGCTCTGGCAGCAGCATGCGTTGGACTGGCTAATGGTATTAACGTTAAAACTATCAAAGCGGCTTTGGAAAGTGCCTCAACCATATCTGGTCGTTTTGAACCTGTTGAGGTCGGTCAAAAGTTCACTGTAATTGTGGATTATGCACATACTGTGGAGTCATTGAAAAGTTTATTGGACCTCTATAAGCATCAAGCTAAGGGTAGACTGATAACTGTTTTCGGTGCTACTGGTGGCGGGAGGGATCAAGGAAAGCGGCCAAAAATGGGTGAGGTTGGCGACAAATTATCGGATATATTGGTTTTGACTGATGATGATCCCTATGAAGAAAACTCCATCAAAATAATTGAGGATATTGCTAAGGGTGTGAAGAGGGAAGAAGGCAAAAATTTTTGGAAAATTCCAGATCGATATGAAGCAATTCGCTATGCAATTTCCATAGCTGAAAATGATGATATTGTCGTTATTGCCGGCAAGGGTGGGCAGGTTGTACAGTGCATTGGAAAAGAAAAGATAGAGTTTGATGATCGCAATTTGGTGCGGGAAATCTTGAGTAAACCTATAACAGTTGAACTATAAAATGGTTCACGGTTTTTTATTAGTTGATAAAGATAAAGGTCGAACTTCATTTAGTTTGGTTTCAGCATTGCGCAAGCGTTTTAATCAAAAACGTGTGGGTTTTGCAGGTACGCTTGATCCTTTGGCAACAGGATTAATGATTATGGGGTTAGGTGAATATACGAAATTATTACCTTATCTGGAAAGTGCTGATAAGGTTTATGAAGTTGAAGCGGAATTGGGCTTTATTTCCACAACTTATGATGCCGAGGGTGAGATAACAGCTTGTAATGAAGTTAACAAGCCGTCCAAACAACAAATAGAAGATCTTTTGAATAAAAAATTTATAGGCGAAATTGAGCAAATTCCACCATGTTTTTCGGCTATTAAAATAGATGGCGAAAGGGCATACCTGAAGGCAAGAAAAGGAGAGCAAGTAGAGATGAAGCCTAGATCGGTACACATTTTTGACATTGAATTGTTGAATTATAATTTTCCGCTAATTAGGTTGAGTGTGCATTGTTCCAAGGGGACATATATCAGAAGTCTGGTACATGATATCGGGCAGGATCTGAATTGCGGTGCATATGTGAAAGAGTTAAGGCGGACTAAAATAAGTAAAATAGATGTTAGTCAGGCTAAAAATGTTGATCAGGCTCAAATAATAGATGAAAAAGCAGTGCTTTTGGGTATTCCGCGAATTAAACTGGATGAGGATGAGGCGAAAAAGCTTTTGTTGGGCAATTTTTTATCTACTGATTTGCAGGGAAATCAGCAATTCTTAGGTTATTGTGGAGATAAATTATTGGGAATTTTGGAAGTTTTGCCAAAGCGCGGTATTATCAAAATCAAAAGAAAATTGAATTATTAAGATGAATTATCTTTTTATTGCCATTGTGAGTTTTGTGTTGGGGTTGGGCGCAGTGCTAGGTGCTTTGAAGCTTTTTCCCGTGCTTGGCTTGATGGATCGTCCTCATAAATATGGTCTGAAGCGAAAACCGATTCCATACTATGGTGGGTTGGCGATTTGGGCAGCTTTTGTGATAGCTGTATTATTATTTGTGCCGCTTTCATTGCAAGTTATAGGCTTGTTGATTGGAGCAACTTTAATTGCTGCAATGGGCTTTGTGGATGATTTAAGAGGTTTGAGTCCCTATATTCGCTTAGTGATTCAATTATTGGCAGCTGTGATTCTAGTTTTTGCAGGAATTGGGATTGACTCATTATCCAGTCCCTTGGGAGGTGAATTATTACTCAATGAATGGCGTCTGGATTTACCTTGGATAAGTATTTCATTGTTTTCGGCAGCTTTCACAGTTATTTGGGTGATGTTTATTGTAAATTCCATTAATTGGATTGATGGTGTGAATGGCTTGTCTTCAGGTATAGTTACAATTGCCGCAGTAATTTTGTTCATTTTGGCGATTAGGCCGGATCTGCATACATTGGATCAGTCTACTTTTGCAACACTTGCTTTGATTGTGGCGGCGGTGACATTTGCGTTTTGGCTATTTGATTTTTATCCGGCTAAAATATTGATGGGGGATACCGGGAGCATGTTTCTAGGATTTGTTTTGGCTACTTTGGCGATTTTTGCAGGTGGAAAAGTGGCTACTTTGATGCTAGTTTTAGGTTTTCCAATTTTGGATGCAATTTGGGTTATATCACGAAGAATAATAAGCGGCAGTTCACCATTTAAGGGTGATTTGCAACATTTGCATCATCGTCTGCTTAAGAGTGGTTTAAAGGAAAGGCAAACCTTGCTTTTAATATATTTAGGTTGTGCGATATTTGGCTTAGCAGCTGTTTTCTTAGGCACTACTGAGAAGCTCTGGGCGCTGATCTTACTGTTTATTACTGTTGCGGTAGTTGGGTTTGTGGCTATATATCAGACCATAAAACAAGAAGAGAAAAAGTAAACTTGTAAAGTGTTCGTGGCCGATATAAATTAGCCTCATGCGCGATGTAGTCTCTGAAATAAAAGCAAAAATTGATATTCTTCAGCTAGTTTCCGAATATGTAGTTTTGAAGAAAAGCGGAAGCTATTATAAGGGGCTTTCTCCCTTTAAGCCGGAGAAAACGCCCAGTTTTATTGTCAGTCCGGAAAAGGGTATTGCCTATTGTTTTGCTACTAATAAAGGAGGTGACATTTTTACTTTTATACAAGAGGTTGAAAATATTGAATTTGCTGAAGCCTTAAAATTGCTAGCGGAAAAAGCCGGTGTAGAGATGGATCAGAAGGATTATCAACAATCATTAGCTGGCAAGAAATCAGAGAAACAGGAATTGATAGATTTGCATGAACAGGTCGCCAAATTTTATCAGGCTGAAATGTGGAATTCTGATGAGGGTGCTAAGGTAATCAAATATATGGAGGGGCGGGGAATTACTCAGGAAACTATTAAAACATTTGGGATTGGATATGCTCCTGATTCATTTGATAAAACCTATTTGTTTTTGATGAAGCAGGGATTTAGTGAGAAGCAAATTTTGTCTGCTGGGCTAGTGCTACGTAAAGAAACCGGCAGAAGTAAGATTTACGATCGATTTAGGGGACGTCTGATGTTTCCGGTATTTGATCATTTAGGTCGAACTGTTGGGTTTGGTGGTCGCGCTCTTGCTAAAGATCAGGAGCCCAAATATTTGAATTCACCGGAGACCATTATTTATCAAAAAAGTAATTTGCTTTATGGTTTTAATTTGACCAAACAAGAGGTGAAAAAAGCTGATCAGGTTTTGGTTGTGGAAGGTTATATGGATGTGATAGCTGCCTATCAAAATGGAATAAAGTGGGTTGTTGGTGTGAATGGTACAGCGCTGACTGTGAAGCAATTGGCTTCACTTAAGTCTTATACAAAAAATCTGGTTTTAGGATTTGATATGGACTCTGCAGGTCGTGAAGCAGCATCCCGAGGATTTGAACTTGCTCAGGAATTTGATTTCATTATCAGAATTTTGGAATTGCCCGAGGGTAAAGATATTGCTGATTATTGTAAAAGCCATGATGATGCACTGGAAATTTTGAAAAAACCGCAACTGTTTACTGACTATTACTATGGGCATATAATGGAGAGTTACGATAAAGAATCATTGGCAGATAAGAAGAAGATTCTGGCTGATTTTGCTGAATTTGTCAGCAAACTTAAAAGTAGTATGGAAAAAGACGAATATATTCGCAAACTAGCTATGGATTTAGGTCTGGAGACCCGTTTGATTTTTGATGAGGTGCAAAATTATAAAATGACTCGTAACAGGACTGAAAAGAAGTCTTTGGAACAAGAGTATGCAAAAATATTTGAGCCTCAGGAAATCTTAATAGGACTGATCTTGGAGTTTCCTGAATTATGCATCGCAACTAAATTAGATTTTGGTCAAGACTTTTTTCCTGAAAATTTAAAAAATGTTTACAATATAATAGTTGATCACTATAATCAACCTGGCATTCAAAAGGATTGCAACACTCAAATAATTATTTCTAATTTAGATCAGGATATTAGAAACCATGCTAGTGTTGTTTCTCTTTATGCCAAAGAAAAATACAGTGATTTGTCGGCGGAAAGTGTGCAGAAGGAAATTGAAGATCTATATAATTTGATCATAAGTAAATTCAATCGTTCCACCAAGCATCGCCTTCACCGTCAATTGCAAGAAGCAGAAGCGGCCAAAGATCAAACCAGAATTCAAGAGATTTTAAAAGAGTTAAGTTCCTTACATTAATAACGAATTTCTAATGGCTCGTACCAAAAAGTTTATTGTTCATCCATCGGATGAAAAGTGGAGTAATTTTCCGCCGGAGGTAAAGGCTTTAGTTAAAAAGGGAAGAGAGCATGGTTTCGTTACTCATCAAGAGTTAATGAAAGTTTTGCCGAATTTGGAAGATGATATCATGATGTTGGATGAGGTTTATTCAATGTTTTTGGATCTTGGTATTGAAGTTATTGATGCCAAAGATAAAATTTTAGCTGATCAGGATGTTCAAGATGCTGAAAAAGTCGGTAAGGAAAAGAAGGAGGAAAAGGTAGCTGCTGAAAAGAAAACTGTTGAGTTACGAGAGATAGCCAATGATTCGATTCGTCTCTATCTTTGCGAGATTGGAAAGATCCCGCTACTGATAGCAAAGGAAGAAATCGATTTGGCTAAGCGTATCAAGAAAGGTGACCAATCCGCTAAATCAAAGTTGGCGGAATCCAATCTGCGTTTAGTTGTAAGTATTGCTAAGAAATATATCGGTCGTGGTCTTTCATTCTTGGATTTGATTCAGGAAGGAAATATTGGACTTTTCCGTGCCGTTGAAAAATTTGATCCAGAGCGTGGATTTAAGTTCTCGACTTATGCAACTTGGTGGATTCGACAAGCTATAACACGTGCTATTGCTGATCAAGCAAGAACGATACGAATTCCTGTGCATATGGTGGAAACGATCAATAAACTGACTCATGCGCAAAGGCGCTTGGTTCAAGAGCTTGGTCGTGAGCCTGCTGTGGAAGAATTGGCTTCAGAAATGGATATGGATGTTAAGAAAGTAAAACATATTTTGAAGATTTCTCAGGATATTGTTTCTTTGGAAGCTCCGGTAGGAACTGAGGAAGATTCCAAATTGGGAGATTTCATTGAAGATGATGAAGCGGTACAACCTGCGGAATCTACTAATCGAGTTTTAATTAAAGAGAATATTCATGAGATGCTACAATATCTTTCCCCACGTGAAAGAAAGATAATTGAAATGCGTTTTGGTTTGAGAGATGGAGTCGGCCACACTCTTGAGGAAGTGGGTCAAGTTTTTAATGTTACTCGCGAAAGAATTCGTCAGATTGAAGCAAAAGTTCTTCAAAAGTTGAAAGAACACCCAACTAGTGTCAAAATACGTCCAACTTAAATAACAATTATTATATGCCAGCTAAAAAAACTACTAAAGCTACTGCACAGAAAGCAAGTCCTAAGGTAATGAAAGGACTAATTAATGAGATTAAAAAGACTTTGCTCACTCGTGATGGTCTGCAAGCAGTCAAAGATGAATTGGAATATTTAGAAAGTGTCAAACGTAAGGAAATTGCGGCTAGAATTAAAGAAGCAGTGAGTTATGGGGATCTTTCCGAGAACTCTGAATATGAAGAGGCGAAAAATGAACAAGCTTTCGTGGAAGGTCGTATTCTACAATTGACCGAACAGATTAAGTACGCTCATGTAATTGAAGATGATAAAGTTCGTGATCAATCTGCTCACGGTAAAATTGTGCAATTGGGTAATAAAGTAGTGATTAAGGTAATGAGTGGGAAAATGGAAGGAGAAAAGTTGAATTATACTATTGTCGGAACAACTGAGGCTGACCCATTAAATCATCGAATTTCTAATGAATCACCTGTGGGGGCTGCGCTTTTGGACAAGAAGATCGGAGAAAAGGTTTCAGTCGATGCTCCTGCCGGAGTAATACAATACAAGATTTTGGAAATAGCTTAGTATGTACCAAAACAAGGTATATTTTACCATCTTCAAAGGATTTACATTTGTGCTTTTTTTATATTTGGCTTTGTGGGCATTGATGGTAGCCAATGGTCTTAAATATGATTTCGCAATCAGAGATTTAAGGCAAACCAGTATTATTTATCTGGATAATGACGTTGAGGCGGAGGTTTATTTAGATGAAAAACTGGTAGCTAATGCTCTGCCTATCAGAATTTCGGAAGTTCAACCTGAAAAATATGAATTGCGAGTGCAAAAGCAAGGTTTTTATGACTGGAACAAAGAGTTTGAGGTTGATGTAGATTATGTAAAGCGGATTAAGAGTATTATTTTGGCGCCGCGGGATGAAATGGAATACAGTGCAGAGATCCCTGTAATGCAATTTCCAAAATCTAAACAAGTTGCCGAGAGTGATGATGCCTATTTTGGCAAAAAGTTGTTGGCTAATGGTAGTAGATTGTTTGTTCTAGACAGCAATGCAGCAAGACTGTTGCAAGTGTTGCAACTTCCCGGTTTGATCGCAAATTATAAAGTCTTGGAAACCGATGATGGTAAATTGCTGGAAATAAGCTTTGTTGGTAAGACTGAGAGAAGTTTGTACTATCATAATAATCAATTTGAGTTGTTTACTGATCAATTCAAGAGTGATTTACACTATCACCCCAATTTCGGCTATATATTTGTGAATGATATGAATGGAATTACTTATTTCGACGGTGATTCATTTAAACAATTAACTGCTTATCTTGATGAGATTAGAATAATTGGTTTTTATGGTGACTTTGGGAATTTGCTTTTTTGGAAAGATGAAAAAGTATATTTGGCTGATATGCAATTTGATAATGTTCACCCTTTAATCAAACAAGTTAATTTTGAAGATGTGGTTGTAGATGGTGAAAAAATCTACTTTCAAAAAGAGAGTAAGTATTATGTTTTAGACTTGATCGATATTTTAAATTAGCTGCGTTTCTTCTTCTTCTTTTTTTTCTTCTTTACTTTTGGCTTAGATGAAGACTTTTTGTCGCTGTTGTGCAGACTTCTGATCAGCTTCTCATTGTGTAAATGAGGGTATTGAACAAAATATGCTTTATAAAGCTTATAAAGTGTAAAGATTTCCCAAATAAGTAAAAAATAGAGAATTGCTCTCATGGAGAAAAGGCCGACATTACTGGTGCGAAGGAAGGTATAGAGCAGTAATAGAATGTTGATGAAATAAAGATTACCGGGGAAGCCGCGCATTACTTTCGTTAAGGTGCGATCTTTTTTGATTGCTATTAGAATCTGAATTGCGATACCGAGAGCAATAAACAGAGCGGCAATTACAATAATGGTAGTACTGTAACTGAAGTTGGCGCCGGGAGTTAGGTCAAAAATGTTAATGAGAAAATCATACATATCTAGATTTTAAGTTGTTTTAGATATTTGTAAAGTAAAAAACCGCTAATGCCAAAAGTGATTAAGGCAAGCAGATATGGAAGTCTGAGGCCCAGTAATCTGATGGTTTCATCACCTCTTAGAAATTCTTCAATAAAGCGAAAGATCGAATATACATTGACGATTAGCAGACTGACTAATCCGTTTTCTTTGAATTTTTCATTGTTGAATAATGCCAAACCGGTGATGCCTATGATTAGTGAATAGATTGCTGCATAAATTTGAGTAGGATGAATTGGAATGGCATATCTGGATGTGTCGATCATAATACCCCAAGGAAGATTGGTGGGTATTCCATAGTTTCTGCCATCTAAAAATGCTCCTAAATGTGCGAAGAAAACAGCAAAAATTATACTGGCAGTGAAAATGTCTGCCCAGGCTCCGAAGTTGGAGTTTTTCTTTTTACAAATGAAATATAGGGCCAGGTAAACGCCTGCAATTGCGCCCCAGGGCGAAAGTCCTTTGTCCCAGATATAAAAAAAACTAAACATAGTTTGAAAGCTGAAGTCAGCAAAGAAATATTGCCAATTACTAATAACAAAAACCAGTCTGGATAGAATTAATCCAGAGAAAAAAATGACAATACTGTTGTCAGCAAGAAAGCTTAATTTTACTTTGCGATATTTAACTAAATTGTTAATGAGAATCAGGGATGCAAAAAAGCCTATGCCCAACATTATCCATAGAGAATAAATTGTGATCGGTTCAATTTGTAGTAAAATTGGAAACATTAAAAATTTAGGATAATCAACATGCTACTTAATGTGTAGAGAAAGCCTAAATATAAGCCGGAATATTTTTTGCGTTTAAAATATTCCAGTTTGAGACCTACGACACAGACAAACAGAAACAGTAAAATAAAAAAGTATTTAATAATGGAAGTTTGAAAGAGTAAGCGGAAATTTTGATTGCTTAGCAGTTCTATTTGTTTGGAATTGAGATAGATGGTCACATAGTAATAGATAAGGTAGAACGCCAATACCCAACCTGAAAGTTTAAATATTTCCATCAAAATAACTTCACTGAAGGTATATTCGGTAGTTTCCAATTCTTTGGCATAAACTCGCTTGCGGATAGCTTTCAGTTCTTTTTTAGCTATTCTTCTTTTTTGCCAAATACTGCCAAGTATTTTTTTTGCTTCACTTTTAACATCTGAATCACTAGATTGGATCCAAATCATCAAATATTGCCACAGCTGACTGTTGAGATTTTTTAATTTTTGTTGAGCTTCAAGTAGCTCCTTAGGAGGCCTGACAGGCCCCAGTAAAGGGTTTAACAGTGTGCTGATCATCATTTCGGATGAGGAGGGATGACGATTATTAATAATGTAAGTTTCCCGCCAATTTCTAAGACCCTCAAAAATGTCTTGGGACTTACGATTAACGTTTTTAAGCTCCATCATCATTGATTTAGCTTCAACAGTCAATTGGCTTTTTTCCTGTACTCTTTGTTCGGTGTGAATAAAAATTTCTTCTTCTTGTAGGTATTTAAGCAGTTCGGTGCATGTATCAAGAATATATTCCAAATTGGTACTATTTTTGATTCTAAGTACTTTATTTACGTAGTATTTAATTTTTTGTTTGCTCTCATTACGTATCTCATCTTTATAAGTGTCGAGGAATTGATTTACTTTGTTTAACACATATTCGACTTTTGCTTTTAAGACTTGTTGTTTGCGTTCAAATTCAATTATATCTTGCTGCTGCTTCATTAATTCGGCCTGTGCTTCCAATTCTTCTTCGTGTAGGCGATCTTGTAAATCTGCTACACCTCTGGCAATAGCTTTCTCTTTTTCTTCCTGACTTAAATCAGCTTCATAAAGCGCTTCGACATTGAATTGATATTCTTCAATCATGCGTTTAAAGACTGCATATTTGTCTTCACCTTGAATTGTGCCGACTACTCTTTTACCGTTTTTATCAATGGCTGAAAATTCGTATTTAGTCAGTTCTTCAGCTGTTTCAATGGATTGAGTGTCTTCGGCAACTTGTTTAATGGATAAGATAGAAAACCCTAGGCCATTTAGTTCTTTACGGGCACTGGCTTCATCGGGAGCATTAATTGATCCTGAAAGTTGTTTATTCTCTTTATTTACTACAGTGTAAGTATATTTCGGCATTAGAGTTTTTTACGCGCGTTTTTGACTGAAGCTTGGATTAATCCCTTGAAGAGTGGGTGTGGCTGATGAGGTCGAGATTTGAACTCAGGGTGGAATTGGCAGCCGACCATGTAAGGATGATTCTCAATTTCAAGCATTTCCACCAAATCTGTTTTTGGATTAATTCCGGCAACGATTAGTCCAGCATTGCTTAATTTTTGCCGTAGCTTATTGTTAAATTCATAGCGATGTCGATGTCTCTCGGAAATATTATCCTGTTTGTAAAGCTTATGAATTTTAGTTCCTGTAGTTATTTTACAAGGATATGCTCCTAGGCGCAAAGTTCCTCCTTTTTCACGATCTTTGTTTTGGTCGGGCAAGTAGTGAATGACATAGTATTTTGGATTCGTCTTTTCTTCTTCATCAAATTCCTGCGATGTATACTTCGAATCGTTAAATACATGTCTGGCATATTCTATGCTCATGATTTGCAGACCCAGACAAATCCCCAAATACGGGATATTGTTTTCCCGACAGTATTTCGCTGTCATTATTTTTCCTTCTGTACCTCTTATGCCAAAACCGCCCGGCACAATGACTCCACTAGCAGATTTCAATTCTTCCCAAGTTTTGGGGTCATTATTCTCTATTTTTTCGGAATTTACCCATAACAATTCCAATTTGCGATTTTGATGGTAACAAGCGATTTTTAGTGATTCAATCACACTTAAATAGGCATCATCTAAGCCTGTGTATTTTCCAACCAGAGCAATTTTTAATGGTTCCAGATTAGCTTTGATAGTTTGGTCCAGTTTAATCCAATCATTTAATTTAGGTTCCAAATTTCCTAGCCCCATTTTTTTACCGATAAGCTGAGCAACCTGATGATGATTATAATTGATCGGCACTTCATAAATCGAAGACTTAGTTAGAGCAGGAATGACAGCTTCTTCTTCGGTGTCACAAAAAAGCGCGATTTTCTTTAGCAGTCCTTTTTGAATTGGTTTGTCAGCACGAGCTAGAATAATATCCGGTTGTATACCAATAGCGCGTAATTCTCTTACTGAAGCTTGTGTGGGTTTAGTTTTGAGTTCTTTAGCTCCTTCTAGCCAAGGAAGCAAAGTCAGGTGAACAAAAAGTGTATCTCCTTGATCTAGGTCATTACTTAATTGTCTAATGGCTTCAACATATGGTAATCCTTCAATGTCACCGGTGGTTCCACCTATTTCCACCAAAACAATATCTGCTTTAGACTTTTTACCGGCATCGGTAATTTTCTTTTTGATAGCATTGGTGATGTGAGGAATAACCTGGATAGTGCCCCCAAGGTAAGTTCCTTTTCTTTCATTGGAGATGACCTCAGAATATATTCTTCCGGTAGTTACAGAAGAGTCTTTGTTTAAATTTTCATTGATAAAGCGCTCATAATGCCCAAGATCAAGATCAGTTTCTGATCCGTCTTCCAGTACATAGACTTCGCCGTGCTGAAAGGGGCTCATTGTGCCGGGATCTACATTGATGTAAGGGTCCATTTTCATGGAAAAAACTTTGAAGCCGCAAGCTTTAAGAAGCGCACCGATAGAGGCGGCGGCTATACCTTTGCCCAATGAGGAGCAAACACCTCCGGTAATAAAAATGTATTTGGTATTTCGCATTTGAAAGATTTTTGTCTTTGTGAACGCCCCTAAGATAGCTTAAAGCGCTTGCGACTTCAAATATTTTTTACATAGCAAGTCCAACTCTTTTTTTCACTTCTGCAAGCTTTTTCTGGGCGATAGGTCGAGCTTTGTTTGCCCCGGCATCCAAAATATCAGTGATAGTTTTCTGATCTTTTGCCAGTTGGGCTCTTTTTTCTCGATATGGGGCGAAGTATTCGATTAGTTTAATAAGGAGTGTCTTTTTGGCATCTCCATAACCAAAACCTCCGGTGATGTACTTATCACGAAGATTAGCAATTTCATCGGCTGTGCCGAAGTGCTTATAAATGTTGAAAACGGCACATTTGTCCGGATCTTTTGGTTCCTCAAGTGGAGTAGAGTCAGTGACAATACTCATGACCTGTTTTTTTAATTTGCCTTCGTCAGCAAATATTTCGATAGTGTTATTGTATGATTTACTCATTTTATGTTCACCGTCAGTGCCCACAATGCTAGCAATTTCTTTGGGTGTATATTCTTGTGGTAGCTTGAAAGTCTCACCATAAGTTGAATTGAATTTACCTGCTAATTCTCGTGCTATTTCCACATGCTGTTTTTGATCTTTGCCGACAGGAACTACATCAGGGCTATAAAGTAGGATGTCGGCAGCCATTAAAATAGGATAGGTAAACAGTCCAACGTTTTGGTCTCGACCGCCTTTTTGAATAGCATCTTTCCAGGCATGAGCTCTCTCCATTAGTCCGAATGGAGTTAGGCAAGCTAAAATCCAGTTTAATTCAAAATGCTCAGTAATATCGCTTTGACGATAAAAAACGGTGCGTTCAGGATCAATTCCCAGTGCCAGATAATCTAGGACAACGCTTACTATGTTTTCTCGAAGTGTATCTGTGTCTTTGACAGTGGTAAGTGCGTGTGCATCTGCGATGAAATAAAAATTTTGCTCGTGCTTGGTTTGAAATTCAACATGTTGGCGCATGGCTCCCAAGTAGTTTCCTAAATGAGGTTTGCCGCTAGGTTTGACGCCGGAAAGTGCTCGGGACATTAAACTGTGCTTATGGGATCAACATCAATTCTTATATCATCCTCCAGCTTGTTTTGACAGACAAAATTCTTCAAAAAAGAGTGAGGGGTAGATCCGGAAATCAAAATTTGCCAGCGATATTGTTGCTTGAGGCGGGGGATTAAAGCCGGATACGAATTTATCTGTAGTTCTTCTCCAGCTTCAGCTTGGAGTTTTTGTTGAAGAGATTGTGCACGGAAATATACTTTTTCTTGATCTTTGTCGCTAATAGTAAGCTTGATTAATCTGCTGAAAGGTGGAAGTCGCAGCTCTTGTCTGATTTTTAATTCACGATTGAAAAAGCCCAGATAGTCATTGTTAAGCGTTGCTGTAATAACGTAGTGATCAGGTAAGTAGGTTTGAATGATGACTCTACCGGGTTTTTCGCGACCGGCTCGGCCTGCTACTTGGGTAAGAAGTTGAAAAGTCTTTTCGCTGCTTCGATAATCGGGAATGGTGAGAGTAGTGTCTGCTATTACAACACCAACCAAGGTGACAGCAGGTAAGTGTAGGCCTTTGCCAATCATTTGTGTACCAATCAGAATGTCTGCCTGCTTATTCTTGAATTGCTGATAAATCTGATTAAATTGCTCTCTACCTTTAGTAGTATCCCGATCAGCCCGAAGAATGGTGGCATTGGGGAAATCTTGGCGGGTTTGATCTTCAATTTTCTGAGTGCCTATGCCGATATATTTAATTTTGAGGCTGTCACAATTGGGGCAGGTTTCAGGAAGCCGCTTAATTAAGCCGCAATGATGGCAAATCATTCTTTGTGCTGGTAATATGCTGTTTTCCACATGAATTTTGTTGTGGAAAGTAAATGCAATATTGCAGTGAGGACATTTTTCCAGATGTCCGCAGTCACGGCAAAGAATAGCCGATGCAGCTCCTCGTCGATTCATAAAAAGTATGGTTTGTTCAAGTTTTCCCAGATTTTCTTTGATGGAAAAATGCAGCCTATCACTAAATATGGAGAAATTCTTTTTTTTGATCTCTTCTCTTAAGTCAACTATTTCAATATCTGGAAGGCTAGCTGTTTGGTGATTTACTCTATTTCTAATTTCTATCAATTCATATTCTCCCTGGCTAGCTTTAAAATAGGATTCTACTGAAGGAGTAGCTGTTCCAAGAATTAATTTAATATCAAGCAATGAACAAATTTTTTGAGCAACCGTGACGGTATTGTAGCGTGGAGCTTGTTCTTGCTTATATGAATCTTCATGTTCTTCGTCGATTATAATTAATCCTAGGTTTTGAAAAGGTGCGAAGATCGCTGAACGAGAGCCAATAATGATAGGGGTGTGATTTTGATAAATATGTAGCCACTGATCGGCTTTTTGCTTGGGAGTTAGTCGAGAATGGATGATAGCAATGTTTTTGCCGAATTTGCACTCAAAGTTATGTACTGTTTGAGGGGTAAGTGAAATTTCCGGCACAAGAATTAGAGTTTGCTGACCTTTGTGCAGAATTTTTTCGGTTAGACGTCGATATATCTCTGTTTTGCCGGAACCGGTTATCCCGTGTAATAAAATGGTTTGCTTATCTGATTTAGCGACGTTTTCTAAGGCGGCTTGTTGTTCGTCTGTTAGTTTAAAGGGTTTTTCGATCTCATCTTTGAAGTATTGTTTTTCAGGGAGATTGATTTTCTTCTTATTGATAATTCCCGGCGGAAGAAATAGCTTAATAGCTTTGTAGAGAGGGCAGAAGTAGTAGTCGGAAATAAATTTTAGTAGTTCAATTTGGTAGGGAGCCAGATGTGGCGCATTCTCGACTTTTGAGCAGATGCTTTTAGTGGGGTAGGATGGTTTTTTGGTATGAATTTCCAAAATTACGCCTCTAACTTGGCGATTACGTAAAGGAATAGTGACTATATTTCCAATTTGAATTTCGGATTTTTCTGGCAATTGATAAGTAAGGGTCTCATTTGAGCCGACTTTTTGCGGTATAACTATTTCGGCAAAGCTTGCCATAGGTAGAAAATTTGACAGATAATATAAATGGTGTATTATAACATCCTTTAATTTAACTCGTGCAGCGTTACGATCACTTTAGTGAAAAAGCAGTTTTAGAACAAGAATTTATTGCCAGTTTATACCGATTTGGTGATGATATTCTAAAATTTTATTTAAATCATGGATTTGAGGCTCTTACTATTATGCTAAAAATTGAGCTAGATTGGCAAAGGAAACTACTATTTGATTTTTTAATGTTCGAGAAAGATGCAGCGTCAATGTGTATTACAGAAAATACCAACTTCTTTTTAAGACTTATAGCTGAAGGTGAAGGGAAAATGATTCCTAAAATTTTAGGAATTTCCGAAAATAAGTATAATTCAGTATGGAAAAAGGCTTTGAATCTTCTCAAAGACCTGTTTCATCGTAAAATTTTAGAAGAAAAGCTTTTTAATTTGGCTTGTAGTAATTATTTTAGCCAAGCTCAACGAAATAAGTTTTTAGGTAATTCCAGAAATTCAAGGTCAATAAATCAAGATTCTAATGAATAAAACAGTAGATGCAGAGCCAATTTGTCTAAATAAATTTCAGCTAGCTGACAGTGTAAGAGAAAATGTCACTGCTTGACAAGTTGCTATGGAAGATGTTGCTCTAACACTTGCTTATGCAAGAAATAAAAATAGAAATTTGATTTATAAAGCTTTAGGTTTTGGTGAGGTAGATCCGGAAAAAATATTTGTCTTGGTAGAGGCAGAAGTAGAAACAATTAGAAAAGAGGCTGAATTTAGTCATAAGCAACTTGATTGGGAACAGGCTGTGCTTTCAGACACTAATCCGGCATTTAAGGAAGCAACTAGTGCGATCAGAGATAGAATTTGTAGAAATGCTTCTTGTGATTATTTTCGTTGGCCAGCCCAAATTGACGCTGCTTTAACCACTACTCGTTTAGATTTAACAATGTTGAATGTAGATTTCATTGAGCATTTTATGGTAGCAGTGGAAAGAAAATTACAGAATTTGTATAAGCACAATGTCCATATTGCAGTTAGATCAGGTGATATTGAGGCTATTGCTGCACTTTTGGAATTGCAATCAAAATTCGCATTTCGTTTTCCCGATAGATCTGAATGGAGTGATGAAGATACAAGCTATATCCAAAAGGCTACTTTGGCTTTTCTGATCAAGCAAGTTGAGTCTTCGAATCATGAGTTTATTGAGAGTTATAGGATGCTCTTTAATTATGGATTGATTGATGCAAAAACTAGAGCAAAATTGCAAAAGGCATTTGAACATCAATTGTTTAAAATTGCTTGGAATCAATTTGCAATAAGATCTGCGCAGGGATTACTGGACTGTTTTCGAGAATCCTCAGGATCAGCTAGAAAATATTATCTAAATTTGCGAGAGAAGCATAAAGATGGCGATGCTAATGAAGAATTTGCAAAATTAGTAGTTTTCGTCTTAGATGGTTTTGAAGCATTATCTAAGTAAATGCGTTTAGACCAATATCTAGTTAAACATGGTTTAGTTAAGAGTCGGGATCGCGCTCAAGCTATGATTAAAAATCCCGGTGTTAGGGTTGCCGAAAAGCTGGTACGGAAACCTGCTTTTAAAGTGAGCGATCAAGAAAAGGTGGAATTATTGCAAGCTGATATTAAATTTGTAAGTCGAGGAGGATTAAAGTTGGAGCATGCACTTCAAGAATTTGGGATTAATGCAGAAGGTTTAACATGTTTGGATGTTGGTGTGGCCACTGGTGGTTTTACGGATTGTCTTTTGCAGGCAGGTGCCAAAAAAGTAATTGCGATAGATGTCGGAAAAGGTCAGTTGGCATCGGAACTTGTCAGTGACTCTCGAGTTGAGTTCTATCCTGATACAGATGCCAGAGATCTGTCAGTAATAAAAGCAAAACCAGACTTAATAGTTATTGATGTCTCTTTCATTTCTATCACTGCACTTTTGCCTAGTTTGAAAAAGTTTGTAAGTGATGATATAAAAATAATTGTATTAATTAAGCCACAATTTGAGTTGGGGCAAAAGCATAAGGGAGTGATTAGAGATAGTGAATTACTTGAAGAGGTTCAGCAAAAATTGAGAGACAAATTTGAACAAACAGGTTTTGATCTTATTCAAGAAACTAAATCACCAATTTTAGGTAAAACAGGTAATCAAGAATATTTATGGCTCTTGCAAGCTCGCCAATAAATCAACTCAGTCATGACTTATTTGAGATTCAGGGTACTATACCCCCTCTTATTGATCACGCTAGTTTACGTGAAGCAATTGTGTTTAAAGTGGAGGGCATAATGCAAATGATTCCTTCGGAAGCTTCAGAAAGTTATTTTAGGAGTTTCTCTTTTAATCAGATTGAAGATGTACGCAGTTATGGTATTGATTGGAATGGAACGGATGATCAGTCGATTTGTTTGGAAAAAGACTTTGTAAAAGGATTACAGGCAAGGAGAAATGGTAAGAGAAATATTTATGATGATTTAGAGGCGTGTGAGGAATTGAAAATGGCCTTGGCTGTGTATGAGGCACGTGCTTTGGAAAGCATTTTTAAGCATCCCGAAAATTTTCAAATTAGTCAGTTTCGTAATGCTTTGGTAGCGGTAATTACATTGCAGAGGCACTAAGCGATTATGTCTGTGTCACCCGATTTGACTATGTAATAGTGATCCTCCTGATTACCGTCTTTATCTACAATGTGAGTACGATAGGCTATTTTTTGATGAGGAAGATATTTGTAAAAAGTTGCATCGGAAACACTGGTTTCTTCACCCAGTCTTTCCTGATTAATATGATTGTCTGAATCTTCTCTCTCACTGCGATTTAAGTCATCATAATCTTCTTTGGAAATTTCATAGAACTCGGGACTTTGAGCCTGATGAAAAGCCTTAAGTTTTTGCCAATAGGATTTGATGTCGTCTGCAATAATATATTCTCCTGCCATTTTTAGTTGTTTTTTTATATATTAGCGTTAAATTAAGGCAGTATCAATTGATTATAATATATGGAAATAAAAGAGGTTGCAGATTTTTTCTTTGAACTAGGGCAGATGCGTCGTGTACGACATGAGGGATTCAAGATGATTGGCGTGCATCAGCCTGATTCAATTGCTGAACATTCATTGCGTGCCGCTCAGATCGGTTATTTTTTGGCTCATCTGGAAGGTTATCAAAATCCTGATGAGGTAGTGACAACTTTAGTATTTCATGATGTGCCGGAAACGCGTGTCGGTGACGTGCATAAAGTTGGAGCGCGCTATGTGCAAAAAGATGAAGAAGCAGCTTTGCGGGACCAGTTTGAAAGATTTGAAGATCTGGGTAGAGTTGTGATTGAACGTTGGAAAGCCTATGAAGATCGCCTTAATCAAGTCGGTGTGATTGCCAAAGATGCAGACTACCTGGAAATGGCATTTATGGCATCAGAATATTTGCAAACCGGTTTTGAAGGTGCTCAGGATTGGCTTAATAATATTGAAAAAGCTCTTAGAACTGGAACTGCACAACAAATTTTTGAAGTGCTAAGAGATACTGACCTGAATGATTGGTATCAGGGGCTCAAAAAACTGCCACAAACTCATGATAAAACTTAACCAAAAATAAATGTCTGATGAAATTCGTGTTTCCAAAGGAAACTATAAATACGCTAGCTTTTGGATTCGCTTGCTGGCGCTAATAATTGATAAAGCGATAATTTTTCTGGTAGTATTCTTATTCTCAGGTCTGAACATAGATGCTTTTTCTGGTGATATTAGTCAACTAATTGCTCAAACTTGGCATTACAACTTAGTATTTTTTGTCTATTTATTGTTAATGTGGATATGGCTTTCCAAGTCACTTGGCATGTTGATTTTGAAGATTAGAATTGTTGATGCTGGCTCGGGCGCTAAAATGAAACCACTGCAGGCAATTATTCGTTTGTTAGGTTATGTTTTGAGTGTGGCTGTCGCATTAATCGGGTTTATTTGGATGGCTTTCCACCCCAAAAAGCAAGGTTGGATGGACCTTATAGCCAAAACGTATGTAGTTTATAAGCGTTAGTTTTTGGAAAAGATGTCGGCCTCATGTGATATCATAAAGGTCGAACAGCTTACGCGTGAGACATATGGTGCACCCGGAGGGATTCGAACCCCCGACACCCGGTTCCGAAGACCGGTGCTCTATCCAGCTGAGCTACGAGTGCATAATTTAGTGCGATGAGCAAGTAGGCGAATTGTAGAGCATTACTTTGCTTTTGTCATGCTTTTTTTGTATAATGTAATGAATTGACCCTAAAAAATGACTAATAATAATAAAAAATTAATAACGTACGGATCTGCAGCTGTTGTGGCTGTGATTTTGGTGTTTATGTTTTTTGTCAGTGATGGTTCTGTTTTGCAAGGAAATTTGGGTAATGTGGCTCGCCCTTCACAGAGTCTACAGGAAAATTCAGCAGAGGATATTCAGACTCAATTGGAGCAAATAGAAGCTCATGTTGCTAATGTGGATATTGCCTTGGATGAATTAACTGATGAATTGAATTTGCTAAAGACAAGGCATGATTTAAGTTTCCCGACCTTTACAGAAAATCTCGAGAACCTACAAGCAGAAGTTGAGGTCCTCGAGAATCGAGTTTCTAGTTTAGAAGGGAATTAATTATTTGTTTCGCCAATTATACCAGTCGACTAGGAATGGGCTGGCAATAAAGATTGATGAATAGGTTCCGATCAAAATTCCCAGCAATAAGGCGATGTTGAAGAATCGAATCGATTCTGCTCCGATAATTGCTAATGCGAGTAATGCTAAAGCAGTTGTTATTGATGTGTTGATGGAGCGTGAAACAGTTTCATTAACTGCAATATTAGTAATGTCTTCAAATTCCTGACCTTTGGCTGGTGCTTTGAGTCTTTCACGTAAGCGGTCAAGTACGACAATAGTGTCATGTACAGAGAAACCCATGGTAGTTAAAAGTGCGGTGATAAATAGGGCATCAATTTCTACTCCCATTAGTCCGCCTAAGAAAATATAGATTCCCAGCATAATGATAATGTCGTGGAAAAGAGCAACGATAGCGGTTAGACCGAATTTCCATTTGCCGACAGATTTTGGTACTCGACGGAAAGCGAAAGCAATATAGAAGATGATAGCAATAGCGGCGATGATAACTGCGATGATGGCTTTATAACGCATACTTTCGCCGACGGTTGGACCTACTGATTGAAAACGAGTTTCTTCCAGCTCACCAAAGCGAGATTGGAACTCATTAATGATGAGGTCATGTTGATCACTGGTAATATCACGTGTCTTGATAATAATAGATTCATTGCTGGTGATGACTACCGGAGTTCCCAAATCAAGAGTTTGAGCTTCTACTGCAGATAGTTCAGCATCAGATGAGCTCTTGGTTTCAAAGACTGGGTTTCCTTCTTGATCAGTTGTTACAACAATTTCAGTGGTTGGGACTTCTTCTGAAGCTTGTTCTGGGTTTTGTTCTGATACTTCTTCTGCTACTTCTGCAGTATAGTCTTCCATAGTAGGCTCAACTTGATCGGCGTTAGCTTGAATTTCAGTAAGCGCATCGGTTACTTGTTGATTGGTTATAGTTTCTTGGAATTTTATTTCCATTAATGTTCCTCCGGTAAAATCTAAGCCGGGTTTTAGTCCAAAAATTCCCAAGCCAACTAATGAAGCTATTATAAGAATTGCGGAAACTACATATGAGATTTTGCGTGTTTTAATGATAGGCCAGATTTTGGCATTTTGTTTTTTCGGAGTGCCAAAAAAGGTGGCTGATTCACCAAATTTAGTTCCAACAAAACTCTTAAGGAGGATGCGGGTAATAGTGATGGCGCTGAACATGGAAACTAGAATACCGGCAGCCAAGTTGAAGGCGAATCCTTGAATTATAGATGAACCGAAATAGAAGAGAATGGCACAAGTGATGAGCGAGGAGAAATTTGAATCTTTGATAGAACTCCAAGCACGGTCGAAACCTACTTTAATGGCGCTTTCCAGTGGCCGACCGTCACGTAATTCTTCTTTTACACGTTCGAAAATCAAAATATTAGCATCAACAGCCATACCAATTGATAGGATGACACCAGCAACACCGGCAAGAGTTAGAACAACCGGAGTTGAGAGTAGGAAGCTGAAGAAGAATAAAACAAAACAGTTTAAGACTAGTGAAACCAGTTTTTCGGGTCCCGAGTCTTTTCCATTGAGTATGGCTAAAATGAGATAAATGAAAACTGCGATTGCCAAAGGAAGAGAGATGTACAGTGGCATGGCAACCTTAATCAAGAATACCAAAATAGCGGTGTAAACAAACAATGCCAGGGAGGCTAAAATTCCTGCTCCACGGTAGTAAATAACCATGAAGATAAAAATTAAGCCAAGACCGATTAGTCCGGCTTCAAGACTGCTGGTTAGGGCATCTTGTCCCAGTGAAGCTCCGATGCTGTATTGTCCAACTAAAATGATTGGAGCGGGAATGGCACCTGTATTGAGGTCACGGGCAAGTTCTTCTGCTTCACGAATGCTAAAATTTCCGCTGATTACTGCGTTACCTCCGGAAATTTTTTGATTAACATTGGGAGCGGAAACCAGTTCTCCACCAACAAAAATAGCTAAAGGTTTGTTAATGTTTTTCTCAGTCAATCTCTCAAACATTTCTGCACCTTCTGCATTGAAAGATATGGAAACTATCGGTTGGACTAAATCATCAAATTCGACATTGGCCCGTTGGAAATATCTGCCGTCCAAACCTGTTGCTGCCCAAGGATCATCTGCCGAATTATAGAAAATGGTAGCGATTTTATATTGCGTTTCACTACGAGTTTCATTGATGGCTGTTTTTATTTCTCGAGCTTTGATGATATGAAATCCAAGTGGACTTTCCAGAACTTCACTGATTTGCCCAACTTCATTAAAGGCAATTGCTGTGTCAGCAACTTCTTTGGTAAAAGTTTCTGAGGCAACGGCGGTTTCAATCACAGGAGCGGCAATTTCTCCTCCATTTTCTTTAGTAGTTGCGTTGTCTGAATATTCTTGAGCTAAACTTGCAAAGGTGGGCTGATTGTCTATTTCCTCAGTGCTAGCACCTTCAACAGCTTCCACTTCGGGAGCGGGAGCATTTTCTGCATCAATAACTTTTTGCCTTACTTCTTCGGCTAAGGCTCTGGCTTCATCTTTGCTGCGTTCAACACCTTCGGGAACTGTGGATACTTCGTTGTGCGCAATTAAAATTTCAGAAATATATACTTTACGCGGTTCGTTATATTCTCTTTCTGCTTCTTGTTTTTCTAACAGTTTTACTAAATAGAATCCGTTTTGTTGGACAATTTCACCTGCAGGACTGACTGTCATTTCTCCTTCTGGTTCTAAAAGTTGATCGGCAATTTGTCCCGGTTCTAATTGAGGAATAGCTTCCTGGAAGGCGCCTGATAATTGGTCAATATAGCGGAATTCAGTCTCTGATGAATAGCGGACGGTTTGAGGATTGGCTTGCGATTCCTCTAGTCCAAATACTTCAAAATTATTCTCTATCTTTACTTTTTCCAGCGCAGCTTCAGCTTGTTTGCGGATTTCTTCAGCGTGATTTGGATCGGGCTCTTCCCTTAATTCTTTAAATTCAAGTTGAATTGTTTTTCCAACAGTGGCTTTGGCTTCTTCCATATCTTTGATGCCGGCTAATTCTACGATGATGTGATTTTCATCTCCTACAACTGATGAGTAAATATTTGGTTCAGCGACTCCAAGTCCGTTAATACGTTTGCTAATTACATTGATAATTCCGTTGACGATGGTATTGCGGTCAGCTTCGGGAACTTTGCGGAGATCAATTTTATAGTCCAGTTGTGTTCCACCCTGCAAATCAAGTCCAAGACTGATTTTGGAATTGGTTATGCTGTCCGGCAGGAAGGGGATAAGCTGTTTTTGAGTATCTCCTGGTAAATTAAAGAGCGTGAAACCGGCTGCAAAGAGTAGAATTAGACCGGAATACAGGAAGCGACGGGTATTCATAGCAAAAATAGTTATTTTTAATTTTATTAATTAGTACGATTATAGTCGTCCGATAGTCTTACAACGTCATCAAGATGATTGGTGGATACCTCCAGAATCACCGAATCAATAAGACCTTCAGCGCGGTGGACAGTATAAGGATAAACATCAAATTTGTCACCAGGATTTAAAATTATCTCTTGCAAGTTTTGCTCATCCTTTCCAAAAGTAAATTTAACTTGTCCGGATATTAGGAATTGGGTTTCAGTTTTCTGTTCATGATATTGTAGTGAATAGCGATGACCGGCGCTAATATGCAATAGTTTGCCTGCATAGTCTTCAGTGTGAGCGAACCAGATTTCTTTACCCCAAGGTTTTGCTTTGGTTTGAATGGCAATTTGATGTTTCAGAGGATCTAGGTGTTTGGACATTTAGGTTAAGTCAGGATGTTTTTCTTTAATTTGAGCAATTAATGATTTGATATTCGAGCTTTTGCTCTTATCAGCTATCAATAATGTGTCGCCTGTGTCGACAATAATTAAATTATCAACTCCGATAGTAGCGATTAATTTATTCTTAGGTCCGTAAATTAAGGAATTGGAAGTTTCTTCTCCCAGATGCTGCCCTTTAACGACATTGGATCCGTGATGAGCTGATAATTCACTCCAGAGAGATTCCCAGGTTCCAATATCATTCCAGCCCAAATCAGCCGGGATGATGCGAACTTCTTCCGGGTCAACTTTTTCCATAATAGCATAGTCTACAGAAATTTTCTCAGCTTGAGGGTAAAGTTTGGCTACGATTTCTGCTTCTTCTGGTGTTCCGAAACTAGCGCTCATTTGTTCTATTAATTGATGTGTTTCGGGTTGGAATTGGCGATATTTATCCAAAATGGTATTTACTTTCCAGACATAAAGTCCAGTGTTCCAAAGATAGCTATTATATTTAAGGAATTTTTTGGCGGTAGCCAAATCGGGTTTTTCTACAAATTTCTCGAATTTATGAATGGCGATGTCATCGATTTCTTGAATCTGTTTTCCAATTTTAACATAGCCAAGATTAACATTCGGGTAATTGGCTTTTACTTCAATAATATTTAAAGTATTGTTTTCTTCAGCCAATTGTTCGGCAATTTTTAGTTTTTTCTGCAGCTCTTCAATATCCTGAATTAAATGGTCTGCATAAATTACAGCCATAATAGATTCGGGATCGCGATGAGCCAATTTTGCGGCTATGTAGCCTATGCAGGGAGCAGTGTCGCGAAGGGCCGGTTCAATCAGAATGTTTTCTTCCGGCATTAAACCTTTGGTTTGTTCGGCGACAATATCTTTATAGTCTTCAATAGTGGCTACAAAAATATCTTCCGGACTTTGAAAATGTAGCCTTTCGATTGTTTCCTGCAACATAGTTTTATCACTGACCAGACTTTGGAATTGTTTTGGCTTGTTTTTACGGCTCATAGGCCATAGTCGGGTGCCGGCTCCACCTGCTAGAATGACAGTTTTCATAAAAAATTTAAGGAATAGGCAAGATGCTTACAGTCATATACCATATAACAATCTGATTGCCAAAATAAAGACTTAAAAGTGTACCGATAGCTAAAAATGGTGTAAATGGGACGGAATCTTTTTTAGACATTAATTTGAGTCCAATTAAGGTTAAACCAATAATGCTACCAATGAGATAGGCGAATACTAAAGCAACTAAGTTTTTTTCTAAGCCAAGTAGGAAGGCCATACCAATTCCAAAAATTATATCACCTGATCCAAGCCATTTGCCCTTGGATAAAAGCCATTGGCCTCCAAAAAAGAACAGATTGATCAGTAATGCATAAAGAACACTGGCTGAGGTGAGTTTCATACTGATAAACGGCCCCAGTAGACAAATAAAAACCCAAGCCAGCAGGAACCAATTCGGAATAGCCTTGATTTTTAGATCAGCAAAACTGATAGCTAGTAGGATAATCGATAGCAGACTTAAATAGGCGAAATTGAAAATTAAATTAAGATAGTGTCCTGAGATCAGGTAGAAATCAAAGCCGGCATGATAATTTATTAAAATAAAATTGGCTAGAAATACTAGCCCGGTGATGAGTTCGTATAGTGGATACTCTATACTGATTTTTTTTCCGCAATAGCGGCATTTGCCGTTCAAAAACAAATAGCTGAATAGCGGAATTAAATCGATGGCTGCCAAACGATGCTTGCAATGGGGGCATTGGGAATTGCCGAAAATGATGCCGGTTTCTTCTTTAATGGCACGATTAACCATTACACTTAAAAAACTTCCGAAAGCTGTTCCGAGAATAAAAACAAGCAAGGACTGAAAAATTGGAAGGAGTGTGGAAACCATTATTGTTCGAGCAGATTAGCTTGTAAGATTTTATTGAATCGATCGGCAGCAACTTGACTGACTCCATTGCCTTCTCCGAGGGAATGCGCTTTCCGGTAAAAGTTGACGGCATTTTTATATTGTTTTTTTTGTTCAAATAGCAGGCCGTAATTCAGATAGACTGCATCTAAATAGGGATCCATGGCCATAGCTGTTTTAAGCTGACTTTCTGCTTGTTCAAATTCTCCATTATAAATCAAGGACCAAGCCATCAGATTATGACTCATGGCATTATCCGGGTGATGCTTCAAAGCACTTTCAGCCAACACCAGCGCTCTTTCCGGATTATTTAGTTTTTCAATATAAAGCCAGATTGGTCGAATATAGTAATCAACGTCTTCATGATTATAGCTAATCAATTTTTCATAATTCTTGGCTGAAAGTTCATGGTTTTGCATTTGTAGGTGAATCTCAGCCAGTTTTTGTACTATATAAATTTCAGGTTCAAAGCCAAGTTCTTGTGCTTTGGTAAGATAATTCTCTGCTTTTTCAAAATCATTAACAGAGTAATATGCTAGACCAAGGAAGAAATTACTTTCTGCTTTGAGCGGATCAAGTGTGATCGCTCTTTCCAATGCTTCAATGGCGTCAGGATATTGTTCTAGTTTTAAATAAGCATAACCGAGCAAGATCCAAGCATCGCGATAGTCTACTTTTTCGCGGGTAATCTCAAATAACATAGGAATCGAAATTTGATATTCCTCAGCTTGATTGAAACATCGTGCTAATAAAACACTTAAATGAACTGTTGGGGAATCGGCATTGTATTGATATTCACTGTATGAATTTTGAAAGCAACGCGCATTGTTGGTAATTCGCGGATCAGTATTCATGTCAATCGTAGCCTTCAGTTGAGCTTTTGCTCGATCGTGATCACCCGTATAAGCTGCCAATAGGCCTTGATAGTATTTAATTTTTTGAGTTCCACCTTCAAGTGAATCAAAAAGTTCTTTAGCTTTGGATAATTCTCGTTGAGCAATATAACTTTGTCCTAAATATATGTGTGCATCATTATTGCCGGGGTCAAGTCTGAGTATATGCTCAAACATTGCTTGTGCTTTGCTGTAATTGCCGTCAGCCAAATAAATTTTACCAATTTGATATAGTGGGCTTAAATTTGAAGGATCTTTTTGATAGGCAGCTTGATATTCAGCAACCGCTAAGGTAGGGAATCCGCCTTTTTCCAAAAGATTAGCTCTGGCGATGCTCTGTTCATAACTTTTAGCTCTCGATACTTTTTTCTCCTGTAATTCTTCAGGAAGCCGGGCTGCTTCTTCCTCCAGTTTGGCTGCTTCAACTTGAGCTAAATTATCTTCCGGATTGAGTTCAATGGTAGGGGTAGTATTAACTTTTGGTGTGAAAGGGGGTAAATCAAAAACATATAAAAAAGCTAGCACGAATAGTGCAATGGAGATCAGCAGAAACAGATTGATGATTTTTTTAAGCATGAGCTTTGAGAATTTGCATTTGTTTTAGGTGATTAGCATGGCAGATGGCTATAGCCAAGGCATCTGCGGCGTCATCGGGTTTAGGAATTTCACTTATATTTAATAACATTTTTACCATTTTTTGTATACTCTCTTTATTGGCATTCCCGTCTCCACAAATCTGCTGTTTGATGACATTGGGCTTGTATTGAAAAAGTTTAAAGCCAAATTGACTGATCTTATAGACCATTGCCCCTCTACTTTCTGCTACTTGTATACCAGTTTTAACATTTTTGCTGAAAAATAATTCTTCTATGCAAACTTGATCGGGATGAGAAGTTTTCAAAAGTTCATCCAAATCATTCATCATTTCAGAAATCTTATCCTGGATGGATGCTTTAGGAGTTGTTGAAATACATCCATAGTCAATTAAATGATGGTCAATCCCATCAAAATTGATTAAGCCAAATCCGGTGGTGGTTGTGCCCGGGTCAAGTCCAAGAATTATCACAAATCTTTATTTAGGTTTGCCCAATTCTACAAGAAAAGCGCTTAATTGAAAATCTTTAAATCATTAAAGTAGTAATGATTCGACGTTCGGCATTTTGATAAAAAAGAATTAATATTTCATCGCCTTTTTTGACCAGTTTATCCTTTTTCAGTTGTTCGACTACTTTATTGATAAAAGTCTTATGAGTAAGTTTTTGGACATAGATGCGATTAAGTCCCCATACTAATGCCAATTGCTGTCTGACAGTGTTATTAGGACAGAAAGTAATTAATTCTTGGAAAATTCTCTGTTTAGCTAATAATCGAGCTACATATCCACTATGAGTTACTGCAACGACACACTTTGCTCCAATTTCCTGGGCGATATCGGCGGCATTTCTACAAATTGAATCAGTAACATTGAGACTTTGCAGACTATGTTTATTAGGTTCCTTGTTAAAACGGATCATTTTTTCGATCGAATGTGCAACTTTGGCTAGCGTTTGAACCGCTTTAGTCGGGTATTTTCCCACAGCGGTTTCATTGGATAACATTAAGGCATCAGTACCATCATAAACACCATTGGCTGCATCACTAACTTCAGCTCTGGTGGCGCGGGGTTTTTCAATCATGGACTGTAAAACTTCGGTAGCAATAATTACCGGTTTACCTTCACGAACCGCATGTGAGATGATTTTTTTTTGTACAATCGGTACCATTTCAGCAGGGATTTCCACCCCCAAATCACCACGAGCTACCATGGCGGCATCGGTTGCCTTAATAATAGAAATCAGGTTTTGAACTGCTTCACGACGTTCAATTTTAGCGACAACTTTGGTTTTGGAATTGTGTTCTTGGATTATTTTTTTAATATTTTGAATGTCACTCGCCTGGCGTACGAAAGATAGAGCTACGTAATCAACTTTTAATTTCAGTCCGAGCTCGAGGTCTTTTTTATCCTTGGCTGTTAAAGGATTTGCGCTGATGGATGCAGTAGGGACGTTAATGCCTTTGTGTGATTTTAAGACATTTTCAGCTACTGATTGACAGTGGATATTGCGATCGGCAACTTTTAAGACTTTTAACTCAATCAGACCGTCTTCAATTAAAATGGTGTCTCCTTTTTTTACGTCTTTGTGTAAACCTTTATATTGAACAGGAAAAACGAAGTCTGCGTATTGTTTAGCACCAGTTGAAAGGATGATTTTCTGATCTTTTGTTATTTTCACGCCTGGTTCAGGAAGTTTTCCTAAGCGAATTTTAGGTCCTTGCAAATCTTGCATGATTGCAATATGAGTTTTAGTCTTATAAGCAGCAGCACGGACATTTTCAATCAGCTTCTGATTAGTTGGGTGATCGGAATGAGAGAAATTAATTCTGGCTACATTCATTCCAGCTTTAATAAGCTCTGAAATTGCCTTGATGGTATTGGTTGCCGGACCTAAGGTGCAGACAATTTTAGTTTTCTTGTGATTCATTTAGGGGAAGGGGATTAGTATTTGTAGTGGGATCTGTCGATGTATTTGTAGTGGGATCTGTCGATGTAGTCGTACCTGTTGCTCCTGTTTGGTTATCATCTTGGGCACTTCCTGAATTATCACCCATAGAAATTAAATTTGCCAGAATAGTTGTGCCTTGTGTGTATTTGGTTGAGACAGCTCCACCAGCACTAACAGTGTCATTGTAGATTTCGCTGGGAGTTTGAGAAACTACTTCAGCCGGGCTGAAGGCTTCACTAGACTCTTTAAGTCCTCCAGTAGCTTCTGGAGCTTTTTCACCTGGACCTTTGGAAGGTGCATCACCGGCAAATATCAGCCGTTTCGGATAACTATATTTTAGATATGTTAATTTCATAATGTAGCTACTTTTTCTAAGTCTTGTTCTAGATTTTTTAACTTGTCTTGCTCGTATTGATTAAAAGTTTTCTCTAATTCAATGATTTTATCAATAAAATGATCTTGCATGGTAAGCTCAAAGGTCTTCAGTTTTTTTAGTAATGCTCTTTTAAGATCAATTTTGATTTTGTCATGCTTGGTTTTATAGTCAGGATCTTCTTTTTTCAGTTTGAAAAGGGCAGTTTCAGCTTCACGTTTTAATTGATCGCACTCTGCTTCAAATTGAGCTTTGGCTTGATTAATGAAATCAATATGTGCCTGCGCCTGTTCGTGATACTTATTTTTTATTTCCTGCTGATTCATCGGCAATTTGTTTTTGATATTTCTTGATCAATTCTTGATAGACCAAAGCTGATGGTCGTATTGTTCTATTATAATCCTTATACTCCACTTCAATCAATCCAAACCTTGGTTTATATCCAAAAGCCCACTCAAAATTGTCCGTTAAAGCCCAGTGTAAATAGCCGAAAATGTCTGCACCATCAGCTCTACTCTTGAAAATCCAATAGAGCCCTTCTTTGATGAAGTCGGTTCGCAATTTGTCATTTCGATCAGCAACCCCATTCTCAGTAATTATGATTGGCAATTTATATCGCTTAGCCAGATTTTGTGTAGTTATATACAAACCTTTGGGATAAACCTCCCAGTTCATATCAGTTCTTCGGGTAGTTGGATAGGAGAATTGATAAAAATTATTGACTAGATTGGTGTCGACTTTGACGCAGTGATAAAAATAATAGTTCAAGCCGATAAAGTCCAAATGCTGTTTACACTTATCTAAATAACGGTGATTCCAGATGTAATTTATATATTTCATCATTCCTAAATCGAGCACGTTTTTTTTTCTTTCCAATCTAAAAACCTGATTATTTTTAGCTATACCAACCATATATTCGGGATTTATGCCTTTTAAGGCATGATAGGAGCGTTTATGCGCCAGAATAAGGTGGTTAATAATTTTCATTGTTTTCCAATAGCTTTTTTGTTGTGGAGGCCAAACTCCGTCCATGTAGCTATTATATGAATAAATTATTGGTTCATTAATTGTGATAATGAATTTAAGTAGATAGCGAAATTCCGTACCAATAAACTTGCAGTAATTTACAAAGTCGCGCAGATTGTCCTTTTTGGCAAAACCGCCTTTATCAGCGAACCATTTGGGCAAAGTGAAGTGCCAAAGTGTGACAATTGGTGTTATGCCATGATTGATTAAATATTTGAGAACGTGTTTATAGTGATTGATAACTTCATAATCGATTTTACCTTCTTCGGGCTCAATTTTCGCCCATTCCAAAGAAAGTCGGTGTGCATTATGCCCAAGACGTTGCGCTAATTTGAAATCTTCTTCATATAAATCCCAATGTCTTGTGCCATCTCCGGACACGTCAATTCCTTTAGGTTTAAGTACTTTTTGCTCAAATTCCCACCAATCACTATAGATGTTATTGCCTTCTACTTGATGCGCTGATAATGAAGCTCCGAAAAAGAATTGATTCATTGATTTTGTTTTTTATATTATAGCATCTTAAGTAAGAGGCGTAAATGCAAGCCAACAAGTGAAAGGACTTATGGTTGAATAAGTTTAATTTTGTTTGAGGAATTGAGTGACTAATTCTTCTGTGCTTAGTTTTTCAGGTGTTTTGATATTTTTAAGGAAGCGATTGACTTCATATTTTTGATAGCCAAGAGTTTTTAGTGCCAGACTTAACTCTTCAAAAGCTTCTTGATCAAAGGTTGATTCGGAGTCAAGCTGCTCAGGCATGACTTTGCTTTTGAGCTCCATGATGATTCGCTCTGCGGTTTTCTTACCTATATGTGGAATCTTACTCAAAAAAGCTACATTATTTTGAATAATGGCCGTTTTGACCTTGTCAGTTGCAAAGCTTAAGACATCCAGAGCGACCTTAGGTCCAACGCCGTTAACGGCAATCAATTGTTTAAAAAATTGTAATTCAGCTTTGCTTAAAAAGCCGAACAAGCTGATGTCATCTTCGCGAACTTTGGTATAAATAAATAATTCAATGTCCGTTTTTGTTTCAAGTTTATAGGAACTGGGAAGATTAACTTCATAACCGACAAAGCCATTGCTAACTGTTATGGAGTTTTCGCTAGTGCTCTGAATTTGTCCGTGGAGATAGGAGATCATGTCTTGATTATACTGATGATTTGAATTTATTTAAGAAGTCTTTTTTAAATTGACTATATGTACTTGCCAGAATATGGGCTCGCGCTTTTTCCATTAATTTAAGTAAAAAGTGCAAATTGTGAATAGAAAGAATTCTAAGTCCCAGCATTTCACCTTCTTTGATGAGATGATGCAAGTAGCTGCGAGAATACTTTTCAGTGAGTGGATGCGAATATTCCTGATCCAAGGGAAGAGGATCGGAAAAGTATTTGGCATTTTTTATATTTTGCCTTCCCTCTGAATTATAAAAGGATCCGTGTCGGGCAATACGGGTTGCATGTACACAATCAAACATATCAACGCCACGCTCAATCGACTCCAGTAGATCAATTGGTGTGCCTACTCCCATTAAGTAGCGGGGTTTTTTGTAAGGAAGATGAGGTTCAATAACGTCTAGAATGTGATACATTGTTGCACGCTCTTCTCCTACACTGAGCCCACCAATAGCAATTCCCGGAGTGTCCAGAGAAGCTATTTGTTTGGTAGCTTCAGCGCGCAAATCATCATGTATAGTACCTTGAATAATGGGGAATAATGCCTGTGGAGGAGTTTGAGCGTTTTTATGTTGTTCAAGTTTTTGATGATGTTTGACTGATTGCTGAGCCCATTTGTAAGTTCTCTCCATTGCCTGACGGGCATAGTTTTTTTCTGAATCATGCGGGGCGCACTCGTCCAATTGCATGATAATGTCTGCGCCTAGTGCATGTTCAATCTCAATTACTTTTTCTGGCGTAAAAAAATGCTTACTACCGTCAAGATGAGAGCGAAATTCAACGCCGTCAGCTTTTATTTTTACATTAGATTCACCGGCCTTGTTGCCCTCGCCAAGGGAAAAAACCTGATATCCACCGGAATCGGTCAAAATTGGTTTATTCCAAGCGGACCATTTGTGTAAGCCGCCCATAGCTTTAATTAACTGTTCGCCGGGTCTTAAAAACAGGTGATAGGTGTTAGCCAGAATAATTTGGCTACCAATTGCTTCCAATTCATCGGCAGAAACGCTTTTGACAGAACCGAGCGTTCCCACGGGCATGAAAATTGGTGTTTCAATATTTCCATGTGGTGTTTTAAAAACGCCGCAACGGGCTTTTCCCTCTTGATTTTTAATTTCAAATTCAAACATTGATGATTTTATAACATGATTTGCAATCAAAACGAAGTCAGACATGAAAAAAGAGGCCTTTATGAGGACCTCTTTTTTCAGGGTTGGTATAATTAATCCTGCTTGTCTTCTTGTTCTTTTGCCTCTTCTTTTTCAGTTTCAGCTTTGGCAGATTTACTCTTTCCTTTTTGAGCTTTAGCCACTTTTTCCATATATTTCTTAATCTGATCACCTTTGGAAGCAGTTTTTTGTGTTCCGGTATAGAAAGGATGTGATGCGGAAGAAGTTTCCACTTTAATGATAAAGTATTCTTTTCCATCTACTTTGCGAGTTTCGTCAGATTTAAGAGTAGATGTTGTAAAAAATTCGGCACCACTGGTTACATCGTGAAAAATAACGAGATTCAGCTTTGGTTGGATAGCGGTTTTCATGTTGTTTCGCGTTTAAAGTATGTGGATTATATTGTTAGAGTAATCTTAAGGCAAGTCGATTTTATTTTTGGACAATCGTGGTCTGTAAATCCTTTTTAATCTGATCCTGAATAGTTTGATCAGGAGTAATTTGATTTTTAAGGACAGTTGTGGAAGCGACTGCATCTTCTTGATTAAGTCTCATTAGATAGACGCCGGAAGTGGTGCGGCCTTGTGCTCTTAAGGATGAAAGCCCAATACGTATGACTTGTCCCTTTCGAGATACCATTACCAAATCACATTTAGATTCGGGTTCGATAATTTTGGCTCCTACTATTTTTCCGGTTTTCTTGGTGATATTGGCGGCTTTCACTCCTGTTCCGCCACGACTTTGCAGGCGATAATCCTTAACTGCAGAACTTTTACCTTGGCCATTTTCCATTATAACCAGTAATTGAGAATTGGCGGGATCTTTAACAATAACCATATCTACGACATGATCATCATTTTTAATTCTTATTCCCCGAACACCCATGGAAGATCTTCCGGTTGCCGTAACGTCGGACTCTTTGAAATGAATTGATTTACCTTCCCGACAGACTATTACGATTTCATCATTTTTTGAGGCTTCAGCGATCCAATTCAAGTAGTCACCCGGTCGAAGCTTTATGGCTATCAAGCCGGATTTACGTACATTTTGAAAATCTTCAATTTTAGTTTTTTTGACAGTACCTTTAGTGGTACACATAACCAGATAGTCTCCACTAAGCTTTTCTCCGGCGGCTAATATTGCAGTTATATGCTCTCCTTCTCCTAGTTGAAGCAAATTTACTACAGGAGTTCCTTTGGCTGTTCTGGATGCTTGAGGTATTTCGTAAACTGGCAATTTGAACACTCTTCCCAAATTGGTGAAGTATAATAATTCATCATGATTATTAGTTTGTAGAAGTAGACGAATTTCATCTTCATCTTTAGTAGTCGCTCCTATTATCCCTTTTCCTCCGCGTCCTTGTGATTGAAAAGTAGTGGTGGGAACTCGCTTGATATAGTTTTCGCGGCTCATCATGACTATCATTGGTTCATTAGGAATTGTATCTTTGCTGGAAAACTTGCCAATTGGATTGGGATTAATCTCTGTTTTGCGATCATCTCCGTATTTGACGATAATTTCTTCCAGCTCTGTTTTAACAATATCAATAATTTTTTGCGGATCGGCCAGAATAGCTTCCAGTTGCTTGATTAATTCCAATTTTTCTTTCAATTCATCCTCAATTTTCTTTCTCTCCAAGCCGGCCAGAGTTTGCAGACGCATTTCCAGAATCGCGGTGGATTGTTTATCGGAAAGACTGAAATTCTTCATTAATGCTGCATGAGCGACCTCTTTTGTTTCAGATTTTTTAATGATGGCAATAATCTCATCAATATGATCAAGGGCTTTTTTAAGGCCTTCTAAAATATGTGTGCGCTCTTTTGCTACTCGTAAATCATGCTCGGTTCGGCGGCGAATTACCACTTTACGATGATCAATGAAATGTTCCAAAATTTGTTTGAGATCAAGCAGTTTAGGTTGAAGCCCATTTTCGATTAATGCAATCATATTAAAAGCAAAACTGCTTTGTAATGTGGTTAATTTGAAAAGTTGATTGAGTATCTTCTTGGGGAAAGCTTCTTTTTTGAGCTCAATGACAATACGGACATCCTTTTTGGATTCGTCGCGCAGGTCGGAAATTCCGGTAATTTTTTTATCTCTAACCAAGTCAGCTATTTTTGCCATCAGGTCAGATTTGTTGACTTGATATGGAATTTCAGTAACCACAATTTGAAAGCGATCGGCTTTCCTTTCTTCGATATTGGCTTTAGCTCGCATAATAACACTGCCGCGACCGGTAGAATATGCTGTTTTAATAGCATCATTGTCGTAAATAATACCTCCTGTCGGAAAATCAGGGCCTTTAATAAATTGCATTAATTCTTCAACTGTTGCCTCCGGGTTTTCTAATAAATGGCCTACTCCTTCACACACTTCTTTCAGATTGTGCGGAGCGATAGATGTAGCCATGCCAACTGCAATACCGGAAGATCCGTTTAAAAGTAGATTAGGTATTTTAGTTGGTAGATATCGAGGTTCTTTAGTTGTAGCATCATAGTTATCAGCCCAGTCGATGGTATCTTTTTCAATATCAGCCAGAATCTCATCAGCTATTTTATTCATTTTAGCTTCCGTATAACGCATTTGCGCAGCGGGATCTCCATCAATTGAGCCAAAGTTTCCTTGACCATGAATTAAAGGATAGCGCATGGCAAAATCTTGAGCCATACGAACTAAGGCCTGATAAACGGGGGAGTCGCCGTGAGGATGATATTTTCCTAGCACAGCACCCACAACGGTGGCGGATTTTCGAAATGCTGAGCCTGATCTTAGACCGGATTTTTCCATGGCATAAAGAATGCGTCTGTGAACCGGTTTTAAACCGTCTCTAACATCAGGAAGGGCTCGGGCGACAATGACACTCATGGCATAGTCCAAATAGGAACTTTCCATTTCTGTGCTGATATTTCTATTGGTAAAATCCTGAAATAATTTATTTTCTCCTTCCGGAGCAGGATTTTGAACGTTTACTGAATCACTCATGAAAAAGGGCTTAAAAGCTTATTTCTGTATTAGGCTAGCGTTTAGCGCGACAAGATTAGCATAAAGAAAGCTTACTGCCAATAGTTTATAAGTCAATGAAGTTTAGCTTTAATATTTGAGCAATTCTAGTTTTTTTGCTATAATAAATGGATTAAATTATGTGAATTAATGGCTGAAGATCAAAAAAATCAACAGGTAACCGGAGATTCTAAGAATGATCCGACTGCGCAAGCCGATATTGCTTCTCAAAAGACAGAAGCGCCGGATTGGCTTAAGGATGCTCAAAAGAAAGCTGTTGAGCAGCCTGTAGAAAGGGATGATTTGGTGTTTGAAGGACTAGATCAGTCAGCACAGGCTGCAGAGTCTAAATCTGCTCCAGCTTTGAATCAGTCAATTCAAATTAGGGCAGAAGATACTCGTAAGCCAAAATTAGAATTGGAGAAGCCCAAGAAAAAGAAGAAAGCAGCAGGTAAAGGAGTTAATGAGGTGCTTGGAGAGGGCTTGTTGGGAGCGATAAAGGCTGGTAAAAAAGAGCTTGAGAAAGCAAAATTGGCTGGAATTGAAGAGGCTTCCAAAACTTTGGATGAAGGTACTCCAGAAGATGCTATTAAGAAGGCCAAGACTCCTGAGGAAAAGCAAAAGGCCATGTCTGAAGCAGAAGAGCGTAAAAAACTTTTGGAGTCAGAGAAAATTTTTCAAGAGGGAATGGCTACGGTAAGAGATTTGATTGCACCTTCATCAATAGATGTGCAGTATAATAATATTCGAGTAGAGGGAATGTATGCCCGGACATTAATAGTTTATTCCTACCCTCGTTATCTGGATACCAATTGGATGTCGCCATTGGTTAATTTTGATGTGACTATGGATATTTCTCAATTTATATATCCAATTGAGTCAGCCAAAATAATGCGTGTGTTGACGAAAAAGGTAACACAAATGCAATCTGCGATGGCTATTAATCAAGAGAAAGGATTGATTCGTGACCCGGCTTTGGAAACTGCTTATGAAGATGCTGAGCAATTGCGAACTGAGATTCAGCGTGGTCAGGAGAAGTTTTTCCAATTTGCAATGTATATTACAATTTATTCGGATAAATTAAAGAATATAGAAAAAGCGACCAAACAAATGGAATCTGTGCTTGGTAGTAAGTTGATTTTGACTAAGAGGGCGGATATGCGAATGGAGCATGGTTTTAATTCTACAATTCCACTTTGTTTGGATGAATTGGAGATTTATCGCAATATGAATACCGGGCCACTTTCAACAACTTTCCCTTTTAGTTCCTCAGATCTTACCTCTAATGAAGGTATTTTGTATGGCTTGAATCGTCATAATGACTCACTAATTATTTTCGATCGATTTTCTCTGCCCAATGCAAATTCAGTGGTATTTGCGATATCCGGCGCCGGTAAGTCATATGCGGTCAAATTGGAAATTTTGCGCTACTTGATGATGGGTACTGACGTTATTGTCATTGATCCGGAGAATGAATATGAAGCATTGGCACAAACTGTTGGTGGTTCGTATTTGAAAGTATCTCTTACATCGGAGCGACGTATTAATCCATTTGATTTGCCATCTCCCTTAAAAGATGAAGAGTTGCAACCAGGTGATTTATTGCGAGCCAATGTGATTACACTGATGGGTCTATTG
Organism: uncultured Candidatus Peribacteria bacterium; assembly: GCA_964424075.1. Lineage (GTDB taxonomy): Bacteria > Patescibacteriota > Gracilibacteria > UBA1369 > UBA1369 > CAYRGY01. The sequence goes on from CAYRGY010000007.1 coordinate 46,319, forward strand.
AAAATTATGTTGGGTGGAATGACTCCGGTAGAGGAGGGGATTATGGATAAGGCCCTAAATGATGTTTATGCCCTTAAAGGTATCACGATGGATATGATTGATCCTTCAGGAAAGCCTGTGCCGACTATGGAGGATTTACATTCATTGCTAATTAATATGGAGGGAGCAAAAGACTTAGCTCAACGTCTTGAGAAATTTACTACAGGAACTTATTCTGGAATTTTCAATAAGCCTACTAATGTTGATATGAAGAGTGGTTTGGTTATTTTCAGTATTCGCGATTTGGAAGATTCGTTAAGGCCTATTGCTATGTATATTATCTTGAATTATATTTGGGCCAAGGTCAGATCAGAATTGAAACGTCGAATGTTGGTTGTGGATGAAGCCTGGACTATGATGCAGCATGAAGATTCCGCCAAGTTTTTATTTGGATTAGTTAAACGTGCCAGAAAGTATTATTTAGGTATTGCCAATATTACTCAGGATGTAGAGGACTTTGTGAAAAGTTCTTATGGAAAGCCAATTGTGACCAACTCAGCTATGCAGCTTTTATTGAAGCAATCGCCAGCATCCATAGAAGTGTTGCAAAAAGTCTTTAATCTTACGGATGGTGAGAAATATATGCTACTAAATAGCGGAGTCGGTCAGGGACTTTTCTTCGCCGGATTGAAACATGTAGCTATTCAAATTATTGCTTCTTATACGGAAGATAAAATTATAACCACCAATCCGGAGGAAATTTTACGTGATTCTTCTCATGCTATTGAGGAAGAATATGAGTAGTTATAATTGCTTAAGCGCTGCGTCCAATTGAGGATCTTGATTGTTTCGTTGTGCTTCGGGCGATAATTCAACTTCTATATCCGGAGCAATTCCTATTTTTGAGACATCGAGTTTATTTGGAGTTAGCCATTTAGCAATGGTTAATTTTAGCGATGAGCTATCAGGATAATTGGTAATTTCTTGCACACTACCTTTACCGAAGCTACTCTTGCCGACAATCTGAGCAACGCCATGATCTTTGAGGGCTCCGGCCAGAATTTCAGCAGCAGAGGCTGAACCTTCATTAATTAGTACGATGATGTCTAGAGAGGCTAATTCTCCCGGTCCGGCAGAAGTGAAGGTGTACAAGGTATTGTTCACGTCTACAGTATGGAATTGGGCTTCTCCTTCATCTAGAAAGTGATTGAGAATGTTTTGGGTAGTAGTTAAATAACCACCGGGATTATTGCGTATATCTATAATCATTCCATTAATACTATCATTAACCAAAGTATCTATAATTGTGTCGAATTCTTTGTAACTATCTTCAGTAAACTGATCGATGCGAATATAAAGTACGTCGCTCTGCATGACTTGAGCGTGAATACTTTGTAAGTCTATTTGGGCTCTAGTGATAGAAAAATTTAGTGTTTCGTTGCCGCGTAAAATTTTAAGTCTGACTATTGTGCCGGCTTTTCCTTTAATTAGTCCGGTAACTTCTTCCGGGGTAAGGTTTTGAACATTTTTACCATCAATTTCCAGAATAATATCATTGGCTTTCAGACCGCTACGAAATGCCGGAGAATTGTTTAACGTCGTTTGAATAACATAGTTGTTATCTACATATTCTATTACAGCCCCAATTCCTTCATAGTCTATAGGAACATAAATAAATGATTCACCAAATTCATCAGGTGATTGGAAGGTGGAATATGGATCATTTAAGTTATTAACCATGCCGGAAATAGCTCCATAAATAAGCTTGTCTCTGTTGATCTGTTCCTGATAAATGAAATCATTATTAATGCGATTCCAGGTATCTAGGAATATTTCAAAAGTATTTTCTTCAAACAGTTCATTCTCCACAGTATTATAATCGGATCTATCCAGAGTAGTTTCAGGAAGAATTGCTCCACCGGGGACGGATGCTTGGGCAATTTTGGTTCGATAAAGCAGTTCTGCGGCATCAGCTCGGGTTAAAGGGCGGGAAGGTCTGAAATAATCAGGATCATTAATGAAAAATATTTGATTATCTTTAGCCGCTTTATACAGATAGCTATAAATTCTGGTGGGGCGAATGTCTTCAAACAGTTCAGCAGTAGATGGTTGTGAAAAAGGTGTTGGAATTCCATAAAGTGATGTAGTAATCAGGAGTCCTTCTTGACGATTAATCGTTTCTCCCGGCTGAAAATTTGTTCCGGGCAAACTGGGGAATAGCCGTACTTCCTGAGCTCTTTTGACATATGGAGCGAACCAACTTTGATCAGGCACATCCAGAAATCCTGTATGGTAATTGAGTCTGCCTTCTGGTTGATAATCGATATAAGTAAAGGCTGCTTTTAAAAAGGAAACACGATTAATTGGGTCATCTGGCCGGAAATTGGAAAAATTATCTAGCGTAATAGCTTTATTTTGAACCAAATCGTAAATTGCATTAAACTGTGGATTTGTAGAGGAAACATCGTTAATATCAGTAGCAGCTTGAACAATATTTGTGTTCGAAATGGCGAAAAAGCTGATTAGAAAAACGCTAAGGCATTGCTTGATACACATTGTTTGTTTTGATTACAAAATTATAAATTATTCTACTCTTATAAAATTTAAATTGTTAGCAAAAATTACATTACTAAATTGACAAAAAACCGCATAAAGACTATAATTATTGGATAATATTGACACTTTTGATGGGCAAAATATTGCATAATTTGATTATCCTGGCTCTGACTGCGCTTTGTGTGTGGGGATCTTTCATGTACGAAAGCGCATATTCAGTGACTGAAGCTAAAATACGTGAAAATCAAGTTGCTGTGACATCAGATGAGCGGTTGAGTTTGGTCGTCAATCGTGGCGGTGAAAATTACAACATAAAAAGTGGGGGAGTATTTGAAGTTGGTGATATTTTTGCCAACTCCGAACTTGATATTACTACAATTGAGTTTTCCGGTGATGGTGAGTTGAGATTGGGGCCTGATACAAGAGTTTTACTCGCTTATCAGGATGTGGAAAACAGCGAATTTGTTTTTAAGCTGATCGAGGGGGAGGTGTGGCTAAATAATATGTTCAGTAATGCTAAAGTAAATATAATGGTTGAAGGAGCTGTAGTTGACCCGGGTCAATCAATTATTTATGTGAAGGTTGATGATGATAAAGCAAAAGTGTATGCCAATACAAATAATGCGGATATCTATTTCGTCTCTCAGGATTATGCTCCCGACAGTGCAATTACTGATGTTGATGATAGTATATTAAACAGTTTGTTAATTCCTCAAGGTCGGGAAGTTACCGTTTTTGCCAGTAAAGTCGCCAATAATGAAAGTGTTATTGCACGACTTCTATTTTCAAAGTTAATTAAAGAATTTCAATATTTGGTTTTTGATAAGGATCAATTGAGAAACAATGCTTGGTTTGCGGATAATATTTCACAAGATCAACAGCATGCCATTGTCGTAAAGAATCAACGTTTAAAACGGATTCGAGATAGAGGTCTACAATATGAAAGCTTAGATTCGTTTAATTATCAATTGGATCAATATTTGTTGCAAGCCTATAATTTACTGACATTCTCTGATGAGCGAGTAGGGATGAGGATTTTGGCCAGTCTTTATGATTTGCTCTATGATAGTCAATATTTATTCGATTTGGGCAAATTGGACGAAGGTAGGCAAAGATTAACCAGCTTTAAGACAAATGCCGATCGAATTTTCCTTGAATATGGTGAGGAGCTAAAGTCTGATTATGATGCCAAAATTTATCAGGAAATTGAATATTTGTCGTTTATTAATCCTAATGATTCACTTTTCGAGTTGAAGGAGGTGTTAATTGATATTTATCTTAACAGTATTGGTGGAACAGAAGAGGAAATGCGCAGCCAGTTCAGATTTTTACAGGAAGATTTGAATGCCTTAAATTTTTATGCTGAAAATAGAAACTTTAACTTGATTAAAGTGGTTTATCAGGAATACATGGAAGACTTGAAAGAGGTCTTGGAAATGCATTCTGATCAGTTGCAACAGAATGTTGTGCTAATACAACAACAGAATCAAATCTTGGATAACTTATTTGCTCAATACGCACAGTTGTATAGGACTGATTTCTTTACATCTAAGCTGTTTATAGAGAATGAATATCTTAAATTATTGCCTGAAGGTCTTGATAAATACGAAGAAATACAGACTATGATCAATCAACGTATTTATTTCCTTAAACTATTGCAGAAATATTTTCTGGAAGAAGAAGTGCCTTTGAGTGATGCACAAAATATTATCACCCTATTAATGCTGCAAATTGAGGAATTGCAATTACCTCGCGAATATCAGGTAGGTATTTCGCAACTTTTCAATACACGTTTGAAGGATTTTGCCGTGTTTAATGTTTATTTATATTCACCAGAATATGTCAGCTCAAGTCAAAAAGGTAAGAATCAACAAGAAAGATTTGCGGCATTTAAGAAAGAGCGAGCTTCCAGTTTGGATATTGATGATGTACGTAGTCAAATTAGTTCTATGGGAGGAGCAGTTCAAGCTGATTCCAGCGTCGGCTCAATTCCAGAGCCACAGCCAGAAGAGCCGGAAGAGCCGGAAGAGCCGGAGACTACTATCGATGAAGAAAGAGTTATTATGGATGTGAATGGTGAGGTTACTGAAGTTGATACTGGCGTAGATGAACCGGTAAGGATGCCCAGAGTCAGACGTTAAACTTTCCTGTTGTCAGCTAGTTTAGTTTTCGCTAGAATGGGCAAGGTTTTTTGACCTAGAGTTTATTATATTAGTCTAGAATTTAATGGATAAAAATACTTCCAGTTCTTACGGAGCCGAGAATATTCAAGTACTTGAAGGTCTCTCTGCTGTTCGGAAAAGACCAGGTATGTATATCGGAACCACCGATGTTGCCGGTTTACATCATTTGGTCAAAGAGGTAGTTGATAATTCGATCGATGAAGCAATGGCTGGCCATTGTAAGAATATTGACGTAACAATAAATAATGACGGATCAGTTACTATTGCTGATGATGGTCGTGGTATTCCTGTAGATACTCATTCCAAGACTGGCAAATCCGCACTGGAAACAGTTTTAACTGTTTTGCACGCAGGTGGTAAGTTTGGAGAAGGAGGTGGATATAAAGTTTCAGGAGGTTTACACGGTGTCGGTGTTTCAGCTGTAAACGCTCTTTCATCTTGGCTTAAAGCAGAAGTGTTTAGAAATGGTAAGCATCATGTGCAGGAGTATAAAGCGGGTGTGGCTCAAAGTGATTTACAAATCATTGGTGATACTGATCGTACAGGAACAGCAATTACTTTTTTGCCTGATACGGAAATATTTGAAAGTATTGAATTTGATTTTGATACTATTTTGACACGTCTTAGACAGCAGGCGTATTTAACTAAAGCTGTTTCTATAAAATTTTTTGATGAAAGAACCGGCCGAGGTCATCAATTGTATTTTGAAGGAGGAATCAAGTCATATGTACAACATTTGAATGAGAATAAAGAACTGATCGGTAATAAAATTTTCTATTTGGATCGCGAAGTTGATGAAGGTTCCATTGAAATAGCCTTGCAATATTCGCAAAGCTTTAACGATCAAGTGATAACTTTTGCCAATACAATTCATACCGGTGAAGGAGGAATGCATTTGACCGGTTTTAGATCTGCTTTAACCAGAACTATTAATATTTATGCACGAAAAACCGCATTAATAAAAGAAAAGGAGGATAATTTAACCGCGGATGATGTTCGCGAAGGACTTACCGCTATAATTTCGGTTGGACTTAAAGATCCTCAATTTGAAGGGCAGACTAAAAGTAAATTGGGTAATTCAGAAATGCGTACTGCAGTTGAAAACGTTTTTGGTGAAGCGTTTACTATGTTTTTGGAAGAAAATCCCAATGATGCTAAGCAAATATTTTCAAAATGTGCATTAGCTGCAAGAGCTCGCATGGCTGCTCGTGCCGCTCGTGATACCGTAATGCGAAAGGGAGCTTTAGATAGTTTTGGATTGGCTGATAAGTTGGCTGATTGTCAGTCTAAGGATCCTGTGGAGGGCGAATTATTCTTGGTAGAGGGAGACTCTGCCGGTGGTTCTGCCAAGCAAGGTCGTGAAAGAAGATTTCAAGCTATTTTGCCGCTTAGAGGTAAAGTTTTAAATGTAGAACAAGCTCGAATTGATCGTGTTTTAGGAAATAAAGAGATTAAAGATTTGATTATTGCTCTGGGTATAGGAATCGGTGAAACTCAAGATATCACCAAATTGCGTTATCATAAAGTTATAATAATGACAGATGCGGATGTTGATGGATCGCATATTCGTACTTTATTATTAACTATCTTTTATCGTCATTTAAGACCGGTTATTGATCAGGGTAATTTGTATATTGCTCAACCTCCACTATTTAAATTGGAGTATAATAAGAAGATGAAATATGCCTTTACTGATAAGCAGAAGGAAGAAGCTTTAAAGAGTTTTCCCGAACCGGAGAAAGTGAAAATGCAACGTTATAAAGGTTTAGGTGAAATGAATCCTGAACAATTGTGGGAAACAACTATGGATCCTGATGTGAGATCTATGTATAGAGTGACTGTTGAAGATGCGGAAAATGCAGATCGAGTTTTTGAGACTTTAATGGGGTCTGAGGTTGGTCCTCGTAAGAAATTCATACAGGCTCACGCTCAAAACGTTAAAAATCTTGATATTTAGGTTGACAATTATGCGCTCAAACTGCATATTGTCTGCGCCCGCGAGGCGACTGCCGAGCACATTTATAAATTTAATTAATTACATGGCAATCAGAGTTATCCGAAATCCCAAGGAGTCAGTAGACAGATGTATTTCCAGGTTTAATAAAATGGTACAATCTAGTCGAATTCTAAATTTGCTGAAATCAAGAAGATATTTTCAAAGACCATTAACTAAGGGAAAAAGAAGGAAGGCCGCTTTGATGAGAGAAAAATATCGCAGTCAGAAAGACAAACTTCGCTTTTATTAAGTACAAATGAAGAAGCGCGACCTGAATAAAGGAGCGCTTTTTTTAATGCACAATTGTATGACTACAGGGGAAATCATCAACTATGCCAAGACATTGAGTTCAGATGAACAGTATTTGTTGAGTGTTGAGCCTTTAATTGCCAGTCAGTTAAATTGTAGAGTGGAAGATTTGTTCATTAATGCAGAAATGGAAATATCTATTCAAAAGCAAATAGAGATTGTATCTCGATTGGAGTCATTGCTAGCCGGCAAACCGCTAGCGCAAATTACCGGAAGTAAACATTTTCACAATTATACTTTTGAGGTGAATGAGCATGTCTTAATTCCCCGGCCGGAGACTGAAGAGCTGGTGGAATTAATTCTAAGTTCGATTAGGACTTTAGCAGCAAAAAAGCCGCTAAAAATATTGGATATTGGAACAGGTTCCGGAAATATCATTCTGACTTTGATTAAAGAATTGGAGCAGTTTGATGTCACCGGAGTGGGAATTGATGTTTCTATTGAAGCGCTAAAAACTGCCAATTCTAATGCGGTTAATTTAGGAATTGAAACTCGTGTGAACTTTGCTAAATCAGATCTTTTGGAGAATATTGATGAATATTTTGATGTTGTGGTTGCAAATTTGCCTTATATTGGTACGCAGAAATTTAATTTTGTGGCACAAAATGTAGCGGATTATGAGCCGGCATTAGCTCTTTATGGTGGAAATGATGGATTAGATTATTATCGTCTTTTATTCGATCAATATCAGCAGAAAAAAATTTCATTCGGTTCTTTTTGGTGTGAATTTGGTTTTGGTCAAATAGATATTATGACTGAATTACTTGATAAATATTATCCCGAGCAGTATCAAGTTTATAATGATTATGCCGGGATACCGCGTATCATAAAAATAACCACCTCTTTATGGAGCAAAAATTAGATAACTTAGAAACAGAATACTTGCAATTGGAGGATGATCTGGCTAAACCGGAAATAATTTCTGATCAGAAAAAGTATCAGCAATTGATGAGAAGACATAAAGAGTTGGGAAAAGTTGTATCATTATATCGAGATTTAAAGGTGAATCAGCAGCAGGTAAATGATGCGGAAGAAATTTTGGAATCAGAAAGTGATGAGGAATTGAGAGATTTTGCTAAAGAGCAATTTCATCAGGGTAAAGATAAGGTTGAAGAACTAGAGGAATTAATACGACTTGAACTTTTACCCAAGGATCCCAATGATTTTAAAAATGCAATTATAGAGATACGAGCCGGAGCCGGCGGAGAGGAGGCTGCCTTATTTGGAGCGGAGCTTTCCAGAGCTTATATGAGATATTTGGAACATAGCGGATATCGCATTGAAATGATTAGTAAGAGCGAAGCGGAGGCCGGTGGAATTAAGGAAATGGTATTTAAAGTTATCGGAGGTGATATGCCTTATGGATTAATGAAATATGAAAGTGGAGTGCATCGAGTGCAGAGAATACCGGTGACTGAAAGTCAGGGACGTGTACACACTTCCACCATTACAGTTGCAGTTTTACCTGAAGCAGAGGAATTTGATGTGGAAATTGCTGATAATGATTTGAAGGTTGATGTTTATCGGTCCAGTGGTCCAGGCGGGCAAAGTGTTAATACAACAGATTCGGCCGTTAGAATTACTCATCTTCCCACCGGTTTGGTTGTTTCAATGCAGGATGAAAAGTCACAATTGAAGAATAAAATGAAGGCTATGGAGGTGCTAAGAACTCGCCTATATGCCATGGAACAGGAGAAACGAGCTAAAGAGTTGGGAGAAGAGCGTTTGGCTCAAATTGGAACAGGGGATAGGTCGGAAAAGATTCGTACTTATAATTTCCCTCAAGATAGGGTAACGGATCATCGTATAAAGAAAAGTTGGAGTAATCTGCCCGGAATTATGGAAGGGGATATGGAAGATATTATCGAGACCTTGATTATAGAGGATCAGGCTAAGAAATTAGCTAAGGCAGCCAGTTGATTATTTGATCATCCTTTTGTTTTTGGGGATTTCTCTTTGAGTAATTTTTCTATGAATTTCATCATTTTTTTTGGATTCATCAGGTTTTTCAGAATAGGCTCCTTCAACGTTTCTGCGGTAATACTCACGCGGATCTATCCCTAATTCTGCCCAGTTGAAACTTTGTTGAGAATTTGGCTGTATACTTGTTTTTTTATCTTTTTCAGATATTGGTCTGGAAGGTGGGGCGTCAATTGCAATTTGGGTATCTTGATTAGCTATAGCAGTTATCTCTTCTACAGTTTGATTACTATCTGGTTGGACTTCGGAGCGCTTTTGACCTTGTGATTCTGCAGCCAGTAAATCTCTGTGTGTAGGTCGTTTATTATTAGTATATTCAGGTGTCATAAGGATAATGTTAAGGCTAATTTAATTGAACAGTATATTAGTAGTGCTTTCCCAAGTTTGTTCTATTTTATCACTAATTCCGTAAACGTCAGAAATTACATCGCTTAGGCTTTGATGTATGCTTAAATATCCATCTTTTAATAAATTTACATTGTTATTTAAAGCATCAAGATATTCACTCAAAAGTGAGAAAACGTACCATCCTAATATGACAATAGCGAGAAGAGGAACCAGTACTAATAGAGTATGATATATGAATTGAATGGTATGCCATTTATTGAGTCGCTTTTGATTAGAACATAAGAATTTTAAATATTGGTTCTGTTCTTTGAGCAGAGCGATGATTATTTGAGCATCCTCATTATTCATTAGCGTCGTTTTTTAGGAGATACCACACTGCGATATAATCTACGGATTTTGGCATCAGTGTAGCTGAATTCTGCATCTTCATCAAATACTATACTATCTGAGTATGGTTCATCCAATTCGTCTGCAGATAAATAGGGGCCTTCTTCTACAGATTTCGGAGGAGGAAGTAGTGAGTCTTGCGGATCAGAGTCTTCGTCGTCAAGCATAGCCTCTTCAAAAAATCTGTTGGCTCGATCTTCTGCTAATTGCGCTTTAACTTCATCATAATTGAAAAATTCTCCTACAGCTTTTTGAGCTTTATCTCCGGTGATTTCCTTGATTCCACTGACAATTCCTTTTCTGATGAGCTCTTTTTCTACTTGTAATGAATGTTTCAAAGAAGAATCGAGTGCTGCTCCGCCTTCAGAGCTTTTTGGGGTATCAAATTCTTCTATATATTGATTAGGCATAGATAATACTGATATATATTAATACGGCTCAATTATATTTATAAACTTTGATAAGAAAACCCAAAAATGCTCATAGATACACATTGCCATATACATTTTAAGCAAAAGTTTCCTGATTTAGAGGAAGTTTTGAAACGAGCTTATGATGCTGGAATTGATCGAATGATCACAGTCGGTTGTGATTGGCAAGATTCATTAAAGGCTCAAGCATTAGCAGCAAAACATGAACATATTTACTGGACTATGGGAATTCATCCACATGAGGTGGAGAAAATGAATGATCAGCAATTGCAGAAGGCAAAGGAATTGCTACAAGCTGGTGAAAATTTGCCGGTGGCTATCGGAGAGATTGGTTTGGATTATTATCGTGATTTGTCACCCAGGGATTTGCAAAAAAGACGCTTTCGAGAACAGCTGGAACTGGCCAGGGAATTTGATTTGCCTGTAATTCTGCATGTGCGTGAAGCTTATGAGGATATGTTCAAGCTAATTGATGAAAGTGACTATAAAAAAGTGCTTTTCCATTGTTTTACTGCAGGTTTGCGTGAAGCTGACTGGATATGGAGTAAAGGCATGATTACATCTTTCCCCGGAGTTGTAACTTATCCTAAGAATGATGACTTGCGAGAAGTTGTTAGCCGGGCTCCAAAAAATCTTTATGTAGTTGAAACGGATTGTCCATATTTAACTCCGCAGAAGTATCGGGGGCAGCGCAATGAGCCGGCTTATGTAGCAGAGACAGCCCAAGTGATTGCTGAAACTAGACAAGTTTCCTTGGAACAGGTTGCAAGTGAGACTACGGCTAATGCTCAAAGCTTTTTTAATTTAGTGACAGCTGTTGAAAGCTAGAGCCACCATTAATAGAACACTAGGTAATTATTCTTTGCAATTCTTCCAATTCACTGATTTGAATTAATTCAGATTTTGATTTTAGAGGCTGTTTTAATTTGGAGGTGATTATTTGTTTGAAGCCAAGTTTTTCAGCTTCTTTAATACGTTTCTCTAGCATGTTAATGCTACGTAATTCACCAGATAAGCCGATTTCGCTTAAGAAAACTGTTTCCGGTGGTAATGGGGTTTTCCGATATGAAGAGATAATTGCGGCAATGATGGCTAAATCATTAGCATTCTCTCTAAGTTTAAAACCTCCGATGACATTGATGTATATATCCTGATTGCTTAGATTAATTTTTAGAAATTTTTGTATAACTGCTGCCAGTAATTGCAGACGATTGATGTCATATCCGCTGGCCGTGCGTTTGGGATAGCCAAAAACTGTGGGGCTGGTAAGCGCTTGTACTTCTAGAATTAGTGGTCGATTACCTTCAGTGGTTACCGTAATACTTGAACCAATAGCATTCTTTTTACGACCTTCCAGAAAACTCTCCGATGGATTTTCGATTTCAGTAAATCCCTTCCCGGTCATTTCCAAAATGGAAATTTCATTAGTAGAACCGAAACGATTTTTGAGTGAACGCAAAATACGTAGATTTTGATAACGATCACCTTCCAGAAATAATACAGTGTCAACCAAGTGCTCAAGAATTTTTGGTCCTGCCAGATTCCCATCCTTATTGATATGCCCGACAATAATTATTGTAATATTACGTTTTTTAGCAAATTCCATCAGAGCCTCCGTGCAATAGCGTACCTGATTAATTGATCCGGCCATTGAAGGAATTTCTTCAGAAGCCAACACTTGAATTGAATCAATGATAACAAGTTCAGGCTCACTTCGATCAAGATGAGCTAAAATTTGTTCCAAGTTGGTCTCATTGATCAATGTGAAATTATCTCCGGCTCGGAAGTCAATTCTGGCAGCACGATCGCTAATTTGTTCAACTGATTCTTCGCCGGAAATGTAAAGGACGGAATTTAGCTGTGTGCTTAATTGCTGGCATATTTGCAAGGTTAATGTAGATTTGCCAATGCCAGGCTCGCCGCTCATTAAAAGTAGACTGCCGGTTTTCAGGCCGCCACCAAGCACTAGATTTAAGTCATTAAAATTAGTGTTTAAGCGTGTCGATTCATGTTTGACCTGGGCAAGGCTGACAGGTTTTGCGGATATTGCCGGGCGGACAGTTGATTTTGATTTAGTGATCAAGCCTTCCTGAAAACTGTTCCAGGCTTCGCAATCGGGGCATTTGCCCAGCCACTTAGGAGAATTATAGCCGCAAGTTGCGCAGGTGAATGTTGTTTTAGCTTTACTTGGCATATTGTCTATATATTTTAGCTGTCAGTTCCGCACATTTTTGGGCAGAAAATTCTTTAACTCGTTTAAGTCCGCTCTTGCTAAGTTTATTGCTTAAGTCTCGCTTTAGCAAAACTTTCTTAATTGCTTCTGTTAATTGTTGAGAATCCCCAGCTTCAACTAATAGTCCATTTTCACCGTTGGTAATGATTTCCGGAACTCCACCTGCACGAGTGCTTATGACTGGTGTGCCGGCCTGCATAGCTTCCAGAATCACAAGACCAAATGCTTCTTTTAAGCTAGGCAATACGAACACTTCTGCCTCTGACATCAGTTTGGTAATATCATCTCTATAACCTAATAATTCAACACGATTAACTAAATTTAAATTTTTTATTAATTTTTCCAGTTTTGCTCTTTCAGGACCTTCTCCTGCAATTTTTACATTTTGCTCGGGGAGTTTGGAGATAGCTTCAATTAAATATCTATATCCTTTGCGCTGATGTAAAGTTCCAACGCTTAAAATTCCTGATCGTTTGGATTTTATCGGTTTAGCTAGCTCAATGCCATTGTGAATAACTTGTAATTTTTTACTATGTCGCGGGTAAAGTTGGGCTAGAAAGTTTCGATTTGCTTTTGATATGCAAATTATTTTATTTGTAGCAGCAAGAGTAATTTTTTTGATAAGAGATTTTGGAGCTGAGAGTTTAAAAGGATCATGTTCAGTTATGACTAGCGGGATATTACTTAAAATTGTGGCCGGATAAATATATTTACAGGCTAGGGGATTCCATAAATGAGCATGGATGAGTTTTGGTTGGTGTTTGCGTATTGCTTTGCGCAAATGCCAAAAATTACCCAATCCATTTTTAGAATTTGTTTTGACGGTTTCTATTTGGCAATGGGGTAGCTTTTCAAATTCATGTAGCCAAGACTGATTGTGTTTATTATCACGACAAACCAATACAACTTTATAATCATTCAGGTATTTGGCCAGCACAAACATTTGTTTTTCCGCTCCACCGAATAGCGGAGTGTCAGTATAAAAAAGTATTTTCTTCATGCCTGCGAATTATTACTGATAGTAGCGCCAAAGTAAAATCATTTGCCACCTGCTCGATTTAATGGTAGCTTCTTCCCGCCAAAAAACACTGTCTATGTGGGTCATTAGCTCAGTCGGTAGAGCAGTCGCCTCTTAAGCGAACGGTCGCTGGTTCGAGCCCAGCATGACCCACCAAAGTCAGATTCGCGAAGCTTGAATTTGACTAATATTCATATATACAGGTGCTGTCGAGCTGTTCTGAGCTGCAAAAATTTATTGTGCTTACATATTTGCTTAATTTTATTGATGCAATGTTTTCGCTGATGTATATAATGACGAAGAATTTTAAATTGTAGGCAATGCCGGAACTTCCTGAAGTAGAAACAGTTATTCGTCAATTACGACCTCAAGTTGAGGGGCGTAAGTTTTGGAAATTTGAATCTAAAAATGCTTCCACTTTTAAACCATCAGCGACAGTGTTGGAAGAGATTTTGCCTGGCAAACGTATTGAGAAACTGCGCAGGCATGGTAAATACATTATTTTTGAATTATCAGATCAATTGGTGATGGTGGTTCATCTAAGAATGACTGGCATGTTTAGTTTTGAGGAGGATCTGCAAAATAAAAGCTTTCTGCGCGGAATTTTTACATTTACTAATGGGCGCAGATTAATGTTCAGTGATATTCGAAAATTCGGGCAAATCTGTCTTTATCCTCGAAGCGAATTTATGGAAAAAACCAATATAGATCAACTTGGATTTGATCCAATTATCGATGGCATTGAATGCCTAAACTTTTCGCGTGGAATACTTAAGAATACTTTGCTAAATCAACGTTGTATAGCTGGGATAGGTAATATTTATGCTGATGAAATTTGTTTTCGTTCAGGACTAGATCCGCGCTCAAGAGTGGAAAAATTGGATTCCAAACAAATGCATAGATTGAAGGAATCTATTGTTTATTGTTTGCAGGAGGGGATAAAACATAATGGAACCACAATATCAGATTTTCGTGGAACACGAGGAGATTCCGGGAAGCATCAAAAATATTTGCAAGTCTATGGCCGAAAAGATGATCCTTGCTACAAGTGTGGATCACTAATTGAAAAACTTCGTGTTGCCGGAAGGGGGACTTATATTTGTGTTAACTGTCAGTTACTTTTGTCTTCTCAAATACCAGCTTCCAATAAAAAATCCGCCAAAAGCAATTAGTGGAAAACTGAAGATGATAAAGACGACAATATCCTGATAAGTTTGGAAGAAATAAACTGTGAATATGCCAAGAATTATAAATGCGATTCCACCCGCTAATTCTTTTCGCCAGGCCAGAGCCAGAATTAAAAGCATGATAGCCCAGGGAATGGCATTGGGACTGTTATAGATAATTCCCATCCAGCCGGCATTATTGAGGTGTGAACCGGAGACTAGAGCGAATATAAATATCAAACTTAATAAGGCTAGGAGCATGTAGCGTGCCGTATAGCGAAAGTAGTCAGCAATATTAATTCTGTTTTTCATATTTTGCGAGAATCATAGGCCCAATGTAGAACAGCTTGTCTTTGTTTATGTCGGCAATTTAAATCTCCCGGGTGGCAGTTTTTTCGTATTGCACCAATGTGCCGCCGTATTGCTTTCCAACGTTTGATTTGACGTTGATCTTCTTCCGGAATACGACGGCCCATGTAATAGCGGCAATACCATTGAAACCAACCGCGCGGATCAAGTGGGTAAATCCAGCCTTTGCGCTGCCAAGCTTCTAGAGGTAAAGATGCGTCAACTCCGAAATAATTTAATGACGGATCTTTATGGGCAGATAATTTTGCGTTTTTGAACCAATCAGAGGGGAATTCATCTTGGCAGTCATTAAGGTATTTGCCTCCGAAAACGCCCAGTTGAAGCATTTGTTTGGGAGTAAGCTCGGGTTTAAATTCTTTGTCAAAATTTTCACCTATCGGTTCTGATAGTGTGTAAATATAATTAGTCTGAAATGAATCATTAGCAGTAACTTTTGTCATTTTTCTAGTTTACTTTTGCATAAAGCCAGGCATCTTGCGATTTTCCTTTTCTATCTTTAAGTGCTTTCTGCAATTTACCTTCCTTTTTATAACCACACTTGATTGCTACCTTATTACTGCCGATATTTTTTGGCATAGTTACAATTTCTATTCTGGAAAGCTTCATATCTTTCAAACCGATTTTTTCCATTAATTTAGTTGCTTTAGTAGCGATACCTTTACCCCAATAATCTTCATCGACAAAATAGCCGATTTCACCAATGTAGGGACGATGTTGATTTATCTTAATACCTATTCCTCCAACAACCTTTCCATCAAATAGAATGGCGTAATTGTGTTCCATATTATCTTTTCGACGTTGTGCGTTTCCGGCAAGAAATTTTCGCTCATCATCAATCGATTTCGGGCCGGCAGTGAAATATTTAAAATTCGGATTGGCTAGAATCTCATAAAAACGTTTTGCATCGGATAAACGTTGAGGGCGAATAGTGATTTTGGGCATTTTATATTTACTTTATGAACATATGAATATTAAAGAATAATAATTAATTTAACAAGAGGCGTTGACAATATAGCTGGTTAGTTTTATAACTGAATCAGTCTAACATCGTAAATGAATAAGCAATATAATTGTCAGGCGGATTTTTGGGCAAGAAAAAATCCCAATTCACAAAGTGATTTTCTCTGCAAACCGCATGTTTTGGATATGATTTCAAGCGTTGATGGTAGGGAAATGGTAGATTTAGGTTGTGGAGAGGGGCACGTTACCAGGATATTGACCGAAACTTTTCAAAAAGTTGTGGGAGTAGATAATTCGCATCAACTGATTACAAAGGCTAGACAATGGGAAGAAAAATCTTCGACTGGTGCTGAATACTATTTTGGAGATGTGACCGATTTGCAATGCTTATTTACGGATAGGTCATTTGATAGTGCAATATCAATCAATGTAGCACCTCATCTTAATCATATGGATCTCATTTCTCATTTTGAAGAAACCTATAGAATTTTAAGACCAGGTGGTGTATTTGTTTTTGCTGCACCCCATCCACAAATCTATCGTGATAAGCCAAAAACCAAATGGATTTCTTTTAACTATCGAAAAGATAAGTTTGATCAATATGCGCAAATGCCTGTAACGCTGCGTACTGGTGATGGACAAATATTTCATGTTTCATCTTATGCGCATAGTGAAGATATATTCAGGGAAGGTTTAAGGTATTTTGGTTTTGATATACAATTTGTAGAATATCCCAAAGCTACAGAAGATGATTTGAAAAATTTCCCTCAAATGTGGGGAAAAGAGGCGGAAGTACCGTTTTATGTAGTTTATAGGTGTAAAAAAGGCAAAAGATAGTGCTCGGCTTTCGCCTCGCGCTATAGTATATGGGTCGTCCAGCTTCGCGGACGATTTTGGTGCTGAGGGCGGGAATCGAACCCGCACGATATTGCTATCACGGGATTTTAAGTCCCGCGCGTCTACCAATTCCGCCAC
>CAYRGY010000008.1:0-16493 GCA_964424075.1 uncultured Candidatus Peribacteria bacterium
CACCAGCGCCAGCACCAGCGCCAGCAGCAACGCCAGCGCCAGCACCAGCGCCAGCACCAGCGCCAGCGCCAGACGCACCAGCGGCAGCAACTACAGATAATGGATTTCAGCCACGATAAAAATATAAATCTAATAAAATGAAAAAGTTATTACTAGCATCACTGACCTTACTCGCTCTACTCTCTGGCTACACAATGGCAGAAGCAGCAGCTGGACCAGATCTAAATCTTCCGATCTGTTCCCTTTGGGTATGGCCCTTTCATGGCGGACCTGATGCTTTAAGCCCTGCTAGCAGTGTTATTATGAGCTATGGTCAAAACTTGAGTTCAGGAAATCTTTGTAGAAATAATACTACTCCATTCCCCAAGGCTTATAATTCCATCCCAGCAAGTCAAGAAAATCAATATACACTACCTGCTAAGGCATATAGCGATAAAGCCAATATAAAGCATCCGAAACATATACACACATTTATCTATAATAGTTTGGAAGATGACTATATATATGAAGCTTATGTCAAAGCTTTTGAAATAATTATACAAAACGATGGCGTACAAAACACCAATATTAACAATCTTAAGTGCCCCTACTTCCCGGGACAAACAGGCCAAATTAAAACTGATTTTATAAATTGTAAAGATGGTGCCTGGGATCCTAATCATTATGGTGGCATTCTGCTTTCCAAAACCGCAACAATGTCAGGTGGCCAAGTTAGTACAGTCAGAATTACCTGGAATTTCGGATCCACTACTCCCGCAGGCATGATTCCGCTTCCTGGTGACAATAGAAGTGCAGATTCTAGAAGCAATATGTCAAATCCAATTTGGAATTTTAACACTGGAGACTATGATAAACGAGATTTAAGTCTGAATGTTGTCTTTGATAATAAACAGGATTTAAACAAATCTATATGGACAGCAACGACAACTTCACGAGCGCTTGTCCTACACAGTGCATTCCCCAAAGCAAATCTCAGTAATTACGACAAATATAAAAATAATTCTTGTTCAAACGGAGGATGGTGCTTTCTTGACCCTTCTAACGATGGACATAAGAACTTATATTTTGGACATTCCATTGAAAACAACAGAATTATTCCTATATCTTGGAATAATGAACCATTCAATGGTTTAAGATACAATTTTTATTGGTATGACATCGGTACTGTCGTTTCAGTTTGGAAAAATGTTGAAGCAGATAAAACTTTAAATCAATGTACAGACCTAAACTGGACATCATTTGAATCTCGTCCAGCAAATTCTAAATATGGAACAGAGTTCAGTCCAAAGCCTGAGCAAACACTTGATCCTGGTGAAGAAGGACTATTTGAAATTACTCCTAATTTTTCAGCAGATTCTGCTGAAAATCGTGAGTTGGTCTATATATGGGAAGCTGAAACTCCGCAAGGCAAAGTCAACGGTTGGTTCCATGACAATGACGGCCAATTTGGAGTAGGCGGAAATCCTTTTGTCGACACTGATTATATTCTTACCGGGTTAAATGAAGAGCAAAGACAAGAAACATTTTTCAAGGAAGGTTCAGCCGGAACGACAGTCCGAGTTCAAGCCTACTATGTAGATAATTTAGTCATTGAAGGGCATGGACCTGTTGAAAATACTCCAAGTTACAATGATACAACCATACAAAGACAAAAAGCAGAAGACTGCTATTTAGAATTCACTATCCCAGACACACCTCCACCACCACCGCTAAAAGCTTGTACTGATTTGAATTGGGCTTCATTTCAAGCCCAAACTGAAGGAACTGACGCTTATGTAGAAAGAACAAGCCGCACTTTGAATCCTGATGAAGGAGGAAAACTTACGGTTGAACCTAGCTTTGCAGCCGGTAAAGGTGAAGAACGTCCACTGGTATATCGTTGGCTGGCTACTACCAATAATGGTGATGTTAAAGAGGGCGAATTTACCGACAACGCTACATCCGCCAATGGTTTCAATCCGTTGATGGACACAGATCAAAGTGAAACCAATCCTAAACAACAAAATCTAGTCTTTTATTCTGGTGGCCCAGCAGAAACGACAGTAGAAGTTCAAGCCTACTATAATGACGGTGAAAATATCGAAGGACAAGGTAGAATAGTAAATACTGCTAACAACAATGGGAAAAACGTAAATAGACAAATCGCCGCTGATTGTGCACTTGAGTTCACTATCCCAGACACACCTCCACCACCGATATGTAAAGAAATCACCGTAACTTACACTGATACTTCAAACGGTGCAGCAGTGACTAAAGATCAAATTAGCTCAGGAAAAATTTATGAAATCGCCATAGCCGACAGTTCAAGAACAGACGGCTCCCCTGTTCCTGCTTATAACATTAATTTAAGCACTTACGGAGGTGAAATCGGAGACTTGGTGCAAGCAGAAGACAATATTGAAGAATGTACTGATCCAAAACCATACAAATACGGAGTAAATGTCACTGAAGTACCACTTGATTGTAAATATTTATACACAGCTGATGATGGCGACAGTCTATCAGTATCCGCCAATCCTAGTGATGATGTCGAAGCATGTATGGAAACCTTAAATCTCGGTGGTATTTGTGAAAAACTCAGTCTGATTTTCACCGACACAGAAACTGAAGAAAGTGTCGCCCTATCAGACCTTGAACCTGGCACAACTTATGAAGTAGCCGTAGATCTACAAAACACCACTCGCACCGACGACACTCCTTTCACCGGCTATAACATCAATCTTTCCATTTATGGTGCACCAGCACTTGGAATACTTGAAGCTCACCCTGATAATGAAGCCAGCTGTGTAGAACTTGTTCCCTATAAATACGGCGTCAACGTCCCCACAACCGACATGCTTTGTAAATATCTCTACACTCCTGCCGATCAGGACACCATTACCTTCCGGGCAGACCCTTGGGACGAAGTCGAAGCCTGCTTAGTCCAACGCATTTTTGAACCATCCCCACCAGAAAAAATCTGTCAGGATTTGGGTATCACAACCAGCCCACCAATCGAAAACGGACAAGCGATCAATCCCGATGAAATTTCAGAAATTGATTTCATCACCGCACCAATTTATGACGACGAGTCACCCAATGAGCCTGTTTTTTATAGTGAAGCCGGTAACGGTAATGGCTACTTTGTCGGTGACGATAGCAATGATGAAAGTTGTCCACAAAATGAACCTTTGGAATGGAATGAAGAATTGGAAGGTATTGCCACCCCAACCTTCACCGCACCATCATCTTGTCGTTATTCTTATGTTTTACCAACCGACGGCAGCTCTGCGCGCATAACAATCAAAGCCGAAGACGATGACAATGTGGACGAATGTCTCTTCGAATTCACTGTGCAACCGGATGAAGAAGAACTGTTTTGTGAAGAAGATAACTTTAAAATCGAAACGATCAGCCAATCAAATCAGATTTATCGACTAAGTGTTAATCCTGTTGATAGCGCTGGCAATCCAATTGAATCTACACTATGGACTATCAGCGGAGCCGGCTCTCTGGAGCTGGATCCAACACTAAACCTAAACAGCTATCCTCAATGCTTAGAATTCACAAAAATTGTCGGTTCTGAAATTGTTCCATCAGCTTGTCGATACTTATGGTATCAGGATACCTCAGCGAATGCCAGTGGTACAGTTTCAGCCAGAGCATATTATGATACCGATACTATCTCTCCAAATCCTAACGATCCTGACCCATGTGCCAGTGTTGCAACCTATGGAAACCCTGATGAAGTTGTCGAAGATAGAATTATCTGTACAGATATAGACGTGAATTACAATCCAATTCCATTTGACCCAACTACAGAAACACGACTGGATGTCACAGTAGAAATTATGCAATTTATTAACGGTACACCATACTTTAGAAATTATACCGGTGATGTCGGATTTAAAGCCGATGATGGAAAATTTAGCGGCGGAACCAATCCTGTTTCAGGCGCACAAACCGATAATTTTATATCCAGTGTCAACAATCACAGTAAAACTGGCAATGTCTACTTTGAAAATGGAAAAGATAACACTGATCTGTTCATCAGATTGGAAAATGCCGAATATTTAGATGGTATCAGTTCACTTTGCCAATATCACCTCCGCCCTCAACCTCCGGAAGAGGAAGAAGAAGACGAAAAATGTACAGTTCCTCCTCAACTAAAGGATGAAGGTAAAGGACGATATTGCGTTGATAATTGGAAACGTCCCGGCACCGCTGAAACACTTTGCTGGGAATTAGACAATAGGGATGTAGCAGAAAATCAAAGATGCTACACAGTACCGTCAACAAACCGTAATGAATTTAATTTACGTGTTTACGACTGTTCAGAAGAAAACCCTCTCCCAGACTTCTGTGCAGACGAAATAGAAAAAGATACTCCTCCAGAAGATACTCCTCCCGCTGAACCGACTATTGAGAAAAAACAAAAAAGTGCCAATGGCGATACATACTTTCCTGGAACAGAAAACATATCCGTCAATGCTAATAATGTTGACCCTATAAGTGGTAAAATTGAACAAGACTACAGTTACCAGCTAACAATTCAACCTGGCAATTTCTCCACCACCAAAACAGTTGGAGATACTAATGTTAAGCAAACTATGAGTCTAACTATCGAGGACCCGGTTCTAACTGAAACCGGTTTACGCAGCGAAATGATTCCCGCGAAAGCAGGGCTTCCTACTAGAAACGAAGGCACTATTAAAGCAGATGGCAAACTAGAAATCCGGCTAAATAATGGCCGTACTGTTACTGCAAGTTCTAATGATTGTAATGGTTCAGAACTGTGTGCCATGCTAAATACGAATGGTAGCATCGCAATCTTTGGAATTACCCCCGATGATGAAATTACAATTGAAATACCAAGTAAGCTTGAATCAGGTATTACCATTCAAGATTGTAAAAACGGAGATTATTGTTTGGAAAGATTTGTAAACCAAGCGAAAATTACCAAGGGACAATATTGCTATGAGGAAGATGAAAATCAGTGGGAATGCAGCGATGCCAAATTTAATACACCAATCGAATCAAACGAAGTATTCCTGGAACTAAACTGTTCCTACTTCGTAACTCGGGCCAGTGGAGACGTTTTCCTTGAAGACGACCTTGAATACGGCGTAGACATCTCGATGTGTTATCCGTTCAAAAATATCTCCAGCACAATCGTTAAACCGATTCCGGTAGAAGAACAAAAAATTGTATCAACCGGTACTGCAGACCCAGAACTACAAATCTTCACTATCTCCAATGAAGTTTGTCGGGCAGGCCAAGAAGACTTCATTAATTTCGATCTAGCCGACGCCGCAACTAGAAGTACTTTACTTAAACTTTACGGCTCACAAGTTTCGCAGAATCTTTCCAGCCAAATCTGTGAAGTCGGGCTTGTGCCTGGCATTGATTGGAACAAAGAATCCATTAATCAAAGCATCGAAGCCAGCGTCAACAGACTAACTCGCTATTTGGACAATGATTTTCGTACAATTGACAATTCGACTTTCGCCCAACCAGATAAAACTGTATATTTCTACGATGGAAAAGACGCAACAAATAAAACTGTGGAAATTAATGGATTGGAACTTAATTCAAAAGCAAGAACAATTATAGTTAAAAATGCTGATCTCTACATCAATGCTGACATCACATATGGCATTCATACTAACAGCGGAAATCCTCAGGATATAGCCTCACTTGGAATTATTGTCATCAACGGAAATGTGTATGTAGATGATGACGTAACCCAAATTGCCGGCGCCATCTTTGTCACTAAAGATGATGAATCTGATCCAACACTGGGTAACATTGCCGCAATCAATCCTGATCTAGTAAATATAAATCCACTAACCATTAACGGATCTGTTTTCGGAAACATCGGTCCACTCTTTAAGACAAGAAGCTATACCGATGGAGGTGGAACCGAAGGTGCCATCACTATCCGCTACGATCAGCGTATCATTCAGAATACTCCTCCGGGACTTTCTGAACTGTTTGGAGAATTCTCCCAATCACAAATCGCACGATAGAAACTTAGAGCCTCCGCAAGGGGGCTCTTTTTTAAACCGCAGCACGCACTAACAAAACTTCAATTGCTCTTTGCAGCTCGCTTAAGTCACCGGTTGTAATTCGAATTCCTCCGGTCTTGACCGCCACGTCTATTTCAGCCAAACCTCCTAAAATCGCCCGCAACTCTTCGCCTGAAAATCTTCGACATTGCGCTACCATTTTACCGATTACGAAAGGATGTTCCTTCAATCTTTTGGCAATTTCCGGAGCACGCATCCCCTGCTCCACCAATTCGCGCACCTGCACCATAATCCGAAAATGACGCACCAACATAAACATAATACCCATCAATTCCTGTCCGCTATCCACCAATACGCGCAAAACCCTAAGTGCCTCCCCCACCCTCTTTTCACCAATCAAATCAGTCAACTTAAAAACGGTCGAGGTTAAATTGGGCGACACCAGCTCACGTACCATCTCCACTGTCAAAGCTCTTTCACCGGCAAACAGTTTCAACTTAGCAATCTCACTGTTTAATATCCACAAATCAGCTCCGGCCAAGTCAATCAACTCGCGAACCACATCATGACTAAGCGGTGTATCGAATCGCTTCGACACCCACTGGGCCAGCTCTGAGCCCTCTAGAGCTTTGAATTCTTCCACCGCTCCCAATTTCTTCAATGTTTTATACATAACGGTCCGTCCATCCGGTTTGCCATGCTCAAAAAAAACTAACACACAATGCTCCGGGATGCTTTTTACCATCTCCGCAACCTTGCGCCCCTCCTCTTCCTTCAAAGATTTGAGCATATCCATCACAATCACCAAACGCTTCTCACTCAAAAAAGGAAAAGTTTCAATCGCACTCTGCAATCCATCTGCCGTTAATTCCGTCCCATGAAATAGCTGTAAATTCAAATCACCGAACTTTTCAATAAAACTCGCTCGCCAGCGCATCAGCTTCTCATGAGCCGAGAAACTATCCCCTCCGCAAAATAAATATAAATTATTCATAGCCTCTGCATACTAATATCAACTCCTTCACTCTTCAAAAATTCCAGCTTGCGCTCTTGAAATGTAATTGTGATAAGTTTTTTCAAAGCTCCTATTAATCACTTTTACCCACTTCTAAAGTATTTTCAAAATCTAGAGTAATTCAAAGTCAACATGTTGAGGGAATGGACAACCTCCATTATCACACTCCATTGGAATATCCTGGAATACTGGGTAAATCTGTAAATAAACCTCTCCGTCCGCCCTTGTAATTTCATTTGTATAGAAAAGATCTACAGCCTTCTGACAAATAGCCGGCGCATCAGTTTTTAGTACAAATCCCTCAAAACTCTCTGCTGCTGAACACTCGGAAAAAGCTTCCACAGCTGCCACAGGTACAATCCTAACTCCAAAAAACTCGTAATTCTTCCAATCTTCCATATCTGCCATAAACACAACCTCTTTTCCGATTGTCTCACCTCCATAATTCGTCGCATCTCTTTCCAAAACTCGATAGCCTCTTTGAAGCCAATAATCATTAATCATAACTCTGAAGTTCAATGCTTCATTAACATACCAATCACCATCAATAACGACATCTTCCTGAACATCATCAACAATTGTTGTCGGAGAATCAGAACGTAAAGTATGTTCAATCTCCTTAGGCGTTAAAGCTTCAGTATATCTGATCTTACCATTATCTACTGACGCTTTATATCGATACAAAAGCTCAACTACTTCCTTTCTAGACATAAATCCTGCTGGATCATAATTATTTCCACTAACATGATCCTGTCCTAGTAAATTATGCTTATGAGCCAATTGCATATATTCCCCGTACCATTGATTATAATCAACATCCTCAAAATATTCATAACCGGAAACTCCCCAATCAGCTGAGACAAAA
Source organism: uncultured Candidatus Peribacteria bacterium (assembly GCA_964424075.1). Taxonomy (GTDB): domain Bacteria; phylum Patescibacteriota; class Gracilibacteria; order UBA1369; family UBA1369; genus CAYRGY01. Next base: position 7,889 of record CAYRGY010000008.1, read on the forward strand.
AATTGCTCACTGGCCATCTTAATTGCTTCTACTCTATTCACGCATTGGTCAGGCTTAAAAGACCCATCTGGATAACCTTCAACAACACCTAGACCAAATGCTGCACTAAGGTAAGGCGTATACCAAGCATTAATTTGAGTATCGTTAAAAGTTATTTTTTCAAAATCTGTAGTATCAATTTGCTTCATCCAAACCAAGATTTTCAAAAATTCCACTCTATTAACGCATTTATCCGGGGCAAAAGTACCATCGAAATACCCTTCTACAACGCCTTGATCAGCCATCCAATAAATTGCCTCCTGATATGGAGTCTGATCATTTACATCCGGAAAGCTAGCAGCAGAAACCGACAATGGAATAAACAACACTAGCGACAATAGCATTAGTACTTTTTTCATATATAGGGGGTTAAATTATTTGTATTATAAAGGCCTTTTCAAATGCCAATCGGTTTCAGCCTGATACTGATGACCAAAAGCAAAAAGCAAATCCTCACTGAACTGAGGCCCGATTAATTGCACTCCAATAGGCAGTCCATCACTGGAAAAACCTGCCGGAATTGACAGACCGGCCAGTCCGGCTACTGAAGCCGGAATAGTATATGAATCCTGCAAATACATTTGTAAGGGATCTGCGGTATTTTCACCAATCTTAAATGCCGGAGTCGGTGCTACTGGAGTCACTAAAACATCCACCTCCTTAAATGCAGCAGCAAAATCTTCAATAATCAATGTCCGCACTTTCTGTGCCTTTTTGTAATATGCGTCAAAATATCCGGCAGACAAAACATAGGTTCCGGTCAAAATGCGACGCTTTATTTCATCTCCGAAGCCCTGATTACGGGTCATATAATATTGATCAATCAACTCCTTGACCTCGCCGGAAGGTTTCATACCAAAACGGATGCCATCAAAACGCGACAAGTTAGCGGAAAGCTCTGCCGGCATAATAATATAGTAAATCGCGACGGCATACTTAGTATAAGGAAGGCTTACTTCGCTTACCTCACAACCAAGCTGCTCATAAACTTTTAACGAATCACGAACAACTTTCTCAACTTCAGGATCCAAACCTTCAGCAAAATATTCCTTAGGCACACCGATACGAAGCCCCGACAAATCACGACTCAATCCTCCTACATAATCAGGTACATCCACCGGAGGCGTAGTAGAATCCTTTTCATCCTGCCCGGCCACTTCCTGAAGCAGCAATGCACAATCCTCTGCTGTCCAGGCAAAACCTCCAATAGTATCAAGAGACGACGCCATTGCTGTAACACCTGAACGTGAAACACGACCATAAGTAACTTTAAGTCCTGTTACTCCACAATATGATGCAGGCTGACGAATTGACCCACCGGTATCAGTTCCCAAAGTATACATCCCCATTCCGGCAGCAACGGCAGCGGCCGAACCTCCAGAAGAACCACCGGCGACACGTTCATGATCCCAGGGATTTTTGGTCACACCAAAGGCAGAATGTTCAGTAGAACCACCACAGGCAAATTCATCCATATTAGTTTTTCCCACCATCAGAAGACCGGCATCCTTCAAGCGCGTGATTGAAGTGGCATCATAAGGAGGCACAAATTCCTCCAGCATATGCGATGCACAAGTTGTCCTCACACCGCGTGTATTAAAAATATCTTTAACTCCGGCCGGCACACCATCAAGCATTGACTTCAGTGTTCCACTCGAAGCTCTCTTATCTGCTTCCAAAGCTGCTTGGCGCGCCTTTTCAGCAGTCACAGTCAAATAAACATTCAAATTATCATTAGCAACATTAATCTGACCCAAAACTGATTCTGTCAGTTCTGAAGGTTTAAAATCCTTTTCTCTAATACCACGGGCAGCCTGTGCCAGAGTCAAATTATATAATTCCATATTAATCCTTAATTATTGCTCGAACTGATATTGAATGATTAAGTTTTGGCAAAACAGAACAATCTAGAAGTTCATCCGGATTAGTATATTTTCTAACTTCATCCTCTCGCATTACATTTTTAAGTCCCGTTACCTGCGTAGTCATCTCAACTCCTTCAGTATCAACTTCACTTAGAATATTCATATAATCCAAAATACCATTCATCTGATTTGCATACTTAATTGCCTCGTCTTCTGAAATACCAATACGTGATAAATGCGCTATATGCTTGATTTTATCCGGAGATATTTGTTTTTCTTCTGCCATATTATTAAAATTACAACACTCAGATTCTACACAAAATTACTTCAAAAACAAGAATTAATCTTCACTTTCACTAATAGCTATCCTAAGGTAGAATCAATAAAAATCACTTTTTGAAGACGTGAGCGATATTCAAATCAAACCAGCGGGAAATCAGCCAAATCAAACCGAGAATTCTAATACTCAGGCCACTAGCCCACCCCAACCAACTGCACAGCCAACTCCTGGGCCAATTAGACTTGATGCTAGTCCGGCGCCAACTCCGCCACCTCCGCCACCGACCGCTCCAACTCCGCCACCTCCGCCACCGACCGCTCCAGCTCCAACGCCACCTCCGCCACCTCCGCCACCGACCGCTCCAACGCCGACTCAACCAACTCCGCCGCTTCATCCTTCTGCCACTCAACCTATTAAACCGCTGAATACCTCTGAGCAAGAAGCTTCTCTAGACAAAACTCAAAATGACCACTTCAAATCATTGCGACAAGCTGCCCTGCTTTTTTTCATTTTAATCGGTACCAGCCACATCATTACCGGTCTTATGGCCAGCAATTCGCTATATTTACCCATGTCCAATGCCATCAATCGAATGCTCGATATACCTTTCGCTGTAATTGCCGTCGTTTATGGTATTTCCAATTGGCGTATCCCTTCTGACAGTAAATTTAAAAAATCCTTTCTTGCCTTGATGATTATTAGTGCGACTTGCGTTCTATTAATTCTTCTGTATATTAACATCTTCATTCCCGACCGACTTCCCACCTAACACCTAATATGTTTTGGAATAAAATACCTAAAAACGATCATAATAAGCTGGTAATGGCCTTTGGCACCTTCGATATTTTGCATGCAGGACATGAACATTTGCTAAGGCAGGCCAAAGAATATGGAGATGAAGTATTGGTAATCCTTGCCAGAGATGACACCGTCAAGTCAGTCAAAGGTGAATATCCAACCAACAATGAAAAAAACCGTCTCAAGAATCTGCGACAAACCGAATGGGCTGACCACGTTCTTCTGGGCAACTATGACGATAAATACAAAGTTATTCTCAAATATAAGCCTCAAACCATTGTGCTTGGCTATGACCAATTTATATTCACCCAGCGCATTGAAAAAACCCTAATTGATGCTAATATCGATGCAAAGGTAGTCAGACTGATGCCTTATCATCCCCAGGTATACAAATCATCGCTCCTCAAAGAGCAATTAAAAGACCAAAATGTCCAAGTCCGCCAAAATAAATTTGAAAGAGCAAGCAACTAATTTTTTTCTGGAAACCGGTCGATCCGTCAAATTGGGTTTTACTAATGTCTGGCGCAATAAATATTTATCCCTGGCAACTGTTCTGGTCATCGCAGTTATAATCTGCATATTTAATTGCATTCTAGCAGTCAAAACCATTACTCAAAACGCCATAAACGGCTTGAATGAAAAAATTGACGTTATCATATACCTTCAAGATTCAATTAGCTTTTATGACGCAAACAGATTACAAGAACAAATTGAAAATCTTCCTGGAGTAAAGTCCGTCGACTATATTTCTAAAGAGCAAGCACTGGGACTTGTCTTAAAAACCTATCCGGAAACATCCGACTTTTTAACCAAATTTAATTTAAAGAATCCCTTACCTCCCAGCCTCAGCATTACCACTCAATCAGCACAAGACCATCAGAATGTAATCAACTATATTCAAAAAAGCAGCTACTCTCGATTTGTAGAATTCCCCGCCAGCAATTCCGACCAGGAAATTCTCTCAGCAACTGCAAAGAACCTAATTAATATTAACAATTTCATTAAACAATTGATTTTCTGGATTGTCTTTATTTTTGTAATTGGTGGTGCTCTAGTTATTATCAATGCCATTCAACTCACCATTTACAATCGCAAAAAAGAAATTTATGTAATGCGTCTGGTAGGAGCAACTCCTCATTTCGTCCGAACTCCTTTTGTGACGGAAGCTGCAATTTACGCACTAATTTCAATCATATTAAGCTTATTTTTCATTTATTTCGTCAGTCGCTATTTGGGAGTAGAAAGTCTATTACTTACCGAATTTTCCAATACAGCTTTATTGGCACAGTTTATTATCATTGAAACTTTAGTTACTATTTTACTCAGTATCCTGAGCACCTTGCTCACCGTTGAAAGATATTTACAAGGAAAACTCATCTTTGACTAAATCACGTTACTTCAGCACCAAAGCCCTGGTAATCCGCAAACAAAATCGTAATGAAAACGATTATTATTTGACTTTATTTAGCCCGGAACACGGAAAAATCAATGCCATCAGCAAAAGTTCCCGCAAAATTCTCAGTACCAAAGGAGGTCATCTGGATTCCCTAACACTTTCCCGTTTTCAACTCTACAAGCTCGGTGACAATTTGATTGTTACCCAATGTCAGACTGAAGAATCTTTCCTAGCAATTAAATCTGATTTACACAAATCATTGCATGCTCAAATAATACTGGAAATAGTCAATCGTTGCCTAACAGCGGATCAAGAAAGTCATCAATATTTTAAGCTTATTCTGGAAACAATAAAACGCATTGAATCCGGCAGTAAATATCATTTTTACTGTGAACAATTTAAAATTACACTTTTGCATCAATTAGGTATTTTACCCGACCTTTCTCGCTGCTTTTATTCAGGCGAGAGATTTAGTGCAGAACAAATAATTTATATTGATCAAAATGGGCATCTCTGCACCACTGACACCAACCCTAATGCAGGTGAAACACTGACTCAAATTGACTTCAAACTCATTAAATTGATCAATTATATTGTTCAAGGAAATCAACTGGGAGAAAACTTTACAATTTCTGAACAAGAATTGCACTCATTGCAAGCCTTAACCAACATTTTCCTACATAACTATTTGCATCAAGATATTAAAGCCGAAAGTCTGATCAAAAAATTACATGCGTGATACCTTCAAAATCCCACTGATCATGCCCAGCTTATCTACCAATTCGTCAAACTGATCCTGATTGTGCAAATCAACTACCAGTTTTCGATAGATTTTATCAAAATCTCGACGCAACACACTAAAATCAAGAATTTTAATCTTGTATTGCATCAATAAATTAACAATTTCCACAATATATCCCTGGCGTTCATTAATTTCCAGCACCATAGCAATCTGATATTTCTGTACACTTTCAGCCTCTGACTCATCTACCAAAACTGCAGAAAGCAAACGGGAACTTTCAGCATTTTTAACGAATTTACAAGAAATCCGATGAATACTAACCATATTGTTCTTGGTGACAAAGGCTGTGATTTCATCCTGCAACTTTGGATTGCAACAATTAGCAATTCTATAAGGAATATCTCGCTCTCCACCAATCAACAAATCCTGATTAACCTCACTTTTGGAGGTTTTCCGCTGATTAGGCAACAAATCAATTTCCTTGGGCTTTTCTTGCGAAGAATTAAATGCATTATAAACTGTTGCATAATCCTGACCATATGTATCCTCAAACACCTTTTTAGCATCCACTACACCCGATCCAATATCTTCCAACAATAATTCTCTTTCTCTAGATCCCAAACGCCTTCCTTGATAAACTCGCAAAAAATTTAAATCACTATCCAAAAGCGGAAACTTCAAGGCTCTTAGCAACTCATTAAACTCACTTTTGCCTTGCTTCTGCAAATCCTCCTTGTCCAAATTTCTAAAAAAATTCTTAATTCGATTCCTGGCATGCTTAGTTACAACATGAGACAGCCAATGAAGTCGAGGTGAGGCATTATTATCAGTAATGATTTCCACAATATCTCCACTATTTAGCTTAGATTCAACCGACCTATGTTCTCCGTTGATTTTTACCGACTGGCAATGATGACCGGTGTCCGGATCAATCGCATAAGCCAAATCAATTGGCGTTGCACCTTTGGGTAAATCTTTAACCAGATTATCATCAGTCATAACAAATACCCGATTCGGGTATAAATTAATTTTAAGAGCAGCAGTTCTGGTATGATCTATCTCCAAATTTGTCCTTAAACTATTTAAAGCATTAATAAATTTCTGATCTAAATTTCCATTAATATTAGTTCTTTTATAAATCCAATGAGCAGCCAATCCATATTCCGCAAAACTATGCATATTATTAGTCCTAATCTGAATTTCGGTAGGCTTAGAGACTTGCGGATCCAAGCCTATAATAGCGGTATGTAGACTTTGATAACCGTTCCCCTTGGGTCGAGAAATATAGTCCTTAAATCGATCAGCCCTATATTTAAATTTAGAATGCAAAAAACTCAAAATAGCATACAACTTTTGCACTTCCTCTTTACTATCCCTTTGACTATTACCTTTAGTATTAAGGATAATCCGCATAGCATAAATATCATATATTTTGTCCAGAGTACGGGATTTTTTCTTCATTTTTTTATAGATACTGAACACATTTTTTATTCGACCTGAAACTTCTACATCAAAGCCCTCTTTCCTCAGCATTTGCTTCAAGTTTACCTTGATGGCATCCATACTAACTTTAGTTTTGCCCATATAATCATCAATATCCTTTTTAATTAAATCATAGTCTTGTGGATAACAGTATCTAAAAGCCAAATCCTCCAATTGCAAAGTAATTTGATAGAGACCTAATTGAGAAGCGATCGGAACATATACTTCCAGAATCTCTTTAGCATTAGCCTTTTGCTTTTCTTCACTTTTATATTTTAGCGTTTCCACATTTTCTATTCTATCCATCAAACGAATCAAAATAACTCGTATATCCGAGGCCAAATGCAAAAACATTCTGGCAATCACCTTATTGTCAGATTCAGAATATCGTGCCTTGATGGAGTTAATTCTACCCAAACTTTCCACCATTTCTCTAACTTTCATGCCGAAAAGTTTCTCAATTTCTGACAAATTACACCTCCTTGAATAGCAAGCGCTTACAAGTACCGAAGCCATAATCGTATCAATATCCGGACTCATAGGTAAAATCTTCTCCACCGTCAACCTGAGTGATCTTAGATAATAAGACTCACCGGAATACCTATACAGCGAATCATAAAGATAGCGAGCATGACTCAATAATTTTTCCAATAACTTCTTTTGCTCTCCTGGAAAATACTTTGCTAATTTTTGCTCATACTTGGTTTCTACAAACATAATGACTGTTCAGTGGCAATATACTACTGAACAAGCGAAAATCAAAGTGAATTAATTAGAATCCGATTTTAATACTACGTCAACATTAGAACCGGGAATCTCCATCACTTTAATACCTTCAATAATGGCTTGTTGATTCACTTGCAATGCTGCAATTCGTGATTTTAATTTCAACAATACAGTTTCATAGTTTTCCAGAAGCTTTTGCATAGCACTCACCTTAGCCTTCAACTCTACATATTTTTGAGCAGACTCAACAAAAGAATCCAACAAAAAATTGGCCTTACTTCCCTCCAAATTATCAATTGCAGCAAAAAAGTCTCCCTCATAACGATCCTTATCAGGCTGAACACTGGCCAAAGATTCATTTAAACTATCTAAGTTTTCCATGATTTCAGCTCTTATCCGCATTCCTTCATCAAATGCATCTTGAGTTTCATTGAAAAATTCCTTAAATTTCAAATCTCTTCTAACTTCACTATTCAAAACATCATAGACATCAACTTGATATAGATTTATCAATTGAGACAAAAAGCCAACATAATAGATAAACTTATTAGCAGCCAACAGTTGATCCTGATATAAGCCGTAATAAAGAGCTGCTGTCATCCCGGTTTCCCGAATGCGCATCGGCTCAAGCAATTTACCAAAATAATACGCATTACTGAATATCGCCACTGTCAAATCATTCCTATTCCCTAAATTGTCACCTACTATTTGAGAAGTTCTAAATAGTGGACTATCAATCAATTCACGATCAACTTCACCCGCAACCTCTCCTTTGGGAATATCATCAACTACAACTTGTGGAGATGTACTAAATATTTGCACAAATCTGTCATATAATTTCAATGACGATCCAAACCAAAAAGCTGCAATAACAAGTATAACCACTATTACATAAATGAAGATTCGCTTCAAAATTCTACCCAAATCGGGTAATTGAGGCTGATCCTCCTCCAGAGTCTCAGATTTTTGCTCTGCTTTGGATACAGCTTTAGTTTCCGCTTCGTCACTGGCCTTAAGACCTCCGGTAATCCAGTCAAAAAATCTACCTAAAAGACCTTGCTCACCGGGCTCTACATCAACAGCTAGATCTTCCTCAACCAGATGTTGAGTTATTTGATCAGCTTTAACTTGATTTTCTTCCTCATGAACAATTTCAGCCACCTCAGGCTCCGGTGGTAATTCAGGAGGAGGCTCTGTTGGCGGTGGGGATTCAGGCTCCGGCTCCGGCTTTGGCTGCGGCTCCGGCTTTGGTTGCGGCTTTGGTTGTGGCTGGGGCT
>CAYRGY010000009.1:0-13373 GCA_964424075.1 uncultured Candidatus Peribacteria bacterium
GGTGGTGCTGGGGCAGGCGGTGCGGGTGGCGCAGGCGGTGCTGGTGGCGCAGGTGCGGTCTGTTGAGGAGGATTTTGTGTTGTTGGTTGCTGAACTACAGGGCCTTGGCCTGTTGTTTGTCCTGTGGGAGGATTCTGCTGATTCCCTTGCCCTGCTGGTTGTATCTGAATGTCGTCTGCCATTTATGTTTGTATATTCTTATATTTTACACTATTGCGGGCTTAAAATAAAGCTTACTAAGCCTACTCACTTGTTTCTGTCGTAGCTTGTGCCTGAGAAGGTGTTGCTGCTGTTTTAACCTGTCCTCTTAGTCCCTGACTCAGGTGCATTATAGCAAAAATATTCCCTTTTTCAGAAGAAGAAAGCTGAATTTGCTTTTCGGTACCATTTCCGGCTGTCATATCGATATAGGTGATTGTTCCTGTTGTTGTGTCGACTTTGGTAACCAGGCTGGCGTTTTGAGTTTTAGGAGCACTAGAATCAGTACTTTCGGGAGCTTTAAAAAAGATTACATCGCCTGGCTTGACATTGTTAAAGTTGCTAATAGTCGTATCAGGAGTGCATTGTTGTTTGTGCAAAACTGCAAAAAGTTGATCGGCAGTTAAATCTTTGGTTCCGAATACTTCTGCTATATTCTTTCCTTGAAGATCCACTTTAGTAATAGTGATGTTCTCTGTAAAAGCGGAAATCATACTATCAATTTTTTCCTTGGCGGGACCTGAGGGGGGAGATGTGTTCTCAGCATTGTCGGATATCCCCAGATCAACACCTTGCTTCTGCATTTCAGCATCAATTTTCCCACTAATTTGATCCCAAATATCTCCAAACTTAGAACTGACTTTTTCCCAGGATTCCATAATTTTGCCAAATAATTCTGAAGCTTTGGAAAACATGGCTCCGAATCCGGCAAGCATGCCACCTTCTTCTTTTGAAGCAGGCTGATTAGATTGGTTTCCTGAAGTACTGTCAGCTTGATTATCCGCTGATTCAGTTGCGGCAGCATCTGCTAAAGCATTATCTGTTGGAGCTGCTAAAGCATTATTTGTTGGAGCTTCTTCAATAGAAGTGTCAGGTGTTGAACCAGCTTGTTCTTGAGCTGCTGCTTTCCCAGCATCTACTCCGGCTTCTCTTGTGCGAACAACCTGAGCTTGAGTGGCTTCTGCTGCAATGGGCGCTACTGAAGGTGCAGGTGTAGGTGAGCCGACGGGTGCCTCAGGCACTTCTGACCTTTCAACATCGTAAACAAGTCTTTTTGTGAAAATTTGATATTTCATTTTAGATAATAAACACATCACCATCAGCAGTTTCTATGCGCTCCTTAGTGATGCGTAATGAATGAACAAGATTAAATAGTTGATAGGTGTCCTTGTCTCCTTGATCCCAGAGCTTTTTAATTTCTCGAATTTTGTTCAGCAAATTCAAAATATCGAAATCTGCCTTAGCTTTTCCTGAACTATTAAGTTGCTGATAAACTTCATCATTAAGTAAAGATGAGGGTGTGTAGAGCTGAATCTTAGCGGAATCCACTTTTTTGATAATGTCTTGGAGAAATTCCTGATCTTCCTTGGAAGGTTTATAATCAGCTTCTTCAATTTTTTTGGGTTTATTGAGAATGACTTGTACATCCTGGGCGATGTCACTACCGGCGTACATTGAACCTTCCTTGAAGGCTTTGCGAATAAGATAAAGCACTTTTTGCCCTTCATTCTCGACATTGATGACCTCATTATGAGATGGATCGTAAAAGGCGTATGCTCCTTGTTTCTGTGCTGTAGTTGCGGTGTCGGCCATAATCAAACAATATAATCTATATATTTTCTCATATTTTGAAGATTTTTTCTAGTTTTAATGCGTTTTTTAGGCTAAAATTGCCTCAATAATAAAAACAAGAAATTTCCATATGGACAGAAAAGAAGTCGAAGCCCGTATTGAGAAGCTGAAAGCCAAAATCTCCGAGCTGAATTATCAATATTTTATTCTTGATAAATCTGAAGTTTCGGAAGAAGTGCGAGACAGCTTGAAAAAGGAGCTTAAACAGCTTGAAGACCGCTTTCCTGAATTTATCACCCCCGATTCACCGACTCAACGTGTGGGTGCACCGTTGGATGAAAAGTTTGCCAAGGTGCCACATAAGACAAAAAGATTGAGCCTGGCTGATGCTTTTTCTGCTGAAGAAATTCAGGATTGGCATGATAGAATCGCCAAACTGATTCCGGCGGAGCAAAAAATGCATTTCGTCTGCGAGCTTAAAATTGATGGGTTGAATGTCACTTTGCACTATGAAAAAGGACTACTGATTAGGGCATTAACTCGCGGTGACGGCTCTCAGGGTGAAGATATAACACATACAATTAAAACCATTGAGTCTGTTCCCTTGCGATTAAATGAGAATATTGATCTCGAGGTTAGTGGAGAAGTTTATATCAATAAAGAAGATTTTGAGAGAATAAACAAAGATAGAGAAGCTCAAAGTGAAGACTTATATGACAATCCAAGGAATTTGGCGGCCGGCTCGGTTAGGCAAATGGATCCGGCAGTTGCTGCCAAACGAAACTTGTCTGTGTTTTTTTATGAAATAGGAGAAAATAATATTAGTGGTGCACCAAGGCATCAACTCAATGTTTTGGAAAAACTGATGGATTTGGGGCTGCCGGTGGAAAAACACTTTCAGTTTTGTGAGGATATTGATGAAGTTAAAGGCTTTCTGTTGGATTTACAAGAGACTAAAGATAGTTTTGCTTACTTGATTGACGGGGCAGTAATTAAGGTAAATGAATTGTCATTGCAGCAGATATTAGGAGCTACAGCCAAAACCCCCCGCTATGCCATAGCCTATAAATTTCCTGCCGAGCAGGCTACAACAAAAATTTTGGATATTCATGTTCAAGTGGGGCGAACAGGAGCAATTACACCTGTGGCTGTATTGAGTCCCGTCAAAGTCGCAGGATCGACCATTTCCCGAGCTACATTGCATAATGAAGATGAGTTGCTGCGCAAAGACATACGCATTGGTGATACTGTCATTATTCAAAAGGCCGGTGACGTTATTCCGGAAATCGTCTCGGTGATAAAAGATTTACGTAACGGTACTGAGGAAGAATTTAGGTTTCCCAGACTCTGTCCTGCCTGCAATTCAAAACTGGTACGGCCTGAATCCGAGGCTATATCAAGATGCGTCAATCCCTATTGTACAGCGCAGGATCGTGAGAAATTCATTCATTTCGTTTCTGTTTTGGATATTGATGGTTTGGGAGAAAAAATTATCGATCAATTAATAGAATATGATTTTATTTCCGATTTCGCTGACTTTTATTCTTTGAAAAGAGAGGAATTGCTCGAGTTGCCTCTGTTTAAAGAAAGGAAAACTGAGAATATCATGAATTCAATAGAAAAAGCCAAGTCGGTAAGCTTGGAAAGATTTCTATTTGCACTGGGAATCAGACATGTGGGGGAAGAGACCGCCATTGAACTGGCTAATTTCTTGCGTCATGAGCGTTTGAATTCCACTGAAGAGCCTATTGCTACTATTACTGATTTATTGCTTGTCACCGGAGATTTAAATACAGATAAGCTTTTAAGTATAGAAGGTTTTGGAGAAAAGGTGGCGACTGAAGTGGCCAATTGGTTTAAAACTGAAAGGAATCTGGAATTGCTCAAAAAAACGAAAGAAATGGGCGTTCATTTTATAGAAGAAAAAAAACCTTTTTCGCTTAAATTAAAAGGTAAAACTTTTGTACTATCCGGTACCCTGAACAATATGTCACGCGAACAAGCTAAAGAAAGAATCAGACAGAATGGGGGAAAAGTAGCTGGGTCTGTATCGGGAAATACCGACTATTTGTTAATGGGAGAAGCGGATAAACAAAGTGCCAAGGCTAAAGAGGCTAAAAAACATGGTGTCACTACCATTGATGAACAAGAATTTCTTAAAATGATTGCTGTCTAATGAAAGTTGCTATTGTTACAGATTTTTTAATTAAAATGGGCGGCGCCGAAAGGGTGGTCAAACAGCTTGCTGATCTTTATCCGGATGCACCCATTTATACTTTGCTTTACGACGAGGAAAAGTGTGGATGCGATTTTCCGGCCAAGCGGGTGCGAACTTCTTTTTTGCAGCGTTTGCCCAAATGGCTGAGGCGTCGCTATCGTTATTTTCTAGGATGGATGCCGCTAGCAATTGAAACTTTGGATTTAATGCAATATGACCTGGTTATCAGCTCCTCTTCTGCCTTTGCACACGGAGTTTTAACCAACTCTTCAAGTTTGCATATTTGTTATTGTCATTCACCGATGCGCTACGCATGGGACTATACTCATCGTTATTTTTCAGAACAACCGGAAGGTTGGTTTAAGAAGTGGTGGGCACGTAAGGCGCTCTATAAAGTGCGAATGTGGGATAAAGTAGCAGCTGATCGTCCGGATGTATATATAGCTAATTCCAAACATGTACAAAGACGAATTGAGAAGTTTTATCGACTTCCTGCAGAGGTGATTTACCCCGGGGTTGATGTAAATCGATTTGAGCTGGGTGGTGAAGCGGGTGAATATTATTTAATTATTTCAACGTTAACACCGTATAAAAAGATCGATTTAGCAGTGAATTTATTCAATAAAACCGGTAAGAAACTTATTATTATCGGAGGAGGGAGAGAGGAAGACTATTTGCGACGTATTGCCGGCCCCAATGTAACAATTAAGGGTCGTCTTTCGGATGATGAAACTAGGCAATATTTGGAAGGCTGTAAGGCGGTGATATTTCCTGCTGAGGAAGATTTTGGCATTGTACCAGTGGAAGCAATGGCTTGTGGCAAACCGGTATTAGCTTTTGGAGTTGGTGGCGCATTGGAAACGGTTATTCCGGGAGAAACCGGAGAATTGTTTGCAGAACAAACATTGGCCTCGATAGAAGATGGGCTGGGTAGACTAATCACAAATTATAAGAAGTACCAACCTGAAAAAATACGTAAACATGCCGAAAAATTTGCAGCCCAACATTTTGAAAAGGAAGTTAAGCAGTTGATAGAACAAAAAGTCAAAGAGTTTAAGTTGAAATGAGTTTTATTCTTAGCGGAGATAGATTAGAATTGGCTCCACAAGTTAAGGATTTTTTATGTCACTATATCGAAAATATCGACCACAGGATTTCCCTAGTTTAGTCGGACAGGACCATGTCCGTACAACACTATTGAATGCAGTGAAAGCTGAGCAAATTGCGCATGCCTATTTGTTTACAGGTCCTCGCGGCACAGGAAAAACCACAACGGCTCGTTTGCTGGCCAAATGTGTTAATTCCGACGCTATGTCTGATGATGGCCGTTTTGATGGTTGTGAAATTGCAGAGGAAATTGAAGCCGGCAAGCTGATTGATGTTCTGGAAATCGACGCGGCATCTAATCGAGGAATTGATGAAATCCGTGATTTGCGTGAAAAAATAAATTTCTCCCCTACCCGAGCCAAAAATAAGGTTTATATTATCGATGAAGTGCATATGCTGACTAAAGAAGCGTTTAATGCACTGCTAAAGACCCTCGAGGAGCCACCTAACTTTGTTTATTTTGTCTTGGCTACTACTGAAGTGCATAAAGTTCCGGAAACTATCATTTCACGCTGCCAGAGATTCGATTTCAAGCGCGTCACAGAAGAGGCAATGCTGGCCAGATTGGCTTTTGTTTGTTCCGAGGAAGGTATTAAGGCGGAAGAGGCAGCTTTGAAGCTAATTGCCAAGCAGGCGCGTGGCAGTATGCGTGATGTTCTGACATTTTTAGAACAATTGACAGTACAAAAAGAGCTTAGTTTAGAGCAAGTGCAATCTGTACTTGGTTTATCCCAGCAAGATGCCGTTGAGAAGCTTTATAACCTGATTTTGGCGGGACAAAATGTTGAAGCAGTGGCGCTGATTGGTGAATCATATCAACAAGGCGTTGATTTGAATCACTTGGGACGGGAGTTTTTGGAGTATTTACGAAGTAGAATGCTTGTGGCTGTTGAGGCGGGCCAAAATTTAGAATTGCAGCGTATTTTGGCAATGATTGAATACTTTCAAGCCGCACAGGAAAAGCAGAAATTTAGTGCTATAGCTGAATTGCCGCTGGAAATTGCTACTGTGAAGGCTTGCTTGCTGAGTGAAAGTAGAACACAGGGCAATATCAAAGAGGCTCAAGTGGTAATGGATTCAAAAGTTGAGGTTAAAGAGCGTGAAATTGAGGCCAGGTTGGATGTCAGTAAGCCTGAGGTGATGATAGAAAAAAATCAGGTTACCTTGGACATCAAATTAAAAGATTTTGTTGATAAATGGGAAGCAGTAGCAAAGAGAATTCATAATCCGGTTGTCAGACGAACTTTTAGCGCAGCCGATCCAGAAGATTTAAAAGATAATCGGCTAACCATTGTCTTTGCTGATAATTTCAGTAAGGAAAAACTTTTTGAGAATCAGAATGTCTATGTGGCGGAAAGTGCAATCGAAGCTGAATTTGGAGTGGCGGTGAAATTAGTAGGTAAAGTCGACACTTCCAGAAATGTATTAGCTAAAGACGATTCGAAGCCCAGCACAACAGAAAAATCCCCTTTGTCGCAAGCGCTTAATGTATTCGGTGAGGATTTGACTTAGAAGATAATTTTTCTGCTCATCATTTTGCTGATGAAAGCTTTTATCTTCCAAAGCAAATCGTAGTTCATAACAAAAAGTCTTGGCATGGCGAAACCAAGGGTAAAAGTACGAATGCTATTTTGCATATGTGTATTTATTTTTTATTTGCATACGAATATATTATGCCATGTTTTTTAACTTTTGGCAATAATTTATGCTAGGAGTTTTGTATGCAGAAAAAAAGCCTCCGGGAGGAGGCTTTTTGGTTTATTGTTGATCAAGTACTTTCTTGGATAATTTGTAGCGACCCTGTTGATCAATTTCAATTAACTTTACTTTGACCAGGTCATCCATCTTCAAATAGTCTTCCACTTTATTGACACGCTCATTGGCAATTTCTGAAACGTGGAGTAATCCATCCTTGCCTGGAGTAATCTCGACGAAGGCACCGAAATCTGTGATGCGTACGACTTTTCCTTCGAAAATATCACCGACTTTGGGTTCATAGGTAATTTTGGCGATCCAATCTTCGGCTTTTTTAGCTCCGTCCTGATTATTGGAAGTAATCATGACCAAGCCATCATCTTCAATATCAATATCGACATCACATTCTTTGGTGATTTTTTGAATAGTTTCCCCACCCTTTCCGATAATGTCGCGAATCTTTTCCGGATTAATCTTAATTGTGGTGATTCTTGGAGCTGTTGGCGCCATTTCTGCCCGTGGTGCAGCAATAACTTGCTCCATGGCATCCAGCAACTGATTGCGGGCGACTTCAGCTTTTTGAAGCGCTTCTCTGAGCAAGTCTACAGACAGTCCTTTAACCTTGATATCCATTTGTAAAGCAGTAATACCAGTTCTGGTACCGGCAACTTTGAAATCCATATCACCGGCAAAGTCTTCCATTCCTTGGATGTCAGTCAAAATTTTGTAGCCGTTGGCAATGTCACCATCATAAGTGACAAGCCCCATGGCAATTCCTGCCACTGGACTGGAAATTGGTACGCCCGCGTCCATTAAGGCTAGTGTTGAACCGCAGACAGAAGCCATGGAACTGGATCCATTACATCCCATGATTTCGGAAACCACCCAGATGGTGTAAGGGAATTTCTCCTTTTCTGGCAAAACCGGGAAAAGGGCTCGTTCAGCCAAACTACCATGTCCGATATCACGTCTACTAGGGCCGCGAAGCGGCTTGGTCTCCCCTACTGAGAAAGGAGGGAAATTATAGTGATGGAAATAACGCTTTTCTTCATCTTCATCCATAGTATCTATAACCTGTGCAGCTCCTGGAGAGCCAAGAGTGGTAATACTTAAAGCTTGAGTTTCTCCTCTTTGGAATAGCGCAGATCCATGTGTCTTTGGTAATAGTCCAACTTTAATATCCAATGGTCGGATTTGATCAAGGCTACGGCCATCAAGGCGTTTTTCAGCTTCGAGAATATTTTTGCGCATGTTCTTCTCGAAAATCTTGTTGAGATCGTTTTTTAGCTCACTTTTGGAGATTTCTCCACTTTCTATTTGAGCGGCAAACTTTTCGAAAAGCATTTGTTCTAACTCTTTGAGTTTTTTCTTAATTTCAACTTTGGTAGGTCCTGAAACGGCATCAAGCTGATCTGTCGTGATTGTACTTTGAACTGCTTCAAGGGTTGTAGAGTTTGATTCTCTCAAAATTACTTCCAAATCGGGCTTTTTGTGTGCGGCGATAAATTCTTTTTGAAATTGGCAAATTTTCTTAATTTCCTGATGTGCCAGTTCGAGAGCTCTTAACATAGTTTCATTATCGATCTCTTTAGCTCCGGCTTCCACCATGGTTATCGCCTCTTCTGTACCGGCAACAACAAGCTCCAGTCTGCCATTATCCTCTTGTTCATAGGTTGGATTTATCAAAAGCTCCTCTTCACCATTGCTATTTTTGGCGAACCCAACACGGACGGCTCCAACAGGACCGGAGAAAGGCATTCCTGAAATGCTTAGCGCTGCAGATGCAGCAATAATTGCTAATGCACCCGGATCAACTTCAAGATCCGCAGATAAAACTGAGCAAATCAACTGTAGTTCGTTAGTGAGGGTTTTGGGAAATAAAGGACGAATAGGTCGGTCGATTAATCTTGATGTAAGCACTGACTTTTCAGAGGGACGACCTTCGCGTTTGACGAAACGGCTGCCTTTGATTTTTCCGGCCGCATAGTATTTTTCCTCAAAATCAACAGAAAGGGGAAGGAAATCTAGTCCTTCACGAGGATCTCCCATCATGGCACTGGCAAAAACTACTGTATCGTCAAGTGAGACAGTAACTGAGCCGCTGGATTGATTGGCTAGAAGTCCGGTTTCTATTTTAAGAGTACGTCCTGCTATCTCTAATGTAAATTCTTTTTGATCCATATTTATTTAAGTTAAAAATTCTGTCCTTGTGAGCAAGAGGCAGATTTAATGATTGATAAACAAAAAAAATGATTTATTTTTTGAAATCCAGTTTGGAGAGAAGTTCGTCATATTTGTCCTTCTCATTTAGTCTTAAGTAATTTAAGAGCTTTCTTCTTTTACCGACCATCATTAAAAGGCCTCTTCTTGAGTGATTGTCCTTGGAGTGTGTTTCTAAGTGCTTTGATAACTGCTTAATTCTCTCAGTTAAAATCGCTACCTGGACTTGTGGAGAGCCTGTATCCTTAGGATGGACGGCATAGCTGCCAATTACTTTTTTCTTATCGTCCCTTTGCATTTTCAAATGTATATTAAAAAAGATAAACCTATAGACGCCGTGCTAAAATTTAGCAGATTCATTAAATCCACGCAAGCTAAAATAGTCCCGACTGCAAAAGACAGGCGGGACTTTGATTAATCAGACTTTTGATAGGGTGTACTATATTTTTTCCGCTATATAAAGCTTATATATTATCTGGGCAACTTCCCTACGTGTTGTATAGTTAGTAGGTTTTAATTCATTCCCCTCAAATAGATTACTATCTTTGGAAAATTTGGCGAAGCCGGTAAACCACTGCTCCAGAGGCACATCAACATAAGATGACTCAGTATCAGCAGGCATTTCTTCAGTTAAGTTGCGGAGTAAAAGTGCTAAGAATTCTACACGATTAACTTGTCTGCCGGGTCTATAGAATCCTGCATCTTCACCTGAAGCATAACCGGTAATTATGCCGAGCTCTACTCCTCTGCAAATATATTGATATGACCATTGGTCATCAGTAACATCAGGGAATGCGGCTTCGTCCTGGCAATAATCGACTTCATCATCAAATTGATTGAAGGTCATTAAAATGATTTTGGCGACTTGATCACGTAATAAAATGTCATCAGGTCCAAAACTGCCATCCGGATAACCGGTCATGGCACCAAGTGACTGAACATATTCGATGGCTTCACAATCTGGATCGTCCGGTTCTAGATCGGTATAGCCGGCACAGGAAGTAGCTACTTCAGAAGTTTCAACCTGGAAGTATAATAGCTTTTCTTCAATTTCCACCATAGAGCTAACGCCGCTAACACTAAAAACATATTCTCCATCCTCGACCAGATTCCCATCACTATCCTGACCATTCCAGATAATTTGATTCACTCCATCTACTTGCAATTCCCAGTCAGGAATTTCGATTATGATGTCTTCCGGGTTATCCTTAAGATAAATCTTTGTATTAATAGTTGGAGTGTCTTCAATATTGCTTAATGTAAAACCTAGTGTAAGATTGCCCGCATTGGGATTATAGGGATCGGGATCAGCATACAAACCTGATGCGACAGGGATAACCAGCGGTTCTGTGTAGTCAATAACACCCTGAGCAAGTACGGTATTAAAAGGCATTCCATCAAGCTCACCGGAAACGGTTATTGTATAGTCGTAAACACCCAGTGGTGCTTCTGAACCATCATCAAGGGTTTTAGTCCAAATCATGGTGTGATCACCATCACTATCAATATTCAAATTAATAGTGCGCTTTTTTTGAGGATCTTCTTGATTCACTATTTCAAAGGATAAATCCAAACCCTGATCTGCAACACCGTCACTAATTAAATATTCAAGAAAAAAGGCGTCTTTGTCACTGGTAAAGTTTTGCTGAGTTTTAATATTAACCTGCATAGATTCAGTGGGAACAGTTTTTACCTCAATACCTCCGGTGCTGAGCTCTTGCTGATTTCCGTCAACAACTGCCAAGTAAAATTTGTAGCTACCGGTAGGAGCAAATGGTGTCTCAGGATTAGTTGTAGATCCATCCCAAGTGAGCTCAACAGTGCCCGGTTCTCGCAGGTCAGCACCTTCCTCGCCGAAAACATAAATAACTTGATTTTCTGCATCTCTGATCTGCTCAATTACTTCTATTGAATCTGAACCTTCCGGCGACAATTCATAGGAAATCTGAATTTCTGTAGCACTCTGATCATTTAATAGGGCAGGATTGGGATCGAAAATTACATTGGCAAAAGGGCTGGCCGCAAAAGCTGTAGGGGAAAATATAGCAAACACACCTGCAATAACGAGTGTACGCCAGAGTCCGGAATGCAGATTTTTCATGGTTTTTAGGTTAATTTATTTAATGACTTCATTATATGAATACAGTATATGAATACAGTTTTGAATGTCTAAGCTTTTTGTGGTAAAAAATAGAAAAACACCAGTTTAGATGAATTACAAAAAAATTGTTGCAGAAGCCTGGGTCTTTACGCAGGAAAATAAGGGTTTGATTTTTTGGTATAGTGCTATTGCCTCAGTTTTTACTACTCTAGTCGGTATCGGTTATTTACTCTATCAATACTATGCCTTAGTCTCTTCATCCGCGTTTCAAAACTGGGATGAGAGCTTTTCTTCAGTTTTAGCTAAACAAATAATCGGTTTTATTCAGGCTCGTCCTAATTTACTGATCCCATTAATTGTTGCTGCAGTCTTTGTCGCTTTAATGTTTTTCATCTTTCCCATTTTTTGCCAAGGAGCACTCATTCAGATCATTGCCAGAAAGAGAAATGGTCAAAAAGTTCGACTACGTCAGGGAATTTCCTTTGGTATGCTCTCTTTTCTGCCCCTGTTTGAATATCATTTATTGATCAGAACATTCAGTATTTGGTCCGTAATGGGCGTTTTTACCATGACTGTCAGAACTCTAGGTTTTGAGGTGCTAAATGTTTTGCTGCCGGCATTTATCGTACTAGTGCTAATTGCATTGATTATTGCTGTGATTTTTACCTATACCGATTATTATATTGTCATAGATGAAGAGGGAGTCTTTCCTTCAATCGGAAAAAGTGTTGCTCTGGTAGTGAAGCACTTGGAAGAAACCTTATTTTTGACCCTTTTGATGATTTTAATCGGAATCAGAATTATTGTGCAGGTCTTTTTTGTCTTGGCAATTCCGGTAGGTGCTATCGGAATTCTATATTTGTTTACATCAGTAAATTTGCCAATTTTGGCCTGGTGGGTTGCAGCCAGCTCGTCAATTATAGGCTTATTTTTTGCCTCATATTTAAACGGAGTCATTCACGTTTTCGCAGTTTCTGTCTGGACTTTCACTTTTTTGCGCCTCACTACCAATCAATTACCATCTGCTCGGGAAGCATCTAAAGAGTAGTGGCAATGGTGACTAGGGCGATATAGAAGAGAGAGATAATAAACAGTCTTTTGGCGACTGCTTTTTGGTTAAAGTGGAAATGTGGAAAATCCATTTTTTTACGTAATAGTTGATAGCGACTATATTCAATTGCATATACAGTAAAAATAATTAGAGCGAAGAAATAGATCAGGAAGGGCTGATAATACCAATTAAGCAAAAGCAGGTTTTGGGCTGCGCTGAGCATTTCCTGATCCGGAGAAAGCCCCAGATTGATTGAAAGAAGCGTAACAATACCAATAGAAGTAAAGTGACAAAGTTGATCCAGCCAATAGCTAAGCAAAAAATTCGTTTCACTTTTTTCAGTAATGGCTTTGGTTTGATCAATTACATAATGAAAAGCCGCTAACATTAAGGCTATCAGGATGGCATTCAAATTAAAAAAATAAAGATAAAGTAGCGCTGAGGTTACTATAAAATGTATTCCAACATGAGTCGCCACTCCGCGCCAGGATTGATATTTATATTTAACCAGCTTAAGTGGCTGCAAAGGATAATCCCCAATTAAATGGGCCAAGATGAGATAACTGACAATTGGCAAAGTAAATTAGTTAAAGCGTTGCAAGCGATCGTTCTTCTTGTAACGATTAAGGTAGGTATTGCTTATTTTAGCAGCAAAATCCTCATTCTCACTGATTAATTTGATCAAATCAGCTTTCATTAGCCGAAACATCTCTGAATCTTCCTCCACTTTGGCGGTAGCATTACGAGGATTATCTGAGATTAAAGCCATTTCACCGAAATAGTCATTCTCGCCAAGCATAGCAACATCCTTTTCATCTTCCCCGGGATGATAGATTCTGACAATGCCATTTTTAATTATATAAAAAGCATCTCCCTCATCGCCTTCGTTGAAAACTATGTGTTTGTGCGGGTAGAATTGCAGAGTGATGTGCTTAATAACTTCTTGATTGGCAACTTCATCCAGATTCTCGAAAAGTGGAATTTGTTTGAGAATATTGGTGACTATGCTGATGTCTTGGTTTTCCATAGTATTGTTTTTAGTTTACTTGATTATAACATAAAGATTAAGCTTTGGGGAGAGCTGGAGATTGGAGATGCAAGGAACGCTCAAGTTGTAACGCCGGAATTGGCGCGCCGGGCGCCGGGCGGGCCGGGTTTTGTTTGGGGCGCGCGAGTGGCGCTTGGCGAGGCGCCGGGCGGGCGCAGGGCGG